>NZ_JAAQXA010000010.1:0-165487 GCF_012985775.1 Pseudomonas sp. WS 5011
TGAAGGGCGGTAAGGACAAGAAAACACCGGCTATGCGCCTTGGATTAGCCAAAGGCCCAGTGAAATACGAGGATATCCTGTACTTCACCGGGCCTTAGGTTTTCAACAGATTAAGCGAACGGCTCGCGCAGATGCGGGCCTTTTGTTTTTTGGGTCAGGCAGGTACCGCCTCAGTCATACCCTGCTGCATCTTAGCCGCATCGGCGACGAAGCAGCGCGAGGCTTGCAACAGCGCCACCATGGTCAGCATCAAGGCTACGGGAATCAGATACATGGCGTTATGCAGGCCAACCGCCTTGAAGGTTTCGTTCATTTCACTGGCCCCAGCGGCGAGCATTGCTGCATGGGAGTAGTGATCCGACAGCATACCCACAGCCAATGGGCCAAGGCCGCCACCAAGCAGATACAGCCCGGCGAAGAACAGCGCCATGGCAGTGGCACGCAGACGGGGCTCGATCACATCCTGAATCGCAGTGTAAACACAGGTGTAGAAGTTGTAGGCAAACAGCCAGCCAATGCTGAACAGCGCCACGAACACAGCGATTTCAATTTGCCCGGCCAGCAGGGCGTAGCCCGTGGCGACAGAGGCAATCAACATGCTCAGTGCGGCAAACAGCAGCCGGCCGGTCTGCCAGCGCTGGTGGATCTTGTCTGCCAGCCAGCCGCCCAGAGTCAGGCCGACCAAGCCGGTTAACCCAACGATTACCCCAGTGGCCATCGCGGCCTGCTCCAGCGGCATCAGGAAGTAGCGTTGCAGCATCGGCACCATGAACGAGTTGCAGGCATAGGTGGCGAAGTTGAAGGCCAGGCCGGCCATCACCAGCCACCAGAAGGTGCGGATTGCCATGACCTTGCGCAGGGGTTTTTCCACCGGCGTGGTGCGCGACTGCACCAGCTCGGCCGCGCCGCGTTTGGGTTCCTTGATGAAGAACATAAACAGCGCGAGGATCAGTCCCGGCACGGCGGCAATAAAGAAGGGGGCACGCCAGCTGTCGAACGCCTTGACCATCGCACCAATGGTGAAAAACGCCAGCAGCAGGCCAATCGGCAGGCCGAGCATAAAGATGCCCATGGCCCGCGCACGTTTGTGCGCTGGGAAAAGATCGCCGATCAGCGAGTTGGCCGCCGGTGCATAGCTGGCCTCGCCAATGCCGACGCCCATGCGAATCAGCAGGAAGCTCCAGAAGTTCCAGGCCAGACCGTTGACCGCCGTCAGGCCACTCCAGACCGCCAGGCCCCAACCCATGATCTTGCGCCGCGCACCGGTATCGGCCATGCGCCCAAGCGGGATGCCGGCAATCGCATAGACGATGGTAAAAGCGGTACCGATCAAGCCCAGCTGCAAGTCACTGAGATTCCACTCCATACGGATGGGCTCAATGATGATCGCAGGAATGGTGCGGTCGAAGAAGTTGAACAGGTTGGCGAGAAAAAGCAGGAACAGAATGCGCCAGGCATTCGTCGCTTGAAGGGACTGCTGCTGCATGGAATCCATCTCTATTGTTGTTATCGAAGCAAGTCGGTGACGCTTGGCCAACCGCTGTATCCAGCACGTGAAGGCGCAATCTAGAGCCTTGCGACTATGCTGTCTGTGACTATTTGTGGTGTGTATGCCGGGTAATGGGCGCCCGAGCAAGCACCCAGGTCACAAAGTGCATCGGAAAAACTCCGAATATGCCTAAGTAAAACCATGTGAAACCGCGAGATTTTCCATTTTTCATGCTACAAACAAGCCTGTTGAGCGAAATGTGGCCATTTGCCGCTCCACCCTCGTTAGCCGCCGGACTGTCTCCAAATGAAAACAAAAAAAGACGCTGTGACCCCACCTGCGACCGAAGCCACACTGGCGGGCTTGGCTGATACGCTGCTGGCCCCGCTTGAACCGTTGCCGCCCCCCGCACCGCTGGTACCGGTGCGCATCGACAGCAGCGGTGAGCAATACATGTATTTCACCGAGCGCGACATTGATCGCATCCTCGACAACCTCGACGGTTTGCGCAGCCTGGTCTTTCCCCCAGCGCCACATGACGAAGAGAACGACCGACGTGTACAGCATTTCCCATCGGTGTGCCTGATTGGCCTTGGCCGCTGCGGCTCGAACATCGCCCTAGATGTCGCCTCACTGGTCTACAACGCTCGGCAGTTCTACCTGAGCGAATTCAAAAGCGAAGAAAAAACCGTTGCCGAACAGGACTTCCGCCCGACCCGCTGGATTCGCAGCAACCTGCTGCGGGCACCGAGCAAGGACAGCAAGCCAGTATTTCTGATCGAGCCACTGGTCATGCTCGGCGATCTGGACAAGGACATCGAGGGGCGCATCCGCTTCTCGCGCAAGGGCGAAACCAGCGGTTTCCTCAGCGACTACAGCAAGATGAAGATCATGGACCTCTCTGAGGTGCATGCCGGCGGCGCCGGTAACGCGCCGATCCTCGGGCAGTACCTGGCCAAGATCATCCTCAACAAAGACACCCAGCGCTTTACCAATGAAGACTGGAAGTTTATTCACAGCTACCTGATCGACTCTTGCGGCATCAAGGCCAACCAGTCGCGCCTGTACTTCTACATTTTCAGCGCCGGCGGCGGCACCGGCTCGGGCATGGCCTCAGAGTTCGGCCTGGCCCAGCAATTCGCCTACATGAGCAAGACCTTCGACACCAAGAGCTTCGACGAAACCCCGGAAAACCGCGACCACAGCTTTGTCTTCGAGCCGATCTTCACCAGCGGCATCTGCATCCTGCCGAACATCTCCGACCAACGCAGCGAGATGTCCGAAGCCTTGCACATCAACGCCGGTCGCCTGCTGTGTAAGTACCTCGCCGAGGAGTGGGATTTCTCCTACAACTTCGACAATGAAGAGAACAGCGAAGAAAGCGTGATGCGTCGCATCCGCCCCTGGAACGCGATGATGCTGATCTCCAACGACATCATGCGCTACGCCGAGGAAAGCGATGACGGCAATATCCAGAATATCGACGTCAACGCCATGGAGCGTCACGCCAACCAGTACATCTCGCAGCAAATCTTCAACATCCTCACCGCCCAGGCGGTGACCACCGACTACGACCAGAACTACTTCCGCCGCGCGGGCATCGACATAGGCGAAACCATTCGCCTGGACGCCAACGACCTGTTTATGAGCTTGGCCGGCCCAGTGGCGGTGGCGTATGCCGAATCAGTGGTGCCTGAACAAAGCACCGCCGCGCTGGACAAATTCCGCGTACTGGACAAAGAACCGTCACGCCTGAATATCGACGACCTGTTCTTCCGTTCCATCGACCTGCCGCACTTCAACAAGGTCACCCAGGCCATTGAGGGCATCAGCCTGCTGCCGATCGAGTCCAAGCGGTATCGCGAAGCGCTGGATGAGTACAAGAAGTCCGATTACAACGCCGCCAAACTCAGTGACCTGCACTTCTTCAAGAACTGCTCCTCGGTGGTGTCGATCGTTTCACTGCCGAAAGACTATAAGCTGTCCTACATGGACCTGAACCGGCTGAAGACCCACCTCAATAGCTTGTTCCCTAACACCACATTGAAGCGCTATGCATTGGTCATCGGCGCGTCGGCCAACCTGTCGTTGACCACCTTGATCGCCAAGAGCCCGTGCCTGTCGGACGATTTCCTGACGCTGATCGTGGCCTTTATCAAGCGCTGCTTCGCCCGCGACCCGCATCGTTTCGATGAAAGCCTGGACAACGCCATTCTCGATTTCATCATGAGCGAGGAGTTCGACGAAGTGCGGGTCGATGCCATGCTTAACGAGTACGAGAACCCTGCGAAAATCCTCGATACCAACTGGTACGCGATCAAGCCGATGTATGAGAAGAAGTACCGCGAGTTGATCCACGATCAGGATAAATTCGTTTCGATCAACGATATCCGCCTGTCCCGTGAAAGCGTGAAAAAGGCGATCAAGTACCTGCGCGAGATCTACCGTCACCGCATCGGCAAGACTCGGGTTATCTCGCTCAATAAGTACCAAGAAGATCCGCAAGAGTAAGGCCGAAGCGCCTGTTTTTCGCTGCAGTCGCTGCGAAAAACAGGCGCCTCATTCAGACGAGCATTGCTCGCCACTCACTCAACCAGTTCAGGCTGGCCTGGGTGCTGGCCTCTCCCGGTCGGTACTCCGCTGCCAGCCAGCCCTGATACCCACCGTCACGCAAAGCCTTGAGCAACGGCGCGAACTGCAACTCGCCGCTGCCCGGCGCACCGCGTCCGGGGTAATCGGCAAACTGCACATGGCCGATACGCCCTGCCAACAGCGCGATACCAGCCTGTATATCCAGGCCCTGCCGCGCCATATGGTAGAGGTCGTACTGCGCCGCCAGATTGGGATGACCCACAGCCCTGAGCAACTCATCCAGTTGTGCCGGGGTATTGATCAGAAAGCCGGGCATATCCAGCGGATTGATCGCTTCTACCACCACGCCGATCCCCAATAGCTGAAAAGCTTCGGCGGTCTTGCTCAGGTTAGCGATCAAACAGGCCAACGCCTGCTCAGGCTCAACGCCCTCAGCCAGGCGACCCGGCAACACATTGACCAACGCCGGACGCACCATCGCGGCATAACTCAATGCCTGCTGCAACGCGGCATCAAACTCGGTCTGTCGCGAAGGCACAGCGGCCAAGCCGGGGCCGCCGCTCATCAGGTCACCGGCGGGCAGGTTGATCAGCCGCAGCGGCATGCCCGCAGCCTCCAGCGCCTCTTTCAGGCAAATAGCCGGTAACTCATAGGGAAACTGGAATTCCACGCCATCAAAGCCTGCTGCAGAGGCAGCCACCACTCGTTCGATAAGCGGCAGCTCAGTAAACAGCAGCGACAGGTTGGCCGCGATCTTCATGACTGTGGCTCTTGAGGCTGCTGCGCACGATACAGCTGCACCAGCGTCGCCGGGTCACGCTCCAGATTGCCCTGGCTGCCGTGTTGGCGCATAAGCTGCGCGGCCAGACCGCTGAGCGGTGTAGCAGAGCCGACCTGCTGCGACAGTTTGACCGACGTGTCGAGATCCTTGAGCAAAGTGCGCACATGCCATTTAACCGGCTCGAACTGACTCTCGGCCATCTGCGGCGCGAGAATCTGCAGCGGTTTGGAATCGGCAAAACCGCCGGCCAGCGCCGGTGCAATCAAGCTGGCATCAACCCCTGCCTGCTCGGCCAGGGCCACCACTTCGGCGATCACCAACGCGTTACAGGCGACGATCATCTGGTTGCACACTTTGGTTACCTGGCCCGCACCGACATCACCCATGCGTGTCAGGCGCTGTCCCAGATTCGCGAGAATCGGCCTAACGCGTTCAATGTCCTCAACCCGCCCTCCGGCCATGATTGCCAGCGTGCCATTGGCCGCACCCGGCGTGCCGCCGGACACGGGCGCATCGACCCAGTGCATGCCGCAACGGGCGTGCAACTCAGCTGCCATCTCACGGGTGGCGGCCGGTTCCAGACTAGAGAAGTCCACCAACACCTGTCCGGGCTTGGCCATTTCCGCGATGCCGCCAGGGCCAAACACCACCTCGCGCACCACCTCGGTATTGGCCAGGCAAAGCATGACGATATCGGCCCGAGCACAGAGCAGCGCCGGGCTGGCAATCACCTGCGCGCCCAACGCTTGCAGTGGCGCGCACTTATCAGAGGAACGGTTCCACACGCTCAGCGGATAACCAGCGGCCAACAAGCGCTGGGTCATAGGCAGACCCATCAGGCCAATACCAGCAAATGCCAAAGCAGGAAGGGAGGTGGACATAGGCAGACTCCGACTCATTGATGGTCGCCATCTTAACCTAGTGGCTGCGGAACCTGTCCCGCCAGTCAACGCCCGAGCAACAGGCCTACAGGCCGTCTTTTTCCAGATGATCGAGGTTGACCGGCTCGCCGCTCTGCGCGCCGAGCTTGGCGCGGATGTCTTCGAACATCAGGTCGTACTCGGCGTGGCTGCGCATGATCAGGCTGCTGTTGGTCGGCAAACCATGCTTGTGCGCCAGGCGCGTGGCCACGCTGGCGAAGTTGAAGGCGGTATCGCGGTGCAGTTCGAAGATTTCCTCAAACGCTTTACCCTCCACCTGACCATGCATGCGCATGTGCAACATCGGGCCTTCGGTCGGGTCCTGGCGTACTTCGTAATGCAAGTCGACACTAAACAGCGGCGCCTCAGTCGTGGCCAAGGTATTGGCGCGATGCAAATGTCCGGGTTCAAACATGCTGGCAGCTCCTGCAATCAGTCCATGGTGCTGCCAGCATAGTTGCTCTGGATAAAGCGTGATACGCGCGCCAGATCAGTGCAGCGGCGCGCGCTCAATGCGTTCCTGCGCCAGCACCCAGGGCGCCACTACCACCGCCCACAGCTCTGGATCGCGGGTTAGCAGGTCTTCGGCGCGGCTGTCGTCAGCCTTACTCAAGATACCTGCGGCCAGCCAGGCGGCGACTTTTTCCTGATCGTTCTGCGCCACAGCCTGCGCCACTTCGATCAGATCCTGAGTGCCGTCGACCAGCAGCAAGGCGCCACGGGCGAAGAAAGGTTGCAGCTCCTGCCAGGTAATAGCTGCAGTTTCACCAAGCAGCTTGGCATAGAGGGTGCTAGGTTGTTCTGTCATGGATTGCCCTGTCATTGGTGACCGCTTTTTTAATCGGCCGCCATGATAGCGTCGACCAGCCCGCTGGCAAATTCGCAACGCTGTTCGCGACGTTGCCAACGGTGATCAAGACACGCCGTTTTTCTATACGTTTATTGCGTTAAAGCGACACCTCAGGGTTTTGCCCCCAGCAAGCCGCTTTTCAAGCCGCAAAGCCGCGCTCTACACTGCACCGGTACAGTTGCCGGGGGGATGACCGGGGGAACAACCCGGTTCTGCAGCTTTGGCCGCCAGAACTACAACAATCAAAACCAATAAGAGTGGAGCACTATGAACAAGGCTACTAAGCAGATTTCCAAACTGTTTGCCGCCATGGCCATGGCTGGCGTTGCCAGCTACTCGGTAGCGGCTGACACCATCAAGATTGGCCTGGCAGGCCCAGTCACCGGCGCCGTCGCGCAATACGGTGAAATGCAGTTCATCGGTGCCAAAATGGCTATCGAGCAGATCAACAAGGCCGGCGGGGTGAACGGCGCAATGCTCGAAGGCGTGGTCTATGACGACGCCTGCGATCCAAAGCAAGCCGTTGCCGTTGCTAACAAAATCGTCAACGACGAAGTTAAATTCGTAGTTGGCCACCTGTGCTCCAGCTCCACCCAGCCAGCGTCCGACATCTACGAAGACGAAGGCATCCTGATGGTCACCGCGGCTTCCACCAGCCCGGACATCACCGCTCGCGGTTACGAGCTGGTGTTCCGCACCATCGGTCTGGACAGCCTGCAAGGCCCAACCGCTGGCAACTTCATCGCTGACCACGTCAAGCCGAAAGCGGTTGCCGTGATCCACGACAAGCAGCAGTACGGTGAAGGCATTGCTACCGCGGTCAAGCAGACCTTGGAAAGCAAAGGCACCAAAGTCGTTATGTTCGAAGGCATCAACGCCGGCGACAAGGACTTCTCCGCAATGATCGCCAAGCTCAAGCAAGCCGGTGTGGACTTCATCTACTACGGTGGCTACCACCCAGAGCTGGGCCTGCTGCTGCGTCAGTCGGCTGAGAAAGGTCTGAGCGCCAAGTTCATGGGCCCAGAAGGCGTTGGCAACAAGGAAATCTCGGCCATCGCTGGCCCAGCTTCCGAAGGCCTGCTGGTTACTCTGCCGAAGTCGTTCGACCAGGACCCACGCAACAAGGCGCTGGTTGATGCGTTCAAAGCCAAAAACGAAGACTCCAGCGGTCCGTTCGTGTTCCCGGCTTACGCCGCGGTACAAGTGATCGCCGAAGGCATCACCAAGGCTGGCGACACCGACACCGCTAAAGTGGCCGCAGCCCTGCGCGCCAACAGCTTCGACACCCCAACTGGCACCCTGGCCTTCGACGAGAAGGGCGATCTGAAAGACTTCAGCTTCGTCGTCTACGAATGGCACCAGGACGGCACCAAGTCCGAAGCCAAGTAAGCTCTTAGCCTGAACCCAAAACCCACTGCTTCGGCAGTGGGTTTTGTTTATTAGAAGAATTCCGGTTGCATGCTGCGCCAAAAGCGCTGCCTTGCGTGACAACCCAGGAGTTAGGCAATGCCTGATCTTTATCACTACCTGCAACAGCTGGTTAACGGTCTGACCGTTGGCAGCACCTATGCCTTGATCGCCATCGGCTACACCATGGTTTACGGCATTATCGGCATGATCAACTTCGCCCACGGCGAGGTTTACATGATTGGCTCGTACGTAGCCTTCATTGTGGTCGCCGGCCTGGCCATGTATGGCCTGGACAGTTTACCCATCGTGATGATTGCGGCCTTTGCCGCCAGCATCATTGTCGCCAGCGCCTATGGCTACAGCATCGAACGGGTCGCCTACCGCCCTCTGCGCGGCGGCAACCGTCTGATTCCGCTGATCTCCGCCATCGGCATGTCGATCTTCCTGCAGAACCAGGTGCTCCTGGCGCAGGACTCCAAGGACAAATCGATCCCCAACCTGCTACCAGGCAACTTCGTCTTCGGCGAAAGCGCCATGAATGGCGTGGTGATTTCCTATATGCAGGTACTGATTTTCGTCGTCACCTTCTTTGTCATGGTCGGCCTGACGCTGTTTATCTCCCGTTCGCGCCTGGGTCGCGCCTGCCGCGCCTGCGCTGAAGACATCAAGATGGCCAACCTGCTGGGCATCAACACCAACAACATCATTGCCCTGACCTTCGTCATCGGCGCCGCACTGGCTGCCATCGCTGCCGTGCTGCTGGGCATGCAATACGGTGTCATCAACCCACACCTGGGTTTCCTCGCCGGGATCAAGGCCTTCACCGCAGCGGTACTCGGCGGTATCGGCAGCATTCCCGGAGCGGTACTCGGTGGCCTGCTGCTGGGTGTGGCCGAAGCTTTTGGTGCCGATATCTTCGGCGACCAGTACAAGGACGTGGTGGCCTTCAGCCTGCTGGTACTGGTGCTGCTGTTCCGCCCAACCGGTATTCTCGGCCGTCCGGAGGTTGAAAAAGTATGAAGACCTCCATTACCCAAAACCTCAGAACCGCGATCTTCAGCGCCTTGCTGGTGCTGGCCGTGGCCTACCCGGTTATCGGTCTGAAGCTCTCCACTGTCGGCATCAAGCTCGAAGTGCAAGGCGCCAGCCCAGCCGTGCTGTGGACCATCTTCGGCTGCTCGATTGCCATGTTCTTCTGGCAACTGTTCCGCAACCACCTGAGCGCCGCCTGGAGCAATGCACCCAAGCTGCCCAGCATGCCGGGCAAAGCCAGCGAGTTCCTCACCCTGCCTTCGACCCAGCGCTGGATCGTCCTCGGCCTGATCGTCGTCGCGCTGGCCTGGCCGTTCTTCGGCTCGCGCGGTGCGGTGGATATCGCCACGCTGATCCTGATCTACGTGATGCTCGGCCTCGGCCTGAACATCGTGGTCGGTCTGGCCGGCCTGCTCGACCTCGGCTACGTGGCCTTCTACGCCGTGGGCGCTTACAGCTACGCGCTGCTGTCGTTCTACTTCGGCCTGAGCTTCTGGATCTGCCTGCCGATTGCCGGCCTGATGGCGGCGTTCTTCGGCTTTATCCTGGGTTTCCCGGTGCTGCGCCTGCGCGGCGACTACCTGGCCATCGTGACCCTGGGTTTTGGCGAAATCATCCGCATCCTGCTGAACAACATGACCTGGCTGACCGGTGGCCCGAATGGCATCGGCTCGATCCCCAAGCCAACGCTGTTTGGCCTTTCGTTCGACCGCAAGGCCGCTGAAGGCATGCAGACCTTCCACGAGTACTTCGGGGTGGCTTACAACTCGATCAACAAGGTGATCTTCCTCTACCTGATCGCCCTGCTGCTGGTGCTGTTGACCCTGTTCGTGATCAACCGCCTGCTGCGCATGCCAATCGGCCGCGCGTGGGAAGCGCTGCGTGAAGACGAAATTGCATGCCGCGCCCTGGGCATGAACCCTACCGCGATCAAGCTCTCGGCCTTCACCATCGGTGCGTGCTTCGCAGGTTTCGCCGGTAGCTTCTTCGCCGCGCGCCAGGGCTTGGTCAGCCCACAGTCGTTCACCTTTATCGAATCGGCGATCATTCTCGCTATCGTCGTACTGGGTGGTATGGGCTCGCAGCTGGGCATCATTCTGGCTGCCATCGTGATGATTCTACTGCCGGAGCTGGCACGTGAATTCAACGAATACCGCATGCTGATGTTCGGCGCGCTGATGGTATTGATGATGATTTGGCGTCCGCAGGGCCTGCTGCCCATGCAACGTCCGCACCTGGAGCTGAAGCAATGAGCCGCCCGATCCTGGAAGTAAGCGGCCTGTCCATGCGCTTCGGCGGCCTGCTGGCCGTCAACGGGGTGAACCTGCAGGTCAAGGAAAAACAGGTTGTGTCGATGATCGGCCCAAACGGCGCCGGCAAGACCACCGTATTCAACTGTCTGACCGGCTTCTATCAGCCTACCAGCGGCAGCATCCGCCTCAATGGCGAGCAGATCGAAGGCCTGCCTGGCCACAAGATCGCCCGCAAAGGCGTGGTGCGCACGTTCCAGAACGTGCGTCTGTTCAAGGACATGACCGCGGTGGAAAACCTGCTGGTCGCTCAGCACCGCCACCTCAACACCAACTACTTGGCGGGCCTGCTGAAGACCCCGGCGTTTCGTAAGAGCGAACGTGAAGCCATGGAGTTTGCCGCGCACTGGCTGGATCAGGTCAACCTGACTGAGTTTGCCAACCGTACGGCCGGCACCCTGGCCTACGGTCAGCAACGTCGCCTGGAAATCGCCCGCTGCATGATGACCCGCCCGAGCATCCTGATGCTCGACGAGCCAGCCGCTGGCCTCAACCCGCGCGAGACCGACGACCTCAAGGCGCTGATCCGCGTGCTCAGCGACCAGCACAACGTCACCGTGCTGCTGATTGAGCACGACATGAAGCTGGTCATGAGCATTTCCGACCACATCTACGTGATCAACCAGGGCACGCCCCTGGCGGACGGCACGCCGGAACAGATCCGCGCCAACCCGGACGTGATCAAAGCCTACCTGGGGGAAGCGTGATGCTGTATTTCGAGAACGTTTCCACCTTCTACGGCAAGATTCAGGCGCTGCATGACGTCAACGTCGAAGTCCGTCAGGGTGAGATTGTCACCCTGATCGGCGCCAACGGTGCCGGCAAGTCGACCCTGCTGATGACCCTCTGCGGCTCGCCCCAGGCGAGCAGTGGCAGCATCCGCTACCAGGGTGAAGAGCTGATCGGCCAGGACACTCCAAGCATCATGCGCAAGAGCATTGCCGTGGTGCCGGAAGGTCGCCGGGTGTTCTCCCGCCTGACCGTGGAAGAAAACCTGGTGATGGGCGGCTTCTTCGGCAGCAAGGCCGACAATCAGGAACAGCTGGACAAGGTCCTGCACCTGTTCCCGCGCCTGAAGGAACGCTTTGCCCAGCGCGCCGGCACCATGTCCGGCGGTGAGCAGCAGATGCTCGCCATCGGCCGCGCGCTGATGAGTAAGCCCAAACTGCTGCTGCTCGATGAGCCGTCGCTGGGTCTGGCACCGATCATCATCCAACAGATCTTCGACATCATCGAACAGCTGCGCAAGGACGGTGTGACGGTGTTCCTGGTTGAGCAGAACGCCAACCAGGCGCTCAAGCTGGCCGACCGTGGCTATGTCCTGGAGAACGGCCGGATCGTCATGCAAGGCAGCGGTGAACAACTGCTGAACGATCCAAAGGTACGCGACGCCTATCTGGGCGGTTAAGCGCTACCTCGCTGAAAAAACCGCTCTTCGGAGCGGTTTTTTATTGCCGAAGACAAAGCCAACCCTGCCTGCCTGTCTCTGCCTCAATACTGACAACAGCTTTTATCGCCGCCGTTCGCCCGATGTTCCGTGCACCGGGGGCCTGTCCGGTTACAATGGCGGCCCTTTTTTTGCCGATGACCGCTTTTATGACTGACCCCATTCGCCTGTCCAAACGCCTGATCGAAGTGATTGGCTGTTCGCGCCGCGAGGCCGAACTCTACATCGAAGGCGGCTGGGTCACGGTGGATGGTGTGGTCGTAGAAGAGCCCCAGTTCAAAGTCGCTGAACAGCGCGTGGAACTGCTGCCCAATGCCGTCCTGGCGCCGATCGAGCCGGTCACCTTGCTTCTGAATGTGCCCAATGGGCATAACCCGGAACGCGCAGTGGAAGGCATCAGCTCGGCCAATCACTGGCCGGAAGACAGTTCGGGGATTCGCCCGTTAAAAGACCATTTCGCCCGTCTGATCAACTGTGCACCGCTGCAAGCTGGCGCAGATGGCCTGCATGTACTGACCCAGGATTGGCGCATCGAGCGCAAGCTCAAGGAAGACCTGAGCAAACTGGAGCAGGAATATGTGGTCGAAGTCGTCGGCACCCTGAGTGCAAGTCAGCTCAAACGCCTGGCACACGGCCTGACTTTTAATGGCGTGGCCTTGCCACCCTGCAAGGTCAGCTGGCAGAACGAAACCCGCCTACGCTTCGCTTTGAAGAACCCGCTGCCCGGACAGATCGTGTTCATGTGCAACAGCGTCGACCTCAAAGTGCTGGGTATGAAGCGCATCCGTATCGGCGGTGTGTCGATGGCCAAGGTTCAGCCTGGGCAATGGCGCTACCTGGCCGGCAAAGAACGCTTCTAATCATTTTTTAACGGCTGCCTTGGCCGCCGCCTTTTCAGGACCTTTCCATGCTTAACAACGACGTACTGCGCAGCCTGCGCTACACCCTCGACATCAGCGACGCGCAGATGGTCGACATCATTAAGCTCAGCGGCAAACAGGTTGCTCCCAGCGACCTCGCGGCCATGCTCAAGAAGGAAGACGAAGAAGGCTTTACCCCATGCGACGACGAGCTGATGGCACATTTCCTCGACGGTCTGGTGTTCTTCAAGCGCGGCAAGGATGACAGCCGCCCCGCTCAGCCGCTGGAGCTGCCCGTCACCAACAACATGGTGTTGAAGAAACTGCGCGTGGCCTTCGAGCTGAAAGAAGATGACATGCACACGATCATGAACAGCGTCGACTGCCCGGTTTCCAAGCCAGAGATGAGCGCGCTGTTCCGCAAATTCGGCCACAGCAACTACCGCACCTGCGGCGACCAGTTCCTGCGCAACTTCCTTAAGGGTCTAACCCTGCGCGTTCGCGGCTGAGTCCCAACGCCTCGCTGCCATGCCTGCCCGCATGGCAGCTTATTTCCACGGGCAATGATGACTGCCATGGCGCGGTCAGATGATTAGGGTAGTGGCACTCATCCGTTAAAAGGATTCGCCATGCACCCCTACTTCAGCCTGCAAGGCCGCACCGCCCTGGTTACCGGTGGCACCCGCGGCATCGGCAAAATGATAGCCAAAGCCTTTGTCGAAGCCGGCGCCACGGTCTACGTTTGCGCCCGTGACGGCGAAGCCTGCGCACAAACCGCTGCCGAACTATCAGCCTTTGGCACCTGCCACGGCATGGCCGCCAACCTGGCCAGCGAGGAAGGCGTGCACGTGTTGGCCGAGCAATTGACCGGCACAATCGGCAGCCTGGATATCCTGGTCAATAACGCCGGCACCACCTGGGGCGCGCCGCTAGAAAGCTATCCGGCCAAGGGCTGGGAAAAGGTCATGCAGCTCAATGTGACTTCGGTGTTCAGCTGCATCCAGCAATTGCTGCCGCTGCTGCGCAAGGCCGGTAGCGCGGCTAATCCGGCACGAGTGATCAATATCGGCTCGGTCGCCGGCATCACCTCCCACGGCGAAGACGCCTACGCCTATGGCCCGAGCAAGGCGGCGCTGCATCAGCTGTCGCGCATGTTGGCCCGCGAACTGGTCGGCCAACATATCAACGTCAACGTCATCGCGCCGGGGCGCTTCCCGAGCAAGATGACTCAGCATATCGCCACCGACGAGGCCGCCATGGCCGAAGACACCGCACTGATCCCGATGCAGCGCTGGGGCCGTGAAGAGGAAATGGCCGCTCTGGCGATCAGCCTGGCCAGCACGGCCGGGGCCTACATGACCGGTGCGATCATCCCCATCGACGGCGGTTTTCACCTCTAGTCAGGTACTATGGCGGCGTTTTCACTCGATCACGCCGCCATGCCCTACTCGGTTTCGCCCATCGGTTTTGTCCGCTCCTGCTTCAAGGAGAAGTTCGCCATTCCCCGTCAGCCGCAATTGGCCCCGGCGGCCCGTGGCGTACTGGAGCTGGTCGCGCCCTTCGATAACGGCGATGCAGTGCAGGGATTGGAGCAGGTCAGCCATGTCTGGCTGCTGTTTCTGTTTCACCAGGCGCTGGAAGACAAGCCGCGCCTGAAGGTGCGCCCGCCGCGCCTGGGCGGCAATCAGTCGGTCGGCGTATTCAGCACCCGCGCCACCCACCGGCCCAATGGCATCGGCCAGTCGGTGGTCAAACTGGACAAGGTCGAAGCTGGAAAACTGTGGCTGTCCGGTATCGACCTACTCGACGGCACCCCGGTGCTGGATATCAAACCCTACGTGCCCTATGCCGACAGCGTCGCCGGAGCCTACAACCGCATCGCCAACAGCGCGCCGGCGCTGATCGAAGTCAGCTGGCAGGACAGTGCACTGATCCAGGCAAACCAACATGGGCAGCGCCTGAATGAGCCGCTGGTCGAGTTGATCGAGCAATGCCTGGCCCAGGACCCGCGCCCCGCCTATCAGCAGCCCAGCCCGGAACGCCGCTATGGCGCTTGCTTCTGGGATGTCGATGTGCACTGGCACTACCCGCAGCCTGGCAGCATTTGCGTGCTGGAAGTCGTACCCGCCGGCTGACCCAGCTCGCGCCAGCCCACACTCGCACATAGGCTGATCAGTTATTTTGTCTTATATTTACCAGATAAATGTATACAAAATAGGATACTCACCATGCTCGAACGCCCCGGTCGCCTCAATGGCTTGCGCCATATCGCCCTGCTGGTCCCTGACTTAGAAGCCTGCGAACGCTTCTACGTGGATATTCTCGGCATGCAGGTGCTGCACCGCGCCAATCCAGACCTGGTCTACCTGACCTGCGGCAATGACAACCTGTCCCTGGGTCGCGCTTCTGTGCCCAGCAGCGGCGAGCAGGCGGTGGATCACTACGGCTTTATCGTCGACAGCATCGATGAGCTGCACGCCTGGTACGCCTACTTCAAGGCATACGGCGTGACCCTGCTTGACCGCCCCTTCGCCCATGGTGACGGCGCGCACAGCTTCCACCTGCTCGACCCCGCCGGTAACAAGGTACAGCCGATCTACCATCCGGCCGTCTCCGGGCAGCGCTTCAGCAGCACGCAATAACAGGCAGTACGCCGTCGTCACGGCGTTCTACACTGAGTAGACGCCCGTCAGCAGTGATCGGCAAAGCCCTGCAGGCGACAAACAGACGTGCACTGTTCAACGCCTTGCGGGTATGGTGAGTGCAAGGGTCATGCTGCCAAAGCGCCAGTAAGCGGCCCGATAAACCGTCATCACACATCGACACACTGTGAACGCATGAAAGCCAGCACCTACGCGCCGACCGAAAACCTTGTCGATCTGCTGCTCGACGCCATCTGCGTGGTCGACAAACGCGGCCGCTTTGTTTTTGTCAGTGCGGCCTGCCAGCGCATTTTCGGCTACAGCGCAGAAGAAATGATCGGCCAGGTGATGATCGAAATGGTCCACCCCGAAGACCGCGCCAAAACCCTGCTGGCGGCAAAGGAAGTAATGGCCGGGGTGCATAAACCACAGTTTGAAAACCGTTACCTGCGCAAGGATGGCAGCACTGTCCATATCCTCTGGTCTGCACGCTGGTCAGAAGATGATCAGGTGCGCGTCGCCGTGGCCCACGACATCACCGAGCGTAAGCGCAGCGAAGCCCTGCTGACCGCGCTTTATGGCATTTCCGAAGCCGCTCATTCGGCCAAGGACCTGCTTGGCCTCTTTCAGCAGGTGCATCAGATTATTGGCGAACTGTTGCCAACCCTGAGCTTTTCCGTCGCCTTGTATGACGAACAAAACGACGAATTAAGCTTCCCCTACCCTGCCGAACCCCTTCCCATTCCGTTGACTGATTCGCCGCTGAATGCCGTCACGTTGAGTGCCCAGGTCATTCGCAGCGGCAACACTTTGCTGTTACCCAGTGCCAGCCGGCCGCAACCTGAATCGCCACACAGCTGGCTGGGCGTGCCGCTGCACTCACACAGAGGCATCATCGGCGCACTGCTGGTGCAAAGCAGCGCCTCCACCCGCTACAGCGAACGTGATCAGGAATTACTGCAATTCGTCTCGACCCAGGTGGCTGCGGCCATTGAGCGCCAGCAAATGCTCAGCCGGCTGCAGTTTATGGCGCAGTACGACCAACTCACCCGACTGCCCAATCGCGAACTCCTGCGTGACCGCCTTCACACAGCCTTGGCCCGCGCACGTCGTGAGCAGTCGCAGGTCGCGCTGCTGTTCCTTGACCTGGACAAGTTCAAGCAGGTCAACGACAGCTTCGGTCATGCTGCAGGCGATCAACTGCTGCAGGGTGTCGCTCAACGTATCCAGCTGTGCCTGCGCGAGTCCGATACGGTGGCACGCTTTGCCGGGGACGAGTTCGTCGTGCTGTTAGAAGACTTTCACTCGACCGATCACGCCAGCGTGGTAGCCGAGAAAATCCGCCAGAGCCTCAATCAACCCTTTGAAGTGTGTGGCCAGAGCCAGACCGTCCTGCCCAGCATCGGCATCGCCCTGTACCCCCAGCACGCCCAGGACGAGCAGCAACTGCTGCAACATGCCGACAACGCCATGTACCAAGCCAAGCAGAAAGGCGGCAACCGTGCGCACAGCGCCTTAGCGCTGGAATAGCGCGCATAAAAAAGCCCGCCATGAGCGGGCTTTTGATGACGGCAGGCTTACTTCTCGACGAAGGCACGCTCAATCAGGTAATCACCTGGTTCACGCATACGTGGCGAAACGGTCAAGCCGAACTCGTTGAGCACCTCGCTGGTTTCATCCAGCATGCTCGGGCTACCGCAGATCATCGCGCGGTCGTCCTGTGGATTTATCGGCGGCAGGCCAATGTCTTGGAACAGCTTGCCACTGCGCATCAGATCGGTCAGACGGCCCTGGTTCTCGAACGGTTCACGGGTCACCGTCGGGTAGTAAATCAGCTTGTCTTTCAGCGCATCGCCGAAGAATTCATTCTTCGGCAGGTGCTCGGTGATGAATTCACGGTAGGCCACTTCATTCACATAGCGCACGCCGTGAACCAGAAT
Organism: Pseudomonas sp. WS 5011; assembly: GCF_012985775.1. NCBI lineage: Bacteria > Pseudomonadati > Pseudomonadota > Gammaproteobacteria > Pseudomonadales > Pseudomonadaceae > Pseudomonas > Pseudomonas sp. WS 5011. The sequence continues at coordinate 17,274 of NZ_JAAQXA010000010.1, forward strand.
CACCTTCTCAAAACGCTCATAAGTTTCCGGGTCCTGAATCACACTCATAAACGGTGCCAAGCCAGTGCCCGTGCTGAGCAGGTACAGGTGCTTGCCCGGCTTGAGGTCATCCAGCACCAGGGTCCCGGTGGGTTTCTTGCTGATGATGATCTCATCACCTTCCTTGAGGTGCTGCAACTGCGAGGTCAGCGGGCCATCCGGCACCTTGATGCTGAAGAACTCCAGATGCTCTTCCCAGTTCGGGCTGGCAATCGAATAGGCGCGCATCAACGGACGGCCGGTTTCCTGCTGCAGGCCGATCATCACGAACTGACCATTCTCGAAACGCAGACCCGGATCACGGGTGCACTTGAAGCTGAACAGCGTGTCGTTCCAATGGTGAACGCTAAGAATGCGCTCGGCGTTAAGATTGCTCATGTTCGGAGCTCCGCAAAGGTAATGTCGCCTGCGCGCCTGTGCGCAATTGCACGGCATTGTAATGAGCGGCAGATTATCTGTTAACTTGATTATCAAGATATAGGTTATCGGTTATATAGATATGCGATTTACCCTCAGACAATTACAAGTCTTCGTCGCCGTGGCCCAGCATGAAAGCGTGTCGCGCGCGGCCGATTCCCTGGCCCTGTCGCAATCAGCCACCAGCACCTCACTCAGCGAACTGGAGCGTCAGTCCGACTGCCAACTGTTCGACCGCGCGGGTAAACGCCTGGGCCTCAACGCACTGGGCCTGCAACTGCTGCCACAAGCAGTCGCATTCCTCGATCAGGCCAAAGAAATCGAACGCCTGCTGGGCGGTAAGAGCGGCTACGGCTCGCTGAATGTTGGCGCCACGCTCACCGTCGGTAACTACCTGGCCACCCTGCTGATCGGCAGTTTTATGCAGCGCCACCCGGAGTGCCGGGTCAAGCTGCAGGTACACAACACCGCCTATGTGGTGCAACAGATTGCCCACTACGAACTGGATATGGGCATGATCGAAGGTGACTGCCAGCACCCGGATATCGAGGTGCAGCCCTGGGTTGAAGATGAGCTGGTGGTGTTCTGCGCGCCGCAACATGCGCTGGCGCAGCGCGGTGAAGCGAGCCTCGACGAGCTGACGCGCGAGGCGTGGATTCTGCGTGAACAAGGCTCCGGTACGCGCCTGACCTTTGACCAAGCCATGCGCCATCACCCCAGCAGTCTGAATATTCGCCTTGAGCTGGAACACACCGAGGCGATCAAACGTGCGGTGGAATCAGGCCTAGGGATTGGCTGCATTTCCCGCCTGGCGCTGCGCGATGCCTTTCGCCGCGGCAGCCTGGTGGCGGTGGAAACTCCTGAGCTGGATCTGCGCCGGCAGTTCTACTTTATCTGGCACAAACAGAAGTACCAGACCGCCGCCATGCGGGAGTTCATCGAGCTGTGCCGCGCCCTGACCGCCGGCGTGACGCGCAGCGACCAGATCGTCCTGCCAACGATTGCCTGAAACGGCGGATTAACCGAGCAGGATAATCGCCCACACCAGGGCAATCAGGCTGAGGGCGGTGAACTGCGCGGCGCTGCCCATGTCCTTGGCATTTTTCGACAGAGGGTGCAGCTCCAGGGATATGCGGTCGATGGCCGCCTCCACTGCCGAGTTGAGAAGCTCGACGATCAGCGCCAGCAGACATACCGCGACCATCAAGGCGCGTTCAACGCGGCTGACATCCAGGTAGAACGCCAAAGGCACGAGTATCAGGTTGATCAACAACAGCTGGCGAAACGCAGCTTCACCGGTAAAAGCGGCGCGCAGGCCGGCCAGCGAGTAACCAGTGGCATTGAGTACACGTTTAAGGCCGGTCTGGCCTTTGAATGGAGACATTGAGGGTCATCACAACGATAGGAGGAAAACAGCGCGGCAAGCCTGCCAGGCAAAGATTAACGGACGCTTAACCGTCCGTTTGTGAAGGAATCGACTCCAGCTGTTGCAGCAGCAAGGCCGCTTGAGTCCGAGTACGCACTCCCAGTTTACGGAAGATCGCCGTCACATGAGCCTTCACCGTGGCCTCAGACACGCTGAGTTCATAGGCGATCTGCTTATTCAGCAAGCCATCACAGACCATGGTCAGCACGCGGAACTGCTGCGGCGTCAGGCTGGCCAGGCCTGCACTGGCGGCTTTGGCTTCAGCCGACAAGGCAATTGCTTCCTGAGTTTGCTGTGGCCACCAGACCTCGCCATCCAGCACCAGGCGAACTGCCTGCTGGATCGTCTCCAGCGAGCTGGATTTGGGGATAAAGCCACTGGCGCCAAATTCCCGCGAGCGCGCAACGATGGACGGCTCTTCCTGAGCGGAGATCATCACCACCGGAATATGCGGGTACTGCCCACGGAGCAACACCAAGCCGGAGAAGCCATAAGCGCCGGGCATATTGAGATCAAGCAGAACCAGATCCCAGTCGGTCTTCTGTGCCAGGCAGGTTTCCAACTCGGCAATGCTGGCGGCTTCGACCAGCCGTACATCGGGCCCCAACCCCAGGGTTAACGCTTGTTGCAAGGCACTGCGAAACAGGGGGTGATCGTCGGCAATGAGGATTTCAAAAGCGGCCATGGTGAATCCTGTTTTTGTTATGTGGGTACCCGCCAGGGTACTGTCCAGGGCACGGTGAACAATGCGTACAGGCCGCAGGGTTGCGGCGCAACCAAGCCTGAAAACGCAGAAAAGCGACCAAGCATGCCCAGCACTGACGGGGTGGTCAAGCACGACGCTTTGCGGCACAGTTCGCAGCTTTGCCGACGAGAGCCTGAAATGCGAAGCCACGCCCTGCGCGCCGACCTGTTAATGCTGCTGACTGCCATGATCTGGGGCTCGGCGTTTGTTGCTCAGCGCCTGGGCATGGACTCTGTAGGCCCGTTTCTCTACAGCGGCCTGCGTTTTGGCTTGGCAGCACTGATTCTGCTGCCTGTGCTACGCCTGCTGGAAGGTCGCAGCAACAGCGCGACAGTCGCACCACTGAACCGCCAGTTGCTGCGTGGCGGCGTGCTGATGGGCTTGGCCCTGGCTCTGGGGATCAACCTGCAGCAGGTTGGCCTGCTGTTTACCAGCGTGACCAACTCCGGTTTTATCACCGGTTTGTACGTGATCATCGTGCCGCTGCTAGGGCTTTTTATTGGCCATAAAACCGGCCTGGGTATCTGGTTGGGCGCCTGCCTGGCAGTGGTCGGCATGTTCCTGCTTAGCGTCGGCGAGGGCTTTACCGTGGCCTCCGGCGATTGGCTGCAACTGGCCGGGGCGTTCGTGTGGGGCGTGCATGTACTGCTGGTGGGCTTCTTTGCCGGGCGCCATGACCCGCTGCGCCTGGCGCTGGTGCAGTTCATCACCTGCGCGGTAATCAGCCTGGTGCTGGCAGTAGTCTTCGAGGAAATTCAGCTGGACGCGATCATCGCCGCGGGACCGGCGATTCTCTATGGCGGCATCTTCGGCGTGGCCATTGGTTTTACTTTGCAGGTGGTGGCGCAGAAAGACGCCATCGCCTCGCATGCGGCCATCATCCTCTCACTGGAGGCGGTATTCGCCGCCATCGCCGGAGCCTGGCTACTCGGTGAATCACTGGAACTGCGCGGCTACTTCGGCTGCGCACTGATGTTTGCCGGCATGCTGTTGGCGCAGTTGTGGCCCAAGAAACTGACCCACTAGCCGCTAGAGAAACGCGCGCAGGCGTTCGTGCAACGGATCATCCAATGGCACCGCACGCGGTGCCTTGGCAGCCAGGTAGTGCTGACTAAAAACATCCAGGTAAGCATTCAAACCATCCGCCGCGCGCTGGTCGCCTGCCAACTCTAGGCACAGTGCCGCGACCTCGGCCGTACAGAAATGGTCATCGCGTTTGGAGCGTCGCAGCTTGTAGCGTGACAGCTGCTCAGCCTGAAGGCTGAGTACAGGTAGGCTGTCGAGGTAGGGGCTTTTGCGAAACATCTTGCGCGCCTCGCTCCAAGTGGCATCCAGCAGCACAAACAAAGGCCGCTTGCCGGGCGCGGGTTGAACTTCGCTGACCACTCGTTCGGCGGCCACGTATTCGCCCGGAAACACCAGATAAGGCTGCCACTGCGGATCGTTCAGCAACGCCGGCAACTCGGCATCAACCTCGACACGTGACCAGCCGAATGCCGACGTATCAGCCAGCACATCGGCAATCAGCCAGCCGGTATTGCTCGGTTTGAGCGCCTCGACATCATGCATCAACAGACACACCGCTGACGTAGCAGCTATGCGCGGACGCCAGGCACACAGGCAATGGGTCATCACCAAACGGCACTCGTCACAGCGCACTGAGCGGCTACCACGGGCCAAAAATGGTTTAGCACTGCGAGCAATCCGCGCAGCGCGTAAACGCGAGACAGCGTGGCTCATCAGGCGTACACCTGACAGATAAGAAGAAACGGCATGAGTCATCCTGGGGTCAGCAAGCGCGGCAGTCTATCAAAGCCCGCTCAGGCGTATTCAACCGTGCGTCTTACGTGGCCTACCGTGGTAACTGCGTAAGTGTCGGCAGACGGGTAAGATAGGCGCCACTGAACCTCTGCCCGGCAATGCCGGTCAGAAGGTGCGAATCGACTTTGGAGAACCCCATGCTGCGTTTGATCAGCCTGACCCTGGCAGTGAGTCTGCCCCTGTTTGCCCATGCCGCTACCCTGAAAGACTTTGAGCTGAGCAAAACCCTGGAAAAAGTCGCGCGCGAGAGCAGCGTAGGCACGCCACGGGCAATCAATGAAGACATTCTTGATCAAGGTTATACCGTTGATGGCAGTGAGCTGGTCAACCACCTCAGCGTACGCAGCGAGCATGCGGCACAAATGCGTGGCAACCCGGATGTGGTTCGCGCACAACTGGCTAACAGCGTGTGCCGCAACACCGGGTATCGCCAGTTATTGGCCCGCGGCGCGGCGCTGCGTTATGAATTCAGCGAATACAAAAGCAACCGCCCAGTGACCACCGAGCGTTTCAGCAAAGCCGACTGCGGCCTGTAAGCCTCAGCTATCCGCTTGCTCCGCGCGCCGCTGCTCATCATCGGCGCGCAGATCGGCTAACAAGGCATGCATATAGCGCGAACGCCTAACGCCGCCCTCAAGACGATGCAAACACTCTTCTTCCAGGCTTATCTGGTTCTGCTGTGCTGCCTGCTCTAACAAGCGGTACAAATCCGCATCAAGACCCAAAGTCAATTTAGGCATACCTGCCCCTCCTTTTCCCGCACCCACTGGCCTGCACTAACGCAGACAGTGTGGTTCTCCCCGCCCTTGCACGGCTGCTTGCTCCTCGGCACTGAGCAAATCGCCAAGCGGTTTTTCCAGCAACGCGGCTGCTGCCTCCAGCACATGCGCCCAGCTCGCCTGGTTGGCGAACAACATACCGGCTTCATCCAGGGTGCCACCTCGATTACGGTAGCCCAGCACACGGCTGTGTCGAGCCTCACCCAGCAGCGGCCACAGATGCCCACGGGCAACTTCCGGGCGCATATGGGTGAGCAGCACACGCTTTATGCTGGCAGCCGGGAATAACCGCTCAACCCGCTCGGCATCAACAATCACCGCCTGTTCCCAGGTATCGCGGGCCGCACGAAAACGCCCCGGCTCTTGCAAGTAAACCAGACGCCAGGCGCACCCGGCCGCGCTCAGACGAACGGCCGCGCGCTGCATTTCTGCCAACTGATAACTGCCGGCGGCGATCAGCAGCAAAGGCTGCTCGCCTTGCTTCTCAGCCAGCACAGCAGCGCCATCCTGCGCCAGCTGCTCGGCCTGTTCGCGAGTGAATACACAAGGCCGCTCACGTTTGGCAATCACCATGCAGGCGATCTGACCACGCGCCTGATAGATGCCTGGCATCAGCGCCAATACCGAATTGTGATCGGCTGGAAAAATCACCCGCACCATATCGCTCATCTCACCGAGCAAGGCCTCACAGAAGGTGGTGTCCTGGTGCGATTGCTGATTCTTGCCGTTCTCCCAGGTGTGCGAGGTGGCCACCAGCGGCCAACCGAGCCAACCTGCAGCGCGCCCCGCCTCTTTTTGTTGCCGGGCAAAAATGATCCGCTGGCGCACCGCGCCGAGCATCTTCACGCAGAACGCCTCGTAGCTCGCCACCAGATTCAGGCCACCCTGGTTGGCCAGGCAGGCAGACACCACGGCTTCTTCATTGAGCGCAGTGATGATTGCGCCATCCAGCGCTTCCTGTTCGCTCTCCGGCGCGGTCACCCGGTGCTTGAGCGCCTTGAGGACGCCGCCCAGGCGATTGCTGGCCAGCTCATCGGGGTTACCAACACGTGGACGCAACTGCGGATTGGCTTGCACCAGATCGACAAAGAAACGATCCAGGGCCAGTATCGGCGAACAGGCGCTGTCCTGATACTGCAGCTCGGGCAGTTTTGGCAGCGCTGGATGACGCTGCGCCAACGGGTTATCGCGCTCCAGGGGGCGGGAGCCTCGATCCGCAAACAGTGCGCAGGCGGCGCTCAGCTCTTCCGGCGCGACCCAAAGCTGCGCCGCATGCTGATTGAACAGCTCGCGGGCCGCTTCATCGGTATGCGGGTTGGCCGGCAACGGCAGGTTGTGCGCCGCATTGCTGCCAGCGCCGTAAAAGCCGAAACCCTTGAGCGTTTCGGCAATACCGTAAGGCATGGGCAGCGGGTAATTCAGCACGCCATCGCGCAGCTCCTGCACACGGTGCCCCATACGCTGCTCCATGTCCCACAACGCGCAGACAAAAGCCGCCGGGTCGCGGCCATCGAAACTAACGGGATCAAAGCCGCAATGACGCAGGTGCTCACGGAAGTTATCCAGCCCGGCGGGCGTCGCCAGCTCGGTGCGTTGCTCAATGCGCCGACCATTGGCAATCATCAGCGGCAACGCCACGCCGCAGTCCTCGGCGCGCCACCAGCGTGGCATCCAGTCACTGCCGCGTTGCTCTTCGGCCGCACCATCGGAGAGAAAGGCCACCAGTTTCTCGCCGGGTAACGGCAGATGAGCATATTGCAGCTCGGCAAAGCCCAGATAACCACCCTCGGCAATGCCGCCCGCCGTATGCGGATTGACGTGGCTGCCCAGCGGCGCGCTGACCTGGCCGGCGGCGTTCTGCGCATAGATGTAGAAGTCCGCCACCAACTGGGTCATCCCGGCCTCGTCACAGGGGTAACGCTCGGCCTGTTCCGGGTGCTGATTGGCCGTTAGCAGGTTGAGCGCCTCGATGGCTGCCACACAGTGGCCCTGACCCATCAGCCAGCCACGGGTTTCCCCAGTCAGGTTATTCAGCGCCAGGTAACCGGCATAGGCCTGCACCATATTCAACGCGCCGCCGGTATGCCCTTCGGGGGACACCTTGAAGTCCTCTGCAGCCAACGCTACGCCATCGAGGCGTACGCGCTGGGCATAGGTCATATGCACCACCAGCCACAGCCCTGCCGCTGTCAGCCGATCCAGCGCGTGAAAGTGACGGTAGACGCTCGGCAGATCCGCCTGCACGCCGGCCTGCACAAGTTGGTGGGCAATACGGTAGACCGCAGCGCAGGTCTGCGAACTGTGCTGCAAAGGACCATAACCGCGCTGCCAGGCGGCGAAGGTTGGTTCAAGGCGGGCATGCTCGGCCAACTCGCTGGCGCTGGGAAATAGCTGGGTCATATGCGGCTCCGATAGTTTTAGTCAGCTTAGAGCGCGGGATACAGGCAGATGCTGACCTGTATCAAAACCCCCGGTTACCTGATGGGACAGCCTTAAGCGCCACCCATTCAACGTGTTCAAGGATTAGCCATGGCCCTGCTCAACTTCCTCGGCGCAATTCAACAAGTCACCGGCTCCTGCTACCTGATCGAAAGCCGCGACGGGGCACGGGTATTACTCGACTGCGGCATGCGTCAGGGCCGCCGCGAAGAGGAAGACGGCAACCGCGCGCCGTTTGCCTTTGATCCGCGCAGCCTGGACGCCGTGGTGATTTCCCATGCACACATTGATCACAGCGGCCTGCTGCCAAAACTCACGGCAGCCGGCTACCGCGGGCCGATCTTTGCCACTGATGCGACCTGTGAGCTGATGAAGTTGATGCTGCTCGACGCCGCGTTTCTTCAGGAGAAAGACGCCGAGTGGGAAAACAAATGGCGCGCGCGGATGGGCAAGGCGCCAATAAGCCCGCTCTACACCACCGCCGATGCCGAACAGGCGCTGAGCCAACGCAGGCCAATGATGTATGGCGAAAGCCGCGAAGTGGCCAAGGGCGTGCTGGTCACCTTTCACGATGCCGGACATATCCTCGGTTCGGCGATTGTCGAACTCGAAGTACAGGACCATCACCTGACCCGCCGCCTGGTGTTCTCCGGCGACCTGGGCAATACCTGCTCGCCCTTGATGCAAGACCCCAGCACGCTGAGCAAAGCCGATGTGGTGCTGCTGGAATCGACCTACGGTGATCGCGACCACCGCTGCAGTGAAGAAACCCTGGAGGAGCTGGCAGAGATTCTGCAGCAGGCCCATCGCGACGGCGGCAACGTGCTGATCCCGTCCTTCGCCGTCGGTCGTACCCAGGACCTGATCTACTACCTCGGGCGCTTCTATCACGAAGGGCGACTGCCGCAGCAGGCAGTGTTTCTCGACAGCCCCATGGCAATCCGCGCCAACGCCATCTACTCGCGTTTTCAGGACCAGTTTGCCGCCGAAGACCGCGCCGCCTTTCAGGCCCGCGGCAGCAAACGCATCGAAGACTGGCTACCGATCCTGCGCTGCACGCCGAGCCCGGAAGAATCGATGGCGATAAACCGGATACAGAGCGGCGCAATCATCATCGCCGGCAGCGGTATGTGCACCGGCGGGCGCATTGTCCATCACTTCAAGCACAACCTCTGGCGCGAGAATTGCCACCTGATCTTTCCCGGTTTCCAGGCCAAGGGCACGCTGGGACGCAATATCGTCGACGGCGCTGAGAACGTGAAAATCCTCCATCAGCGCATCGCGGTAAAAGCCAAGGTGCACACCCTCGGCGGCTTCTCCGCGCATGCCGGGCAATCACAGCTGCTCGACTGGGTCAGCCACTTCGAGCACCACCCCGAGCTGTACCTGGTGCATGGCGAGCTAGAGAAGATGCAGGCCCTGCAACTGGCCTTGCGCGAGCGTCTGAACTGGATCGCCAACATCCCTGAACCAGGCGAGCAAATCGCCCTCTGATGCAGTCCTGGCATGGGCTGTCGGTTGTCACGCATGGGCATGAGTCACACAAACCGGCAGCCAACAGCCATACTCAGGACAAGGCCGACACGGCAATAAGCTGCTCGGCCGGCAACCAGAAGGAGAAGTTGTATGCCCGATGAATCGGACGATTTTCTGTCCCGGCATTTTCAGACCAGTGGCGTCGACCTGACCACCCGCGTAGAAGAACTGGGCATCCTCGCAGCACCGCCCGACAGCCCCAACACCAAGCTCTACCAGGCCATGCTCGGCACGGTTGTGCGCATGGCGCAGGCCGACCGCAACCGCTGGGACGCCAAGATCATGCTGCAGACCCTGCGCGAGATGGAGCATGCCTTCAGCACACTGGAACAGTTCAAACGGCGACGCAAAGTGACCGTGTTCGGCTCGGCGCGCACCCCTGCCAGCCACCCGGTTTACCGCCTAGCCCGCGATCTGGGTGCAACTCTAGCCAAGCACAACCTGATGGTCATTACCGGAGCCGGTGGCGGCATTATGGCGGCTGCTCATGAAGGTGCCGGCTTGGAGAACAGCCTGGGTTTCAATATCACCCTGCCCTTCGAGCAGGGCGCCAATGCCACCGTACAAGGCAGCAATAACCTGCTGTCGTTCCACTTCTTCTTTCTGCGCAAACTCTTCTTCGTCAAGGAGGCCGACGGCCTGGTGCTCTGCCCCGGTGGTTTCGGCACCCTGGACGAAGCCCTGGAAGTGCTGACCCTGATCCAGACCGGCAAAAGCCCACTGGTACCGGTGGTGCTGCTCGACCAACCTGGCGGCACCTTCTGGACCAGCGCCCTGACGTTTCTGCAGGAACAGTTGCAGGACAACGGCTATATCCTACCCAGCGATATGCGCCTGATGCGCTTGGTGCACAGCGCCGAAGAGGCTACCGAGGAAATCGCCCAGTTCTACCGCAACTACCACTCCAGCCGCTGGCTCAAGGAACGCTACGTGATCCGCCTCAACCACGCGCTGAATGAAGCGGCCATGCAGCAGCTGAACGATGAGTTCCGCGACCTGTGCAAGCAGGGTGACTTCCAGCAACAAGCACACTGCGACTCCGAGCAGGACGAACCGGAGCTGTGCCATATGACGCGCCTGGCCTTCGCCTTTAACGGACGCAACCACGGCCGCTTGCGCGAACTGCTGGACCTGGTCAATCAGACGCACAACTGGGCGGAAAATGCCTGATCTGTCACCCAGCCGATAGCCTGCTTGCGGGCTATCGGTAGTCGTGGCTCAGCTGGCTAACAAGAAAAGATCAGCCACACGCATTTCAGTACGGGAAGCATTGGCTTCCAGTACTGCAGCATCATCGGCGTGTGAAAGTAAGTAATGGGTAAACGGAAGTACTGATACAGGCAGCCCGAACAACAGCCAGCTGCGGCTTAGTCGTCCAGTACACCGCGTAGCAGCCGCCCAATCAGCTCAGGCGGATAACCCCGATAGCTAAGAAAGCGTCCCTGCTGGGCACGCTCGCGGGCATCACAGGGCAGCTCACCGGCAAACTTGCGTTGCCAGGTTTCCTGTAGATGTTCACGCCAATCGATACCACTGTCGCGCAAGGCCTGCTCGACATCACTGCGGGCCAGGCCACGCTGGGTCAGCTCTTCACGAATGCGCAACGGCCCATAGCCGGAACGCGCCCGGTAGCTGACAAAGGCCTCCAGATAACGCGCCTCAGACAGCAAGCCTTCTTCAGCCAGGCGATCGAGAGCGGCTTCGATCAACTCATCTGCCGCCCCACGACTGCGCAATTTGCGGGTCAGCTCGACTCGGCCATGTTCGCGCCGCGCCAGCAGATCCATGGCCGCCCGCCGCACCGCGACGGGGTTATCCAGAGCAATGGACATAGGCAGGCAGATCAGGCGTCGGCGTCAGCCAGGTCATCGGCCGTAGAGTTGGCCTTGACCGTCGGACTGACCACCAGCAACTTCTCACGGATCAAGCCTTCAATGGTGCGTGCTACTTCCGGGTTGTCTTCCAGATACTTGGCCGAATTGGCCTTGCCCTGACCGATCTTGTTGCCTTGGTAGCTGTACCAAGCGCCGGATTTTTCCAGCAGACCGAGCTGCACACCGAGGTCGATGATCTCGCCGTTGCGGTAGATACCCTTGCCGTAAAGAATCTGGAACTCGGCCTGACGGAACGGCGGCGCGACCTTGTTCTTCACCACTTTGACGCGGGTTTCGCTACCGACCACTTCTTCGCCTTCCTTCACCGCGCCAGTACGGCGGATGTCCAAGCGGACCGAAGCATAGAACTTCAACGCGTTACCACCGGTGGTGGTTTCCGGGCTGCCGAACATCACACCGATCTTCATGCGGATCTGGTTGATAAAGATCACAAGGCAGTTGGCGTTCTTGATGTTGCCGGTGATCTTGCGCAGCGCCTGGCTCATCAGGCGGGCCTGCAGGCCTACGTGCATATCGCCCATTTCGCCTTCGATTTCCGCCTTCGGCACCAAGGCCGCCACGGAGTCGACGATGATCACGTCAACAGCGTTGGAGCGTACCAGCATATCGGTGATTTCCAGGGCCTGTTCGCCGGTATCCGGCTGCGACACCAGCAGGTCATCGACATTGACGCCGAGTTTACCGGCATAGTCCGGGTCGAGTGCATGCTCAGCATCGACGAAGGCGCAGGTGGCGCCGAGCTTTTGCGCTTCGGCGATCACCGACAGGGTCAGGGTGGTTTTACCCGAGGACTCTGGGCCGTAGATTTCAACGATTCGGCCTTTCGGCAGACCGCCAATGCCCAGCGCGATGTCCAGACCCAGCGAGCCGGTGGAGATGGCCGGGATCGCCTGGCGATCGTGATCGCCCATGCGCATCACTGCACCTTTGCCGAATTGCTTTTCAATCTGGCCCAGGGCTGCCGCCAAAGCGCGCTTCTTATTCTCGTCCATTTAAGTCCTCACGTAATCAAGAAGGGCCAGCTAGCGGCCACCAACAACTGTATAAGTAGACAGTATTATTCCACAGGGCAAGTCGCCCGCCTACCCCGCGTTTGGATTTTCTTGCGCAAGTAGGCGCAACAGCCCAGCCAGTGCGGCCTCGACCGTTTGTCGGCGAACTTCGCTGCGATCCCCGGCAAACTGCCGGCGCACACTGAACAGCTGCTCACCATCGCCCCAAGCCAGCCAGACCGTGCCCACCGGTTTCTCCGGCGAACCGCCATCCGGCCCAGCCACACCGCTGACCGCCACCGCAAAGCGCGCGCCACTACTCGCCTGCGCCCCGCGCACCATGGCTTCGACCACTTCCTGACTCACGGCGCCAACAGTAGCGAACAGCACCTCGGGCACACTCAGCTGCTTGGTTTTCTGCGCGTTGGAGTAGGTGACATAACCGGCTTCAAACCAGGCCGAGCTACCGGAAATCCGTGTAATCGCCTCGGCAATACCGCCGCCGGTGCAGGATTCGGCGGTCGTCACCTGGGCCTTAGCAGCAACCAGCTGTGCACCCAGCTCGGCAGCCAGTTGGATAAGGGCATCTTCATTAGCAGTCATCTGCACTCCGGGGTTAAAGCCAGCCAGGCCGATACCGTACACTAGGCGCTTTTGCGATTCAGCCGGACAGTTAAAACGATGAGCCAAAGCGACCTCAGTTCTCACACGCCGATGATGCAGCAGTACTGGAAGCTGAAAAATCAGCACCCGGAACAGCTGATGTTTTACCGCATGGGCGATTTCTACGAGATCTTCTACGAGGACGCGAAAAAGGCCGCCAAGCTGCTGGATATCACCCTAACCGCTCGCGGCCAATCCGCCGGCCAGGCGATCCCCATGTGCGGGATTCCCTACCATTCGCTGGAGGGCTACCTGGCCAAGCTGGTCAAGCTGGGCGAGTCGGTGGTGATCTGCGAACAGATCGGCGACCCGGCAACCAGCAAAGGCCCGGTGGAACGCCAGGTGGTGCGCATCATCACCCCGGGCACCGTCAGCGACGAGGCGCTGCTTGATGAGCGCCGCGACAACCTGTTAGCCGCGGTGCTGGGCGATGAGCGCCTGTTCGGCCTGGCCGTGCTGGATATCACCAGCGGCCGCTTCAGCGTGCTGGAGATCAACGGCTGGGAAAACCTGCTGGCCGAACTGGAACGCCTGAATCCGGTTGAACTGCTGATTCCCGATGATTGGCCGCAAGGCTTGCCGGCAGAAAAACGCCGTGGCGTACGCCGTCGCGCCCCCTGGGACTTCGAGCGCGACACAGCTCACAAGAGCCTGTGCCAACAGTTCGCCACCCAGGACCTGAAAGGCTTCGGCTGCGAGAGTCTAACCTTGGCCATCGGCGCCGCCGGCTGCCTGCTCGCCTATGCCAAGGAAACGCAACGCACCGCCCTGCCGCACCTGCGCAGCCTGCGCCACGAGCGCCTGGACGACACGGTGATTCTCGACGGCGCCAGCCGCCGCAATCTGGAGCTGGACATCAACCTGGCGGGCGGGCGCGAGAACACCCTGCAATCGGTAGTCGACCGCTGCCAGACCGCCATGGGCAGTCGCCTGCTCAGCCGCTGGCTGAACCGTCCATTGCGTGACCAGGCCATTCTGGAAGCGCGCCAGGAATCGATTGCCTGCCTGCTGGAGCGCTACCGCTTCGAAACCCTGCAGCCGCAGCTGAAGGAAATCGGCGATCTGGAGCGCATCCTCGCCCGTATCGGCCTGCGCAATGCACGCCCGCGCGACCTGGCACGCCTGCGCGACGCGCTGGCCGCTCTGCCTACGCTGCAAATGGCCATGACCAATCTGGAAGCGCCGCACCTGAGCGAGCTGGCGGGCGTGGTCAGCACCTACCCAGAACTGGCCGAGCTGCTGGCCCGGGCGATTATCGATAACCCGCCAGCGGTGATCCGCGACGGCGGTGTGCTGAAAACCGGTTACGACGCCGAGCTGGATGAGCTGCAATCGCTCAGCGAGAACGCCGGCCAATACCTGATGGACCTGGAAACCCGCGAGAAAGCCCGCACTGGCCTGGCCAACCTCAAGGTCGGCTACAACCGCGTGCACGGCTACTTTATCGAGCTGCCGAGCAAGCAGGCCGAGTCGGCCCCGGCCGACTACATCCGCCGGCAGACCCTGAAAGGCGCTGAGCGCTTTATCACCCCCGAGCTGAAAGAGTTCGAAGACAAGGCGCTCTCAGCCAAGAGCCGCGCCCTGGCCCGCGAGAAGATGCTCTATGACGAACTGCTGGAACGCCTGATCAGCCACCTCGGCCCGCTACAGGACAGCGCCGCGGCCCTGGCCGAGCTGGACGTGCTGAGCAACCTGGCCGAACGCGCGCTGAACCTGGACCTCAATCGCCCGCGCTTTGTAGATGAGCCGTGCATGCGCATCGACCAGGGCCGTCACCCGGTGGTCGAGCAGGTGCTGACCACGCCGTTTGTGGCCAACGACCTGAGCCTGGACGACGACACACGCATGCTGATCATCACCGGGCCGAACATGGGTGGTAAATCCACCTATATGCGCCAGACCGCACTGATCGTGCTGCTTGCGCATATTGGCAGCTTCGTGCCGGCGAAAAGCTGCGAGCTGTCGCTGGTCGACCGCATCTTTACTCGTATCGGCTCCAGCGATGACCTGGCCGGTGGCCGCTCGACCTTTATGGTGGAGATGAGTGAGACCGCTAACATTCTGCATAACGCCAGCGAACGCAGCCTGGTGCTGATGGATGAGGTAGGCCGCGGCACCAGCACCTTCGACGGGTTGTCGCTGGCCTGGGCCGCTGCCGAACAGCTGGCCAAGCTGCGCGCCTACACGCTGTTCGCCACCCATTACTTCGAGCTGACCGTGCTGCCGGAAAGCCAGCCCATCGTGGCCAACGTGCATCTAAATGCCACCGAGCACAATGAGCGCATCGTGTTCCTCCACCACGTGCTGCCTGGCCCTGCCAGTCAAAGCTATGGTTTGGCGGTAGCGCAACTGGCGGGTGTACCGAATGAGGTGATCCTGCGTGCCCGCGAGCACCTGGCGCGCCTGGAAACCACCAGCCTGCCCCATGAACTGCCGCCGACGCCGCCAGGTCAGACGGCGGCTCCGATGCAGAGCGATATGTTCGCCAGCCTGCCGCACCCGCTGCAGGAGGAATTACGCAAGATCAACCCGGATGATCTGACTCCGCGCAAAGCGCTGGAACTGTTATATACATGGAAGACACGCTTCTAACGCTATTGCGCGCGAACTGTTAGAATCGCGCGCATTTTTATGACTGCCCGACTTAAAGCCTGAGCCGTGGCCATTACCCCTAGCCTGCTTAAAACCCGCATAGAACGGGGCAGGCTGGCGCCCGAGGAGAGAATCAGAAATGACCTTCGTCGTTACCGACAACTGCGTCAAATGCAAATACACCGACTGCGTAGAAGTCTGCCCGGTGGACTGCTTCTACGAAGGCCCGAACTTCCTGGTGATCCACCCGGACGAGTGCATCGATTGCGCACTCTGCGAGCCTGAGTGTCCTGCACAAGCCATCTTCTCCGAAGATGAGGTGCCGGAAGATCAGCAGGAATACATCGAACTGAACGCTGATCTGGCCGAAGTCTGGCCGAACATCACCGAGAAGAAAGAGTCCCTGCCGGACGCTGAAGAGTGGGATGGCGTGAAGGACAAACTGCAGTATCTGGAGCGCTAGTACTTAGCTGCGCTGGCTACACAAAAACCCGCCTTGCGCGGGTTTTTACTTTTCTGCAGACCCGAAATTGCCTGAAACAAGGCCGCAGAGAGATCTGCAAACGATAGACACAGAAAACGCAGGCAAAAAAAGGGGCGACTCGCGTCGCCCACTCTTTTGTCCCTAGTCCCTGTATTTCCCAGCTCATCATCCTGATGAATCGCGTCTTGCGATGTCCTGATTGTCTTCCTGACAACCTGTGCTTGTCCCTGAGCACAGGTGTAATACTAGCCATTTCCGCCCTCTGAACAAGCGCTGAAAACGCCACACGGATGGCATTCAGCCCTCCTTATAAAAAACAAATATCTTTTAAAAACAGCAACTTAAAAAAAAAGAGCACTTCACCCGCCGTATTCCGCACCAATGGCTTACGCAACCTGTAAGCAATAGCTTACATAGGCACGCACAAAACTCGCCCGCAACAACTTCTGCCGTCATGCATTTCTCTCACGAGAGGAGTAGCGAACATATAACACAAGCACAAAAAACCCGGCCAAGGCCGGGTTGAGTGTTAACGCATCAAGCTCACTGGAATAGCGAATCGCTCGACAGACCATTCTTCTCCAGAATTTCCCGCAGACGCTTGAGTGCTTCGACCTGAATCTGCCGAACGCGCTCACGGGTCAGGCCGATTTCCTGGCCAACCTCTTCCAGGGTGCAGCTTTCATGGCCGCGCAGGCCGAAGCGGCGAATCACCACCTCACGCTGCTTGTCAGTCAGTTCGGACAGCCACTGATCGATGCTCTGTGACAGATCACCATCCTGCAGCAACTCGCAGGGATCGGTCGGACGGTCATCGGTCAGGGTATCGAGCAGGGTTTTATCCGAGTCCTGGCCCAGTGAAACGTCCACCGAGGACACACGCTCATTAAGACCGAGCATGCGTTTAACTTCACCCACCGGTTTTTCCAGCAGGTTGGCAATTTCTTCTGCCGAAGGCTCATGGTCGAGCTTCTGGGTCAATTCGCGAGCAGCACGTAGGTAGACGTTGAGCTCTTTGACCACATGAATAGGTAAACGAATGGTACGGGTCTGATTCATGATCGCCCGTTCGATGGTCTGGCGGATCCACCAGGTGGCATAAGTCGAGAAACGGAAACCACGCTCGGGATCGAATTTCTCCACCGCACGGATCAGGCCGAGGTTGCCCTCTTCAATCAGATCCAGCAGGGACAAGCCCCGATTGACGTAACGGCGAGCGATCTTCACGACCAGGCGCAGGTTGCTTTCAATCATGCGCTTGCGGCCGGCAGGGTCGCCCTTCTGCGCCAAGCGCGCGAAGAACACTTCTTCTTCAGGAGTCAGGAGAGGGGAAAAGCCGATTTCGTTGAGGTACAGCTGAGTGGCGTCAAGCGCGCGGGTGTAATCAATGTACTTATGCTGCTTGCTGCTAGCTGTGGATGCTTTTGCTTTGCTGCGGGAAAGTGGCGGTTGCGCTTCTTCGTCTGAATCATCGTCAAGGACAATAGCGGGCTCCATCAGGAGCACTTCATCATCGACGTCAAACTCCGGCGCTTCTTTTTTATTGAGAGCCATTTTTGTTGTTCCTTGCTGAGTTCGACAGCAAGCCCTAGCGCGACCAAATCCCTGGTTACACCAAAGCCTGTCCCTCCCACGCGGTGGAGACAGGCTAGCGCTAGATCAACGTCGCGGCAGGTATTGCAGCGGGTCGACAGGTTTACCTTGGCGGCGTACTTCAAAGTGAAGTTTCACCCGGTCGGTTCCTGTGGAACCCATTTCGGCAATTTTCTGCCCGGCTTTGACCTTTTGCCCCTCCTGCACCAACAGCCTGCGGTTGTGGCCGTAGGCGCTTACGTAGGTATCGCTATGTTTGATGATCACTAATTCGCCGTAGCCCCGTAAACCACTCCCGGCGTAGACCACTGAACCATCAGACGCAGCTAAAACAGGCTGGCCCAATTCTCCGGCGATATCAATGCCTTTATTCAAACTGCCGTTTGAGGAAAACCGCCCGATAACGGCCCCATTGGAGGGCCACAACCAACCCGATGCAGAGCGCTGCGTGGGCGGTAACGCAGTGACGGATGGGGTGGTTTTCACTGGCGCTGGCGGTTGGGTTTGCACGGGCTTGGTCTGAATGGGTGCGCTCGGCCGACCGGAAGGCGTGACCACGACTGGCGTAGTCGCCACCACAGGCGGACGACTGGCTGGTTGCCCATCAAAGCGAATGATCTGGCCAACCCGGATCAGGTAAGGCGGCGCAATGCCATTGCGTGCAGCCAGCGCCTTCCAATCCCAGCCGAAGCGGAAAGCAATCGAGTACAGCGTATCGCCACGCTGCACCTGATACTGGCCACTGCTGACCGGCTGACGCTGCGGTGCCTGACTGGCGCCGCCATGAGCACGGTCAACCACCTTGACGCCACCCGGTGGCGGGCTCGCACAGGCGCTAAGCAACGCACTGAGGACAAGGCCACTCAACAGGGTACGAGCACTGCTGGCGCGAATCGGCAATTGAATAGCTGTGAAACTCACCTGCATCTCCCTGGGTAAAACTGCTTACATCTTGCTGGCATGCATTGTGCCGCAATTATGGGTTATCACCAGCGCTTTGCGGACTGCGCCCAGCCAACCACTCCAGGCCCAGCACCAGTAGGATGCCAGCAACCGCCAGGGCAATCGCCAAGAGCAACTGCGGGTCCTGGCCGCTGATCTCGGCAAACTGCGCAGGCCAGAGATTGGCTTGTAGCAACGGCACCTGTTCACCATGGCTATCGGTACGCCAGGTCAAGGTTTCCTTCCAGGGCCAGATCTTGTTCAGCGAGCCGATCATCAGCCCCGTGAGAAACGCCAGCGTCAGGTCACGCCAGCGCGCCAGCAGCCAACGCAGAATCCCGGCAAAGCTGACAATTCCCACCAGGCAACCGCTGGCAAAAATCAGCAGCACGGTAATATCCAGGCCTTTCACCGCCGTCAGCACAAAGCTGTACAAGCCAAGCAGCACCAGAATAAAGCTGCCGGAAATCCCGGGCAGAATCATCGCGCAGATGGCAATAGCGCCCGCGAAGAACAGGCTCAGCGGGTCATGCCCCCACTGCAGCGGCGAAGCTACTGTAATCCAGTAGGCGAATGCCGCTCCTAGTACCAGACTGACAACCCGCGTCCAGTTCCAACGCTGGACTTCACGTACCACTAGGTGCGTGGAAACCAGAATCAAACCGAAGAAGAACGACCAGACCGGGATCGGCTGCTGATCCAGCAGGTAGGTGATCAAGCGCGCGAGGCTCAGGACACTGGTCATGATGCCCAGCAGCAGCACCAGCAAAAATGTCGCATTGGCAGCCTTCCAGGCCTCGACGATACGCCCGCGCAGAAATAGCCCTAGCGCTACCGGCACGCTGGCAATCGAGCGCAGCAGCTCGTCATAGATACCGGTAATAAACGCCACAGTGCCGCCGGATACGCCGGGCACTACGTCGGCAGCCCCCATAGCAATGCCTTTGGCGTAGAGCAGGAAATACTTCTTCATGAGTTCATCCGTAAACAATGAATCAGGCCAGGGGCCCATTGAGCAGGGGCACAAAGCGCACCGCATCCAGCACATGCCGGGAGAAGCCGTCTTCTTCACGGACAATTAGCAACAATTCCTGCACATCGCCTGCACCGACGGGAATCACCAGACGTCCGCCCGGAGCCAGCTGATCGAGCAATGCCTGCGGCACATTGGCCGCCGCTGCGGTGACGATGATGCCGTTGTACGGGCCCAGTGCGTTCCAACCTTCCCAGCCGTCGCCCCAGCGAAATACCACATTGCGCAGATTGAGCTGAGCCAGACGCTCCTTGGCTTTTTCCTGCAGGCTCTGAATGCGCTCGACGCTAAACACCCGCTCTACCAGCTGCGCCAGAATCGCGGTCTGATAGCCCGAGCCGGTGCCGATCTCCAGCACCTTGTCCAGCGGACCGGCCGCCAGCAGCAGCTCGCTCATGCGCGCGACCATATAGGGCTGCGAGATGGTCTGGTTATTGCCGATTGGCAGGGCGGTGTCTTCGTAGGCGCGATGGGCCAGGGCCTCATCGACAAACAGATGACGCGGCGTGCGGCGAATGGTTTCCAGCACATGGGCGTTGGACAGCCCTTCCTCGTACAGCCGCTGAATCAGCCGCTCGCGGGTGCGCTGCGAGGTCATGCCGATGCCGCGGTGGTGCAGCTCGTCCTGTTCCCGGCGGATCACAGCAGCCCCTCCAACCAGGGCTGCAGGCTGTTGAAGCCATCAGCAAAAGTACGGTCCAGCTGCAGCGGGGTGACCGAGACATACCCTTGCATCACCGCATGGAAATCCGTGCCGGGGCCGCCATCTTCGGCATCACCGGCCACCGAGATCCAATAGCCTTCCTTACCGCGCGGATTGACCACCTTCACCGGTGCTGCCGCACGAGCACGATGGCCTAGGCGGGTCAGCTGAATGCCGCGGATATGCTCCAGCGGCAGATTGGGGATATTCACGTTGAGTACGGTGCGTGGCGGCAGGTCGAGCTGCTCGTGGGCTTCGACCAGCTTGCGGGCGAAATAGGCCGCGGTCGGCAGGTTGTCCGGCATGCGTGAAAGCAAGGAGAAAGCAAACGCCGGACGGGCCAGAAAACGCCCTTCCAGTGCAGCGGCGACGGTACCGGAATACAGCACGTCATCGCCGAGATTGGCGCCCAGATTGATACCCGACACCACCAGGTCCGCCACATGCGGCAACAAGCCGTTGAGGCCGAGGTGTACGCAATCGGTCGGCGTACCGTTCAGGCTGATATAGCCATTGGGCAAGGTGGTCGGGTGCAGCGGGCGGTCGAGAGTCAGCGAGCTGCTCGCGCCGCTCTTGTCCTGATCAGGGGCAATCACCGTGCACTCGGCATAGTCGGCCAGCGCCGCATGCAGCGCAGCAAGGCCTGGCGCAGCAACGCCGTCATCATTGGAAATCAGAATACGCATGGGTTGTCCGTCTGCCCTGCAGGCAACAGATCGACGAGCTCACGCACCAAGACGGTGGCGAAGCATCCAGCCGGCAGGACGAATTCCAGTTGCAGAATGTCAGGCTCGGGATAATGCCACGACAGGCCGCCAATGGGGAGGCGCAGGATACGCCGTTCGTGCGTCATGTCCGCTTCTGCCAACCAGTCGACCAGAACGCTTTCGCGTGCGGCCAGATCTTGCTCCAGCGCCTGCGCCACACCGCCGGCGCTAGAGACGCCTGCACCCCACAACGGGCCCGTCGGATGCAGATCGAGAATCGCCAGGCGCGGATCACTGCACTCCGCCTCGCCGGCAGCAAAGAAGCTGCGGCTGTCGGTAAAGGCCAGCAGATCACCGAGCAGTGCCTGATTCCAAGTGCCCGCTGCTACCCGACCGGCCAGCACCTGATTGAACAGATAGCTACGCGCCGCCGAAAGCACCCGCGAACGCACATTGCGCTTCTCCGGCAGGCTCTTGTTCGCCGCAAAATGCCGGGCATGGGCGACATTACCGCCCTCGAAGCCAAAACGCTGCAAGCCGTAATAGTTGGGAATGCCCTGAGCGGCGATTTGCGTCAGCCGCTTGTCCAGCGCCTTGTGATCGGCAACCAACTGAGTCAGACGTAGGGTAAAGCCGTTGGCCGCATGGGCACCGCGTTGCAGTTTGCGGGTATGCCGCACCTGCTTGAGGATGCTCAGACTGGCATCTTCGGCGGCGCTCAGGTCGGGATCAAGCTTGCCCGGCAGATGCAGGCTGAACCACTGACGGGTCAGGGCCTGACGATCCTTGAGCCCGGCATAGCTGATCAACTTCAGCGGCACGCCGGCGGCGCGGACGATGCGCTTGGCCGCCTCCTCGGTATTCAGCTCGCGCTTTTCCACCCACAGCCAGAGGTGTTCGCCCTCGCCGGCCAGGGGGATATCCAGCACTTCATCGACCTGAAAGTCTTCCGCCACAGCCTTGAGTACCGCCGTACCGCAGGGTTCGCCATAGGCGCGCGGGCCGAGCAGTTCGAGTTCGTTCATCGGGCAACCAACAGTGCAACGGCATGCACGGCAATGCCTTCTTCACGGCCGGTAAAGCCGAGTTTCTCGGTGGTGGTGGCCTTGACGTTGACCTGATCCAGGCTCACCTGCAGATCTTCGGCAATCCGCGCGCGCATGGTCTCGATATACGGCGCCATCTTCGGCGCCTGGGCGACGATGGTGGCGTCGACATTACCGACCTGCCAGCCCTTGGCATGAACCAGGCCGAGCACGTGGCGCAGTAGCGTACGACTGTCGGCGCCCTTGAAGGTCGGATCGGTATCGGGGAAGTGTTTGCCGATATCGCCCAGCGCGGCAGCGCCGAGCAAGGCATCGCTCAGGGCATGCAGCAGCACATCGCCATCGGAGTGGGCCAGTAGGCCGAACTTATGGGGAATCTGCACGCCGCCCAAGGTAATAAAGGAGCCCTCGGTAAAGCGGTGCACATCGTAGCCGTGGCCAATACGCATAAGAAACAACGCCCTGAAAAAGTCAGGGCGTGATTCTAACTGAAAGCTGCCTATAGGAGCCCGCTAGCTGGCGCACCGAACGTCGTCCGCCAGCGCCGGTTCAGCTCAATAGCGCCTTGGCGTGATGACGCAGATGGTCATCGATAAAGCTGGCGATAAAGTAGTAGCTGTGGTCGTAGCCCGGCTGCAGACGCAGGGTCAGCGGATGGCCAGCGGCCTGCGCCGCTGCCTTGAGTGCATCCGGCTTAAGCTGGTTTTCCAGGAAATCATCACGATCGCCCTGATCCACCAGAATCGGCAGCTTTTCCGTTGCTTCAGCGAGCAAGGCGCAGGCATCCCATTCGCGCCAGCGCGAACGTTCATCGCCGAGATAGCGCGAGAACGCCTTCTCACCCCAGGGACAGTTGCTCGGGTTGCTGATCGGCGCAAAGGCCGACAGCGACTGATAGCGCCCCGGGTTGCGCAGCGCACAGACCAACGCGCCATGCCCGCCCATGGAGTGACCACTGATACCGCGCTTGTCGGATACCGGGAAGTTCGCCTCGATCAGCGCCGGTAGCTCCTGCACCACATAGTCGTACATGCGGTAATGCCGCGCCCAAGGTTCCTGAGTGGCGTTCAGGTAGAAGCCCGCGCCCAGGCCGAAGTCCCAAGCCTTATCCGGATCATCCGGCACATCGGCGCCGCGCGGGCTGGTATCCGGCGCAACGATGATCATCCCCAACTCGGCCGCCAGCTTGTGCGCGCCGGCCTTCTGCATAAAATTCTCATCGGTGCAGGTAAGCCCGCTCAGCCAATACAGCACAGGCAGCTTGCCGCCCTGCTCGGCCTGCGGCGGCAGGTACACGGCAAAGACCATGTCGCAACCTAGCACCGCTGAACGATGCCGATAGCGCTTGTGCCAGCCGCCGGCACTCTTCTGGCAGGAAATATTTTCCAAGGTCATAAGGCATCCAGTGGGCGGCAGTGAAAGCCGCCCAGCGCAATCAGAAGTGGATAACGGTGCGGATGCTCTTGCCTTCATGCATCAGGTCGAAGGCCTTGTTGATGTCTTCCAGCGGCATGTTGTGGGTGATAAAGGTATCCAGCGGGATTTCGCCCTTCTGCGCCTTTTCCACATAGCTCGGCAGCTCGGTACGGCCTTTAACGCCACCGAACGCCGAACCGCGCCAGACGCGCCCAGTCACCAACTGGAACGGCCGGGTGCTGATTTCCTGACCGGCACCGGCCACGCCGATAATCACCGACTCTCCCCAGCCCTTGTGCGCGCACTCCAGCGCGGCGCGCATCAGCTGCACATTGCCTACGCACTCGAAGGAGTAATCCACACCGCCGTCGGTCATCTCAACGATGACGTCCTGAATCGGTTTGGTGAAATCCTTGGGGTTAACGAAATCGGTCGCACCCAACTCACGCGCCACCTCGAACTTGGCCGGGTTGATATCGATGGCGATGATGCGCGAGGCCTTGGCCATCTTCGCGCCGATGATTGCCGCGAGACCGATACCACCGAGACCGAAGATCGCCACGGTGGCACCCTCTTCCACCTTGGCGGTGTTGAGCACGGCGCCGATGCCGGTGGTGACCCCGCAACCGAGCAGGCAGACCTTCTCCAGCGGCGCTTCCTTGGGGATCACCGCCAGGGAGACTTCCGGCAGCACGGTGTATTCGGAGAAGGTCGAGCAGCCCATATAGTGGTAGATCGGCTCGCCGTTGTAGCTGAAGCGGCTTGTGCCATCGGGCATCAGGCCTTTGCCTTGGGTGGCGCGCACCGAGCTGCACAGGTTGGTCTTGCCGGACTTGCAGAATTTGCAGGCTCGGCATTCGGCGGTGTACAGCGGAATCACGTGGTCGCCGACCTTGACCGAGGTCACGCCCTCACCGATCGCCTCAACGATGCCGCCGCCTTCATGCCCGAGAATCGCCGGGAACACCCCTTCGGAATCCTCACCGGACAAGGTGTAGGCATCGGTGTGGCACACGCCGGTGGCGACAATACGCACCAGCACTTCACCGGCCTTAGGCGGCGCCACGTCAACTTCGACGATTTGCAGCGGCTGATTGGGGGCAAAGGCTACGGCAGCACGGGACTTGATCATGATCGCTCTCCAGCGGATTCAACGGTGGCGCAGAGTGTAGATCAGTGATGCAGATAGATAATCCGCCAAAAAACAAAACATTCTTGCTATATAGGGACAATCAAACCGCACCAAGGACATGCACCATGAATCGCTGGGAAGGCCTCGATGAATTTGTCGCCGTAGCCGAGTGCGGCCAGTTCACCGCCGCCGCCGAACGCCTGAGCCTGTCGTCATCCCAGGTCAGCCGACAAATCGCCCGCCTGGAAGAACGCCTGCAAACCCGCCTGTTCTACCGCAGCACCCGCCGCGTGGCACTGACCGAGGCTGGGCAGACGTTCTTGCAACATTGCCAACGCCTGCAGGATGCCCGCGAGGAAGCCCTGCGCGCCGTGGGCGACCTAGGCAGCGAGCCCAAAGGCCTGCTGCGTATGACCTGCGCGGTGGCCTACGGAGAACGCTTTATAGTGCCCTTGGTCACCGACTTTATGCTGCAGCATTCGCAATTGCGGGTGGATATCGAACTGAGCAACCGCACCCTCGACCTGCTGCATGACGGCCTCGACCTGGCCATCCGCCTGGGCCGCCTGCAGGACTCGCGCCTGGTGGCCACCCGCCTGGCACCAAGGCAGATGTACCTGTGCGCCGCACCCGAGTACCTGCAGCGCTATGGGCGCCCGCATTCGCTGTCAGAATTGGCGCGGCACAACTGCCTGATCGGCAGTTCGGACCTCTGGAGTTTTCAGGCCAATGGCCGCGATTCCAGCCTGCGGGTACAGGGCAACTGGCGCTGCAACAGTGGCCAGGCGGTGCTGGAAGCGGCGCTGCGCGGCCTGGGTCTGTGCCAACTGCCAGACTATTACGTGCTGGAACATTTGCGCAGCGGCGCGCTGGTCTCGTTGCTGGATAACCAGCAACCACCGGACACTGCGGTGTGGGCGCTATATCCACAGCAACGCCACCTGTCACCCAAGGTGCGTCAACTGGTGGAGTTTCTTAAACAGGGGTTGGCGCAACGCAGCGAGTATCGCTAGCTCTTCAGGTGCCAAAGGCTGGCCAAGCTGCGCAGATCTTCAGGACGAGTGACCTTGAGGTTGTCCGAACGGCCTTCGATCAGGCGCGGTGCCTGTCCAGCCCATTCGATGGCCGAGGCCTCGTCGGTAATGGCCACTCCAGCAATCAGCGCATCGGCCAGCGCACGCTGCAATTCGCCAAGACGGAACATCTGCGGGGTAAAGGCCTGCCAGATGGTCGAACGATCCACCGTAGCCTGCACCCGGCCATCCGCGCCGGCGCGCTTGAGCGTATCGCGCGCCGGTACGGCCAACAGGCCACCCACCGGGTCATCAGTCAGCTCACTGAGCAGCAGATCCAGATCACTGCGTGCTAGGTTTGGCCGCGCGGCGTCATGTACCAGCACCCAATCCAGCTCTTGAGCACCCAGCTCACTGAGGCGCAGCAGGCCGCTGAGTACCGAGTCGGCACGCTCGACACCGCCATCGGCGCGCCGGATACGCGGATCATTGGCGCAGCCTAAGGTTGGCCAATAAGGATCGTCCACCGCCAGGCTAACCACTACCGCGCGCAACTGCGGATGATCGAGAAAGCACGCCAGGGTGTGTTCGATAATGCTTTTGCCGGCCAGTTGCAGGTATTGCTTGGGCCGGTCGGCGCGCATCCGGCTGCCAATGCCAGCAGCAGGGATCAACGCCCAGAAAGGGGGTAAATCAGAGGTATTCATTCAGCCAACTGATAGAGGGTTTCGCCCTCTTTAAGCATACCCAGCTCATGCCGCGCACGCTCTTCGACAGTTTCCATCCCGCTTTTCAACTCAAGAACCTCGGCTTCGAGAATCCGGTTGCGCTCTTGCAACTGCTGGTTTTCGCCCTGTTGATCGGCGATCTGCTGCTGCAACTGGGCCACCTGCGCCAGGCTGCCATCACCGACCCACAGGCGATACTGTAGACCTGCCAACACGGCAATCAGCACGATAAATACCCAGTAAAAGTTATTGCGCATAGCGTAAAAAGCTTCCGAACGAAAAAGGGGCGACTCGCGCCGCCCCTCTTTTACCATGCCTGGGTTCAACCACGGAACTCGGCGCGGCCTTTGTAAGGTGCTTTGCCAGCCAGCTGCTCTTCGATACGCAGCAGTTGGTTGTACTTGGACACGCGGTCCGAGCGGCACAGTGAGCCGGTCTTGATCTGGCCAGCAGCAGTACCGACCGCCAGGTCAGCGATGGTGCTGTCTTCGGTTTCACCCGAACGGTGCGAGATCACGGCGGTGTAACCGGCTGCCTTGGCCATCTGGATGGCTTCCAGCGTCTCGGTCAGGGTACCGATCTGGTTGAACTTGATCAGGATCGAATTACCGATCGACTCGTTGATACCGCGCTTGAGGATCTTGGTGTTGGTTACAAACAGGTCGTCGCCCACCAGCTGTACTTTGCTGCCGATCTTGTCGGTGAGGACTTTCCAGCCAGCCCAGTCGGACTCGTCCATGCCGTCTTCAATGGAGATGATCGGGTAACGCTCGGACAGACCAGCCAGGTAGTCGGCAAAACCAGCAGCGTCAAACACCTTGCCTTCGCCAGCCAGGTCGTACTTGCCGTCTTTGAAGAACTCGCTGGAGGCGCAATCCAAGGCCAGGGTGACATCGTCGCCCAATGTATAACCGGCATTGGCAACGGCTTCGGCGATGGCAGCCAGTGCGTCTTCGTTGGACGCCAGGTTCGGCGCAAAACCGCCTTCGTCACCAACCGAAGTGCTCAGACCACGGGCCTTCAGCACGGCTTTGAGGTGGTGGAAAATTTCGGTGCCCATGCGCAGTGCGTCGGCGAAGGTTTTCGCGCCAACCGGCTGAACCATGAATTCCTGGATATCGACGTTGTTATCGGCATGCTCGCCGCCATTGATGATATTCATCATCGGCACCGGCATCGAGTAGACGCCCGGAGTGCCATTCAGGTCGGCGATGTGTGCGTACAGCGGCACGCCCTTGGCCTGAGCGGCAGCCTTGGCAGCGGCCAGGGATACGGCAAGGATGGCGTTGGCGCCCAGGGTGGCTTTGTTCTCGGTACCGTCGAGGGCAATCATCGCTAGGTCGAGGGCTTTCTGGTCAGTTGCATCTTTACCCAGCAGCAAGTCGCGGATCGGGCCATTGATGTTGGCCACGGCCTTCAGCACGCCCTTGCCCAGGTAACGGCTCTTGTCGCCATCACGCAATTCCAGCGCTTCACGCGAACCGGTGGAGGCACCGGACGGCGCGCAGGCGCTGCCCATGATGCCGCCTTCGAGAATTACATCGGCTTCCACAGTAGGGTTACCACGGGAATCGAGAACCTCACGGCCTTTGATGTCGACGATCTTTGCCATTGCGTGTAGCACTCCAAAAAATTGACGAAAAGGGTAGTACCGAGTTGCACACTCACTGCGCGCCGGTGATTACTCCAGCGCGCAATATGTACTGATTAATCAGTCAGATTGTATACAAATGGCACTTTACCGGAGATTTGCCGTTTCAGGCAGTCTCAATCGGCGCAAAACTCTTGATCAAATCATCCAGCTGCTTGAGCTGGGTGAGGAACGGCTCCAACTTGTCCAGACGCAGGGCGCAAGGGCCGTCGCATTTGGCGTTGTCCGGGTCCGGATGCGCTTCCAGGAACAGACCGGCCAGGCCTTGACTCATACCTGCCTTGGCCAGATCAGTGACCTGAGCACGACGACCACCAGCGGAATCGGCGCGGCCACCCGGCATTTGCAGGGCGTGGGTCACATCGAAGAACACCGGGTAGTTCATCTGCTTCATGATGCCGAAGCCGAGCATGTCCACCACCAGGTTGTTGTAACCGAAGCTGGAACCACGTTCGCAGAGAATCAGCTGGTCATTACCGGCCTCTTCACACTTGGCCAGGATGTGCTTCATCTCCTGGGGGGCGAGGAACTGGGCTTTCTTGATATTGATCACCGCGCCGGTCTTGGCCATGGCCACGACCAGATCGGTCTGCCGCGAAAGAAATGCCGGCAACTGGATAATGTCGCAGACATCGGCCACAGGTTGCGCCTGATGCGGCTCATGCACGTCGGTGATCACCGGCACGCCGAAGGTCTTTTTGATTTCCTCGAAGACCTTCATGCCCTCTTCCAGGCCTGGGCCACGGAATGAGGTTACGGACGAGCGGTTGGCCTTGTCGAAGCTGGCCTTGAACACGTAGGGAATGCCGAGCTTTTCGGTAACCCGCACGTACTCTTCACAGGCGCGCATGGCCAGATCGCGGGATTCGATGACGTTGATCCCGCCGAACAGAACAAACGGCTTGTGGTTGGCGATTTCAATGTCGCCAACCTTGATGATTTTCTGCGCCATATCCCTAGGCCTTCTTGGCTTTTTGCGTCAGCGCGGCAGTGACAAAGCCACTGAACAGCGGGTGGCCATCGCGCGGAGTCGAAGTGAACTCCGGGTGGAACTGGCAGGCGACGAACCATGGATGATCCGGTGCTTCCACCACTTCAACCAGTGCGCCGTCGCCCGAGCGACCGGTGACCTTGAGGCCGGCTTCGATCAGCTGCGGCAACAGGTTGTTGTTCACTTCATAGCGATGACGGTGACGCTCGACGATTACATCTTTGCCGTAGCAAGCGTGCACTTGCGAGCCAGACAGCAGCTGGCAGTCCTGTGCGCCCAGGCGCATGGTGCCGCCCAGGTCGGAGGCGTCTGTACGCTGTTCGGTCACGCCGGTGGCATCCTGCCATTCGGTGATCAGGCCGACCACTGGATGCGTGCTGACGGTGTCGAATTCGGTGGAGTTGGCATCAGTCCAGCCCAGAACGTTGCGGGCGAACTCGATCACCGCGACCTGCATGCCGAGGCAGATACCCAGGTAGGGAATCTTGTTCTCGCGGGCGTACTGCACGGTCTTGATCTTGCCTTCCACCCCGCGCAGACCGAAGCCACCTGGCACCAGAATGGCATCCACGCCTTCAAGCAGCGCAGTACCTTTGTTCTCGATGTCTTCAGAGTCGATGTAGCGCAGGTTAACCTTGGTGCGGTTCTGGATACCGGCATGGCTCATCGCTTCGATCAGCGATTTATAAGCATCCAACAGCTCCATGTACTTGCCGACCATGGCGATGGTGACTTCGTGCTCCGGATTCAGCTTGGCATCGACCACGCGGTCCCACTCGGACAGGTCGGCACCGTTGCATTCCAGGCCAAAGCGCTCGACGACGAAATCATCCAAGCCCTGGGCATGCAGCACGCCAGGAATTTTGTAGATGGTGTCGACGTCTTCCAGGGAGATCACCGCACGCTCTTCAACGTTGGTGAACAGCGCAATCTTGCGACGCGAGGAGATATCGATCGGATGATCGGAGCGGCAGATCAGCACGTCCGGCTGCAGGCCGATAGAGCGCAGCTCTTTCACCGAATGCTGAGTCGGCTTGGTCTTGGTTTCGCCAGCGGTTGCGATATACGGCACCAGAGTCAGGTGCATCAGCATGGCGCGCTTGGCACCTACTTCCACACGCAGCTGGCGAATCGCCTCAAGGAACGGCTGCGACTCGATGTCGCCGACCGTACCGCCGATCTCTACCATGGCCACGTCGGCATCGCCGGCGCCCTTGATGATGCGGCGCTTGATCTCGTCGGTGATGTGCGGGATGACCTGAATGGTCGCGCCCAGGTAATCACCACGGCGCTCGCGGCGCAGCACGTCTTCATAGACGCGACCGGTGGTGAAGTTGTTGTTCTGGGTCATGGTGGTGCGGATAAACCGCTCATAGTGGCCCAGGTCAAGGTCGGTCTCAGCGCCGTCGTGGGTGACGAACACCTCACCGTGCTGGAATGGGCTCATGGTGCCCGGATCGACGTTGATATAGGGATCCAGCTTGAGCATGGTGACCTTCAGGCCCCGCGCCTCCAGGATAGCCGCCAATGAAGCCGAGGCGATGCCTTTCCCCAATGAAGAAACAACACCACCCGTGACGAATATGTAGCGCGTCATGAAAAACCCTAGAAGTCTGCGTTTAAGCGGTCAATGCCGCCGGGGAAAGCGAAGGAATACCGAAGCGGCCAATTGCAATACACCGCAATTAGCTAGCCCTGCCGATTCCCAAAGGGAGTCAACAAAAGCTGTAGTAAGACGGGAGCGTAGTCTACCGGAAAGGGCTTATCAGCTCAAACCTTGATCATTCGTCGGTGGCTGCCAATGCAATTGCCAACCACCATCGACGGCGCACTGCAGACCTGGCAGGTTGGCGATCGCCATAACTCGATTATCCAGACGCAGCAGCGGCAGGCGATCACGCACAAAAGCCGGTACGCGCAGCTCATTGAACAAGCGCTTCAGATCGCGATGCCCACGCCCCGGTAAAAGAAGCTGATCGCCGCCCTGCCGGTAACCCAACTGCCAGTTACCCGCAGGTAACTGACCGTCAATTCGCACACTGCCGTTAGCGGGTAATGTCACCTGCTGATTACCTTGCACCACCACATTGACCGGTACTGGAGAGCACAGCCAATCACCCGCCAACCACCACAGCCGCTCATCATTGCGACGCAACTCCCCTGCCGCCAGCTTCCAGATTGGCGCTGCATCCGACGCGGCATCGCGCAGCGCCTGCCAGCCGGCCCAGTGCTCACTATCGGGCATCGCCGTCAGCGGACGCAGCCAATTGCGCAGGGCATTGCGCTGGCGCGGCTCACTCAGACTGCGCAGCGCAGGCAGTGCCAGATTTGGTAACGGCAGCCAGGCAAACTCGGTTGACACCTGCGCGGCGGCTATATCCTGCTGCGCCAATTCATCGAGCAACTGCGCAGCCTCACTCAAGTGCGCAGCGCTACGGGCCATATTGGCCGAGGCCTGCGGCCAGCGACTAAGCAGCGCAGGCATCACCTGACGGCGCAGGTAATTACGCGAGAAGCGCTCATCGGTATTTGATGGATCTTCGATCCAGGTCAACTTGTGCTCACGGGCATATGCCAGCAGTTCATCGCGCGAGCAGTTGAGTAGCGGCCGAACCAGCTGCCCTAAGCCCAGCGCGCGACTCACCGGCATCGCCGACAGACCCTGCACGCCGGCACCGCGCAACAGGCGAAATAACAGAGTCTCAGCCTGGTCATCGCGATGCTGAGCAGTAAGCAGTACCTCACCAGCCCCCAGGCGCGCCGCAAAAGCAGCGTAACGAGCCTCGCGTGCCGCACGCTCCAGACTCGCCCCAGGCAGGACCTGAACATATTCAACCTGTAGCGATACGGACAAAGCCGCGCACAGCTCACGGCAATGGGCCGGCCAGGCTTCAGCCGCAGCCTGCAGGCCGTGATGAATATGAATGGCGGAAAGAGGCGGCAATGCCTCGCGTTGCGCGAGGCTGGCCAGCAGGTGCAACAGCACAGTGGAATCCAGCCCGCCGGACAAGGCTACACACCAGCCCGAGGCACTACGCCAAGGCTGGAGGTCATCACGCAAACGAATATGCACAGGAGTCATCGGCCAAGCTTAAAACAACAACGGGCCCGAAGGCCCGTTGTATGCGCAGCTGCCGAGCAATCAAGCAATTCCGTAGCTCATCAGACGCTCATAACGACGCTTGAGCAGCGCGTCGGTATCGAAGGTCTTGAGCATTGCCAGCTGCGTCAGTAAAGCCTGACGCACAGATTCGGCCGCAGCAGCCGGATCGCTGTGGGCGCCACCGAGTGGTTCACCGATTACCTGGTCAACAATGCCCAGGCCTTTCAGGCGCTCGGCCGTAATGCCCATGGCCTCGGCGGCATCAGGGGCTTTTTCTGCGGTTTTCCACAGAATCGAGGCGCAACCTTCCGGCGAGATCACCGAGTAGGTGGAGTACTGCAGCATGTTCAGCTGATCGCACACACCAATCGCCAAGGCACCACCAGAACCACCCTCACCGATTACGGTGGCGATGATCGGGGTTTTCAGGCGTGCCATAACGCGCAGGTTCCAGGCGATGGCTTCGCTCTGGTTACGCTCTTCCGCGTCGATGCCTGGGTAGGCACCTGGGGTGTCGATAAAGGTCAGGATCGGCATCTTGAAGCGCTCAGCCATTTCCATCAGGCGGCACGCCTTGCGATAGCCTTCAGGGCGCGGCATGCCGAAGTTGCGGCGCACCTTTTCGCGAATCTCACGGCCTTTCTGGTGACCAATGACCATCACCGGCTCACCATCCAGACGGGCAACGCCGCCCACCAGGGCCGCGTCGTCGGAGAAATGGCGGTCGCCATGCAGCTCATCGAACTCGGTAAAGATGTGCTGCAGGTAATCCAGGGTGTAAGGACGGCGTGGGTGGCGCGCCAGCTGGGCGATTTGCCAGCTGCTCAGGTTGCCGAAAATGCTTTCGGTCAGCGAGCTGCTCTTGTCCTGCAGGCGGGCGATTTCATCGTTGATGTTCAACGAGTTGTCGTTACCAACCAGGCGAAGCTCTTCGATCTTGGCTTGCAGGTCGGCGATCGGCTGTTCGAAATCGAGAAAATTCGGGTTCATAGTCATCCGTCTTGCGTCGACGGCCAAGTGGCCGGGAGCTGTATCCGTTATCGCGCCCTACCTTATAGCAGCAGGCGCATTCAGGTCGACACCCGGTTCTGTACGAAAGCCTTCAATACAGAACCCACTGGGTATCACGACCGACCGGCGAAGCCTGAGCCTCGCAAATCAGCGGTAGTGCAAAAAGACGTTGTCGCGGCCGAACTGGTCACGCAATGCCTGAATCAGACTGTCAGCCGGCTCAATGCGCCAGCCTTCGCCAAACTGCAATTGCGCCTTGGCGTCACTGCCGCTGTAGTCGACAGTGATCGGGCACGCACCGCGATGACGGCCGCACAAGTCGGCCAGCCAACGCAGACGATCGCCCTGCAAGGCGCTGCTGGCGACCTTCAGACGCAAGCTATCGGCCAGACCGGTGCGCGCTTCTTCCAGACTCATCACCCGTTTGGCACGCAGGCGCAGACCACCGGAGAAGTCGTCATTACTCACCTCGCCTTCGACCACCACCAGGGCGTCGGTCTGTAACAAGGCTTGAGCACTGTTAAACGCTTCGGCAAACAGAGAGGCCTCGATACGCCCGGAACGGTCATCGAGGGTGATAAAGCCCATCTTGTCGCCCTTCTTGTTCTTCATAACCCGCAGGTTGACCACCAGACCGGCAATCGTCTGATCGCCGCGTGCGGCTTTCAGGTCGACGATGCGCTGGCGGGCAAACCGCCGCACTTCGCCTTCGTACTCATCAATCGGGTGACCAGTCAGGTACAGGCCCAGGGTGTCTTTCTCACCTTTGAGGCGCTCTTTCAGCGTCAGCTCGCGGGCGCGCAGATGATTGAGGTAAACATCCGCCTCGGCATCGGCAAACACCCCACCGAACAGGTCCATATGCCCGCTCTCGGCGCTGCGCGCGGTCTGTTCGGCGGCCTGCACGGCTTCCTCCATCGCACCCAGCAATACCGCGCGATTGCGATCGATATTGGCCTTGTAGGCTTTCAGCTCTTCATGGAAGTGCGGCCCCAGGCGATCCAGTGCACCGCTGCGAATCAGCGCTTCGAGGGTGCGTTTGTTGATGCGTTTGAGGTCGACCCGCGAACAGAAGTCGAACAGATCCTTAAACGGTCCGTCCTGACGCGCCTCAACGATGGCCTCCACCGGCCCCTCGCCCACACCCTTGATCGCGCCCAGGCCGTAAACGATCCAGCCTTCGTTGTTAACCGTGAACTTGAACTCGGAGATGTTCACATCCGGCGCGTCGAGGCGCAGCTTCATGCTGCGGCACTCCTCGATCAGGGTGACCACCTTGTCGGTGTTGTGCATATCTGCCGACAACACTGCTGCCATAAAGGCCGCAGAGTGGTGCGCCTTAAGCCAGGCCGTCTGATACGAAAGCAAGCCATAGGCAGCGGAGTGGGATTTGTTGAAGCCGTAACCAGCGAACTTCTCCACCAGATCGAAGATGTTACCCGCCAGGTTCGCATCGATCCCGTTGCTGGCGCAGCCTTCGATAAAGCCACCGCGCTGCTTGGCCATCTCTTCGGGTTTTTTCTTACCCATGGCGCGGCGCAGCATGTCCGCACCGCCGAGGGTGTAGCCAGCCATGACCTGGGCGATCTGCATCACCTGTTCCTGGTACAGGATGATGCCGTAGGTCGGTTTCAGCACCGGCTCCAGACCCGCGTACTGGTAGTCCTGATGCGGGTAGGAAATCGGCTCGCGACCGTGTTTACGGTTGATAAAGTCGTCCACCATGCCCGACTGCAGCGGCCCCGGACGGAACAGGGCCACCAGAGCGATCATGTCTTCCAGGCAGTCCGGCTTGAGCTTCTTGATCAGCTCCTTCATGCCGCGTGATTCAAGCTGGAACACTGCAGTGGTCTCGGCCTTCTGCAGCATGCTGAACGTCGGTTTGTCGTCCAGCGGGATAAAGTCGATGTTCAGATCCGGCAAGCCCTTCTTGGCCTGCTCGCGGTTGATGGTCTCCATCGCCCACTTGATGATGGTCAGGGTACGCAGACCGAGGAAGTCGAACTTCACCAGGCCAGCGGATTCCACGTCGTCTTTATC
Source organism: Pseudomonas sp. WS 5011 (assembly GCF_012985775.1). Classification (NCBI taxonomy): domain Bacteria; kingdom Pseudomonadati; phylum Pseudomonadota; class Gammaproteobacteria; order Pseudomonadales; family Pseudomonadaceae; genus Pseudomonas; species Pseudomonas sp. WS 5011. Next base: position 52,211 of record NZ_JAAQXA010000010.1, read on the forward strand.
GAACTGGGTTACCAGACCGCCGCCTTCGTCATCGCAGGCAATCGGCGAGAAGTCGGTAAGTTTGGTTGGCGCGATAACCACGCCACCGGCGTGCTTGCCGGTACCGCGACAGATGCCTTCGAGCTTGAGCGACATCTCCCAGATTTCCCGGGCGTCTTCGTCGACCTTGAGGAAGTCGCGCAGCGGCTCTTCCATCTCGTAGGCTTTTTCCAGGGTCATGCCGACTTCGAAAGGAATCATCTTCGACAGGCGGTCGGCCAAGCCGTAGGACTTGCCCTGCGCCCGCGCCACGTCTCGCACCACCGCCTTGGCCGCCATGGTGCCGAAGGTGATGATCTGGCTCACCGCGTTACGGCCGTATTTCTCGGCCACGTAATCGATTACCCGGTCGCGGCCGTCCATGCAGAAGTCGACGTCGAAGTCGGGCATGGACACCCGCTCCGGGTTGAGGAAACGTTCGAACAGCAGGTCATAGGCCAGCGGATCGAGGTCAGTGATCTTCTGCACGTAGGCCACCAGCGAACCGGCACCCGACCCACGGCCTGGACCGACCGGGACGCCGTTGTTCTTCGCCCACTTGATAAAGTCCATTACGATCAGGAAGTAACCGGGGAAGCCCATCTGGATGATGATATCCAGCTCGAAATTCAGCCGGTCGATATAGACCTGACGCTTCTCTTCGTAATTGGGCGTGGTTTCCTTTGGCCAGAGCACCGCCAGGCGTTCCTCCAAGCCTTCGAACGACACCTGGCGAAAGTATTCATCCATGGTCAGCCCGGCCGGCACCGGGAAATCTGGCAGGAAGTACTTGCCCAGCTGCACTTCGATATTGCAGCGCTTGGCGATCTCGATGGTGTTTTCCAGCGCTTCCGGCAAGTCACTGAACAGCTCGGCCATTTCCTCCGGACTTTTTAGATACTGCTGATCGGAATAAGTGCGCAGACGGCGCGGGTCATCCAGGCTGCGGCCTTCGCCAATGCACACGCGGGTTTCGTGGGCAGCGAAATCGTCCTGCTTGATAAAGCGCACATCGTTGGTCGCTACTAGTGGCGCGCCGACCTTATCGGCCAGGGCGACGGCGGCGTGAAGATGTTCTTCGTCGTTAACCCGATTGGTGCGCTGCACCTCCAGATAGAAACGCTCGGGGAACACCTCCATCCACTCGCGCAGTAAGGCTTCGGCCGCCGCCGGCTCTCCATCGAGCAAGGCATGACCGACTTCGCCTTCTTTTGCACCAGAGAGCGCAATAAGGCCTTCGGCCGCGTCCTTGACCCAGTCACGCTGGATGATGACCAGGTCGTTACTCTGCCCCTCGCTCCAGCCGCGCGAGACCAGTTCAGTGAGGTTGCGATAGCCCTTGGCATCCATCGCCAGCAAGGTCATGCGGCTCAGCGGGCCATCTTCATCGGCACTGGCCAGCCAGATGTCGGCACCGCAAATAGGCTTGATGCCACCGCCCATGGCGGCCTTATAGAACTTCACCAACGAGCACATATTGCTCATATCGGTAACCGCTACCGCCGGCATTCCCGCTGCCGCCACCGACTTGATCAGTGGTTTGACCCGTACCAGCCCATCGACAAGGGAAAACTCGGTGTGCAAACGCAGGTGGACGAACGAAACGGTCATGGCAATCCTATACAAAACGCAAAAACGACAAGGCAGGGATTGTACAACCGCAGCAGCACGCGACAAGCGCTACCGGGCACAGGATAACGAGGGAATCTCAGAAGCGTTGCGTCAGTCGTCCAACAACGCACGTACCGGGCCAAAGGAGCGCCGGTGAATCGGGGTTGGCCCTAGGCGCCGTAGCGCTTCCAGGTGCACCGGAGTCGGATAGCCTTTGTGCCCGGCGATGCCGTAACCGGGGTATTGCAGATCAAGCGCCTGCATCTCGCGATCACGACTGACCTTGGCCAGGATCGATGCCGCGGCAATCGCTGGCACCTGGCTATCACCCTTGACCACAGCTGCACTGGGCACCCGCAGTTTCGGGCAGCGATTACCATCGATCAGTGCCAGCTTGGGCGTGACGCTCAAGCCCTCGACCGCGCGCTGCATGGCCAGCATGGTGGCCTGCAGGATATTCAGCTGATCGATTTCTTCGACCTCAGCGCGGGCGATGCACCAGGCCAGAGCTTTTTCACGAATCTCGTCGAAAAGTTTCTCCCGACGCGCCTCGGTCAGCTTTTTCGAATCGTTCAGGCCGAGAATCGGCCGCGCCGGATCGAGAATCACCGCCGCCGTCACCACCGCGCCGCAAAGCGGGCCACGGCCGACTTCATCGACACCGGCCACCAACCCCTGCACCAAAGTGAAATCCAGCCCGAGTTGCATCAGCCGCGCCCTGTCAGTTGCAGCACAGCCTGGGCAGCCTGCACCGAAGCGTCACGACGCAGCGCGCGGTGAATCACATCAAAGCCTTCGGTCTGCACCTCGCCGCCATCCAGCAGCGGAGCCAGCAACTGGGCCAATGCTTCAGGCGTCGCAGCGTCCTGAATCATCTCGGGTACCAGCAAACGCTCGGCCAGCAGATTCGGCAGGGAGATATAGGCACTGGTGACTAGGCGCTTGAGGATGCGATAGGTCAGTGGTGCAACCTTGTAAGCAACCACCATCGGACGCTTGTACAACAAGGCCTCAAGGGTCGCCGTACCGGAGGCGATCAACACCGCATCACAGGCCGCCAGCGCCTCATGGGAACGGCCATTGAGCAAGGTCAACGGCAGATCACGGCCCACCAGCATTTGCTCAATCTGCGCACGGCGCTCCGGGCTGGAACAGGGCAGGACGAACTGGATACCGGGGCGCAAGGTGCGCAACCGCACTGCGGCATCGAGAAACAGGCTGCCAAGGCGCGACACTTCGCCGCCACGGCTACCCGGCATCAGAGCCACCACTGGCTGATCCTGCGATAAGCTCAGCGCATCACGGGCCGCAGCGCGATCCGCCTGCTGCGGAATGGTATCGGCCAGCGGGTGGCCGACGAAACGCACCGGCACCTGATGATCCTGATAGAACTGCGCCTCGAACGGGAACAGAGTCAGCATCAGGTCGCAGGCCTCGCGAATCTTCAGCACACGCTTCTGCCGCCAGGCCCACACAGACGGGCTGACGTAATGCACCGTTTTGATTCCGGCCTGGCGCAACTTAAGCTCGAGGGTCAGGTTGAAATCCGGCGCATCGATACCGATAAAGACGTCCGGTTTGGCCTCGATCAGGGTGTTGATCAGCCGCTTACGCCGTGACAGCAACTCAGGCAGACGCCCCAACACCTCAACCAAGCCCATTACCGACAGACGTTCCATCGGAAAATAGGAACTCAGCCCCTGGGCCTGCATCAGCGGGCCACCGACACCGATAAATTCGATCTGTGGGTATTGGGCTTTGAGGGCCTGCATCAGGCCCGCACCGAGAATATCGCCAGACGCCTCGCCAGCGACCAGCGCGACACGCATCAGGTCAGTCATAAATTATCGGGTAATGCCGCGGCTTGAAGCCTGGATAGAATCGCGGAAGATCGCGACTTCGGGGAACTCTGCAGACGACTCGGCCAGCTCAGCCATCGCCTGCTCTACCGTAAGACCCTGGCGATAGACAATCTTGTAGGCACGACGCAAGGCAGCGATCGCCTCAGCGCTGAAACCACGACGACGCATGCCTTCAAAGTTCATGCTGCGCGCTTCGGCCGGGTTCCCGAATACGGTGACAAATGCCGGTACATCCTTGCCAATCGCCGTGCCCATACCGGAAAAGCTGTGCGCACCGATACGGCAGAACTGATGAACCAGGGTGTAGCCAGAGAGAATCGCCCAGTCATCGACCCACACATGCCCGGCCAGCGCAGTGTTGTTGACCAGGATGCAATGGTTGCCGATCACGCTGTCATGGCCGATGTGGGCATAGGCCATGATCAGGTTGTGGTCACCCAGGGTGGTTTCGCTGCGATCCTGAACGGTGCCGCGGTGGATGGTGACACCCTCGCGGATCACGTTATGGTCGCCAATGACCAGCCGAGTCGCCTCGCCCTGGTACTTGAGATCGGGGGTGTCTTCACCCACCGAGGAGAACTGATAGATGCGGTTGTGTTTACCGATCCGCGTCGGCCCCTTGAGAATCACATGGGGGCCGACCACTGTACCCTCGCCAATTTCTACATCGGCCCCGACTATCGACCAAGGGCCGACGACGACGTCGTCAGCCAACTTGGCGCTGGGATCGATGATGGCGCGAGGGTCAATCAAACTCATAGCTTGCGTTCCGCACAGATGATTTCTGCCGAGCAGACTTCCTTGCCGTCGACGCTGGCTTTGCACTCGAACTTCCAGATGCTGCGCTTGCTGCTCAGGTAACGGGCTTCGAGGATCAGTTGATCACCCGGCACCACTGGCTGGCGAAAGCGTAGCTTGTCGGAGCCAACAAAATAATACAGGGTGCCATCGGAAGGCTTCAGGTCCATCATCTTGAACCCGAGAATGCCGGCGGCCTGAGCCATGGCTTCGATGATCAACACGCCCGGCATAATCGGGTGCTCAGGGAAATGCCCGTTGAAGAAGGGCTCATTGATGCTGACATTCTTGTAGGCGCGAATTCGCTTGCCTTCAATATCCAGCTCAGCCACCCGGTCCACCAAGAGGAACGGGTAGCGGTGCGGCAAGTATTCGCGAATCTGGTTAATGTCCATCATGTGCAGAGAAGCCTGTAAGAGAAAAAAGAGAAGCCGGCAAACACCGGCTCAGGCATCAGATGAAGTGTCGGCGGTTGGGGTCACGGCCGCCAGCTGCTTTTCCAACTGTTGCAGGCGGCGCGCCATATCATCCAACTGACGAATCCGTGCCGCGCTCTTGCGCCATTCAGACGCTGGCTGCATGGCGGTGCCCGAGGAATAGGACCCTGGCTCAGTGATCGAACGGGTGACCATGGTCATACCGGTGACAAATACGTTGTCGCACACCTCGATGTGCCCAACCATGCCCACACCACCGGCGATCATGCAGTTCTTGCCAATCTTGGTACTGCCGGAAATCCCCGCACAACCGGCCATGGCCGTGTTGTCGCCGATCTGCACGTTGTGCGCGATCATGATCTGGTTATCCAGCTTCACTCCATTACCAATCAGCGTATCTGAGAGTGCGCCACGGTCGACAGTGGTATTAGCGCCTATCTCGACGTCATCACCGATGGTCACCCCACCGATCTGCGCGATCTTCTGCCAAACGCCCTTCTCGTTGGCAAAGCCGAAGCCCTCACCGCCGATCACCGCGCCAGATTGAATAACCACCCGTTTGCCAATGCTCACGTCGTGATACAGCGTCACTCGCGGAGCCAACCAACCACCCTCGCCAATCACCGAGCGCGCACCGATAACGCACTGCGCGCCGACGGTTACACCGGCAGCGATTTGCGCGCCACTTTCGATCACCGCATAGGCGCCGATACTGGCACTCGCATCAACGTGAGCATCCGCAGCCACCACTGCAGTGGGGTGCACGCCAGGCATAGCCTGGGGCTTACGGTCAAATAGATGGGAAAGCTCGGCATACGCCAGGTAAGGATTAGCAACGACCAAGGCATTGCCGGCATAGCCTTCAGCATCTGCGGCGGCCAACAGCACCGCGCCAGCCTGGCAGCCCGAGAGAAACTTACGGTATTGCGCATTGGCGAGAAAGCTCAGCTGATCAGCGCCGGCTTCCTGCAAGGTGGCCAAGCCGCTGATCAGCTTATCTGTGTCGCCACGTAATGTGGCGCCCAGACGATCAGCCAACTGGCCAAGGGTATAAACTGTTGCACTCATGATCAGCGCAGCTGATTCATGCGCTCAATAACCTGGCGGGTGATGTCGAACTGAGGTTTGACATCAATCACCGCACCGCGCTCCAGCACCAGGTCGAAGTTACCAGTCTTGATCACTTCTTCCACGGCCTTGTCCAGGTTCGGCTTGAGCTTTTTCAGCATTTCACGATCAGCCACGGCCTTGGACTCATTCAGTTCCTTGGACTGGAACTGGAAGTCACGAGCTTTTTGCTTGAATTCAAGCTCCAGGCGCTCACGCTCAGCGGTCTGCATTTTTTCGCCGTCTTTAACTAGACGGTCCTGAATGCGCTTGGCGTCGCTTTCCAGGGTTTTCAGCTTATTCAACTGCGGGCCGAATTTCTTCTCGGCATCCACGGCGTAACGTTTGGCAGCATCAGACTCCAGCAAGGCCATTTGATAGTTCAGTACCGCAACTTTCATCTCGGCAAACGCCGGGGTCGCCAGCAAGGCAACGCTTAACAAAACCAGTTGAGTCAACTTACGCACGGTGCAACTCCTGCAAAACTGTTGGTGTTCAAAAATCCGACGCTTAGAACGTCTGACCGAGAGAGAACTGGAAAATCTGCGTGTCAGCATCATCCGGTTTGATGATCGGCATAGCCAAACTAAAGCTCAACGGACCCAATGCGGTGATCCAGGTCAAACCAACACCGACCGAGCTGGCCAAGTTGCCAGGATCAATACTGCTGCAATTTGCTTGAGAATTACCGCAATTGGTGTCGAAGACATTACCCACGTCCCAGAACAGTGCTGTACGCAGGGAACGCTGATCTTTTACGAACGGCATGGGGAACAGCAGTTCAGCACCACCCTGGATAAGGACGTTACCGCCGAACGGAAGCGGATCTTGATCTGGATCGAAGGCTGTACCAGGGTTAGTCCCCCGACTCGGCGTGCTGCGTGGCCCCAAGCTACTGTCCTTAAAGCCACGTACCGAGTTGAAACCACCCGCGTAGTAATGCTCATAGAACGGCAGGTCAGAAGTAGAGCCGTAGCTTTCGCCATAACCCAGCTGGGTATGCAAGCGCAAGGTATAGGTGTCGCTCAGCGGTTTAAATATCTGGCCACGGTAATCCACTTTGAAGAACGACAGGTCACTGCCCGGCACTGTGGTTTCGAATACCAGGCTTTGCGAATGACCGCGGTTAGCCAGCACACCACGGTTCAGAGTCGATTCAGACCAGCCAATCGACGCTTTGAGGTTCAGGTAGCTGTCACCCTCGGCCTCGATAAAGTTGAAAATCTCATCAACGGTATACACACCGGTACCGATGCTGTCGTTCTGGATGGTCAAGCCATAAGTCAGACGCGAGGTATCGCTGATTGGATAACCAATACTGGCACCCGCACCGTAGCTGTCCACCGAGTAACTGGATACATCAGTATTCAGTTCGTCGTAATCGGTTTCACGGAAGAAGGCGTTGTAACCCAAACTAACGCCATCTGGCGTCCAGTAGGGATCAACAAAGCCGAAGTTGTAGTTACTCTGGTATTCGCTTCGGGTCAGGCCGACGCTAACCTTGTTACCCGTACCCAGGAAGTTGTTCTGGGTAATCGAGCCACCGAGAATCAAACCGGCGTTCTGGGCAAAACCAACGCTGGCGGTGATGGAGCCAGAAGCCTGCTCTTCCACGCTGTAGTTGACATCAACCTGGTCATCGGTGCCTGGCACCTGTGGGGTTTCGACATTAACTTCCTTGAAGTAGCCCAGACGCTCAAGACGGGTCTTGGACTGATCGATCAGGTACGTCGAAGCCCAACCACCTTCCATCTGACGCATTTCACGGCGCAGCACTTCGTCTTCAGACTTGGTGTTACCACGGAAGTTGATGCGGTTAACGTAAGCACGCTTGCCCGGATCGACCACAAAGGTAATAGACACAGTGCCGTCATCATGGGCTTCCGGTACGCCGTTAACGTTAGCGAAGGTATAGCCTTCGTTACCCAGGCGACGGGTGATCAGCTCGGACGTGGTGGTCATCACTTTGCGCGAGAATACCTGACCTTCCTGAACCAGCAGCAGGGCCCGCACGTCTTCTTCCGGAACCTTCAGTTCACCGCTGAGTTTGACCTCACGTACGGTGTACTTCTCGCCTTCGTCGACATTGACGGTGACATAGACGTGTTTTTTGTCCGGGGTAATGGATACCTGAGTCGAGCTGATATCCATATTGATATAGCCGCGATCCAGGTAATAGGAACGCAGGCGCTCCAAGTCGCCGGAAAGTTTTTCACGGGCGTACTTGTCATCGTTTTTAAAGAAGGACAGCCAGTTGGTGGTCTTCAGCTCAAACAGGTCAATCAGGTCCTCATCAGCAAAGACTGAGTTACCCACTACGTTGATATGCTGAATTGCAGCAACGGAGCCTTCATTGATATTGATCTTTAGCGCTACGCGGTTACGCGGCTGCGGAATCACTTCGGCTTCGATTTCGGCGGAATAGCGGCCCTGCGCAACGTACTGACGCTGCAGCTCATTACGCACACCTTCGAGGGTTGCGCGCTGGAAAATCTCACCTTCAGACAGACCGGACTGATTGAGACCTTTGAGCAAGTCTTCGCTGGTGATGGCCTTGTTGCCTTCGATTTCGATACTGGAAATCGACGGACGCTCAACCACGGTCACAACCAGTACGTCGCCATCGCGACCGAGCTGAATGTCTTGGAAAAAGCCGGTTTTGAACAGCTCGCGGGTCGCCTCAACCAGCGAACGGTCATCGGCTTGCGCGCCCACATTAAGTGGCAGGGCACCGAATACGCTACCCGCGGAAACGCGCTGCAGACCGGTGACCCGGATATCGGAAATGGTGAAGGACTCGGCGTGAACTTCGGTGATCATCAGTGCGGCAAGCACCGCAGGTAGCAGCAGACGTTTCATGAAGTCCTTTCTTATTCCAACTGACAATAAAAAATCTGCCGCTTAGTGCGACACGTATTGTTCGTACCGAGAGCGTAATTCAGCAGTGGTTACAGGCGACCCAAGTCGTTTACCAGGGCCAGTAGCATCACCCCGATGACCAAACTGATGCCGATCTGCATCCCCCAACCCTGTATCCGTTCCGACAGCGGGCGACCACGCACCCACTCGACCAGATAAAAAAGCAGATGCCCCCCATCCAGCACGGGGATAGGCAACAAATTAAGAACCCCCAGACTAATGCTTAAGTAAGCGAGAAATTTAAGAAAATCACTCAAACCTGACTCAGCAGAAGCGCCCGCCACTTTAGCAATGGTTATCGGCCCGCTCAAGTTTTTTACCGAGAGCTCGCCAAACAGCATTTTCTTCAGTGAATTGAGGGTCAGAACGCTCATTGTCCAGGTGTTTTTGGCACCTTCGGCGATGGCTTCTAATGGGCCATAGCTGACTTCGCGCAACATCTCAGGCGGCCATTCGCCACCCGCAACACCAGCACCCAGGTAACCACTGAGCGCCTCACCTTCACCGCGGGCGGCCAGAGTCAACGGCACATCCAGCTGCTGACCTTGGCGCTCTACCCGTAAACTAATCTTTTTACCCGGTAAGCCACGTACTTGATCCACCAGCTGCTGCCAATCGGCCAAAGACTGACCGTCGAGCGCAAGCAGGCGATCGCCAACCTGCAAGCCCGCAGCAAATGCCGGACCTTCAGGATCAAGCTGCGCCAACACCGGCTGCAGAGCCGGACGCCAAGGACGAATACCCAATGAGGAGATGGGATCTGGCTCATCGGCACCGCGCAGCCAGTTATCCAGGACGATCTGCCGAGGACTGTCGACCGAGGAACCCGGCTCGCGTACCGCGAGATCCAGACGACCACTTTCCCCCAGCCGACTAACCAGCTGCAGATTTACCGCAGCCCAGCCGGTGGTGGGCTCGCCGTCAACCGCAACAATCTCCTGCCCGACCTGCAAACCAGCGACATCGGCCAGACTGCCCGCATCGACCGCGCCAATAACCGGGCGCACCTGCTGGCTGCCCAGCATCGCCACAACCCAGAAGAACAGTAGCGCTAGGAGGAAGTTCGCCACCGGACCAGCCGCCACGATGGCAATACGCTGCTGGACTGACTTGCGATTGAACGACTGATCAAGCAGCTCCGGCGGCACATCGCCTTCGCGTTCATCGAGCATCTTCACATAACCGCCCAGCGGGATGGCGGCCACGACAAACTCAGTGCCCTGGCGGTCATGCCAACGCAGCAGCGGGCTGCCAAAACCGACGGAAAACCGCAGTACCTTGACGCCACATCGGCGGGCGACCCAGAAGTGCCCATATTCGTGGATGGTTACTAGCACACCCAGTGCAACCAGGGTACCGACCAACATATAAAGCGCACTCATCAAACTTCTCCGCGTCGGTGATCAGCGCCGACTCAGCCATTGTTCGGCCAGATAGCGGGCCCGACCATCTGCAGCCAGCACCGTATCCAGGCTCTCAACCGCCAGGGCGGGCTCAGCGAGCAAAACGTCTTCGATGATACTCGCGATCTCGGGAAAGCGGATGCGTCGCTCAAGAAAGGCCGCAACCGCCACTTCATTGGCCGCATTGAGCATGGCTGGCGCGGTACCGCCGGCTTGCGCAGCATCACGCGCCAGGCGCAGACAAGGAAAGCGCTGTTCGTCAGGCGCCTGGAAGTCCAACCGAGCAATGGCGAACAGATCCAGCGGCGCAACACCCGAGTCGATTCGCTCTGGCCAGGCCAGAGCATGACTGATCGGCGTACGCATATCCGGATTGCCCAATTGGGCCAGCACCGAACCGTCGACATAATCGACCAGCGAATGGATCACGCTCTGCGGATGCACCACCACTTCAATCTGCGCCGGGGTAGCATCAAACAACCAGCAGGCCTCGATCAGCTCCAGGCCTTTGTTCATCATGCTCGCCGAATCGACCGAGATTTTGCGCCCCATCGACCAATTGGGGTGCGCGCACGCCTGCTCGGGGGTGACCGCATGCAACTGTTCCAGCGGCATTTCGCGAAATGGCCCGCCCGAAGCGGTCAACAGAATACGCCGCACACCGACTTGCTGCAGGCCGCGAGCGTAGCCACCCGGCAGGCACTGGAAAATCGCATTGTGTTCACTATCGATTGGTAACAGCACAGCGCCGCTTTTACGCACAGCCTGCATAAACAGCGCGCCCGACATCACAAGAGCTTCTTTGTTGGCCAGCAGCACCTTCTTGCCGGCCTCGACCGCCGCCAGGGTCGGCGGCAAACCGGCCGCGCCGACGATGGCAGCCATCACCGCATCCACTTCAGGGCGCACTGCCACTTCACACAACCCCTCGGGGCCATGCAGCACTTGAGTGGCCAGGCCGGCAGCACGCAAACCCTCCTGCAGGTGGCGAGCTTGCAGAGCCTGCGGTACCACAGCAAAGCGCGGGCGGTAGATCATGCACAACGCCTCCAGTTCAGCCAGACGACTGAAACCGGACAACGCGAATACTTGATAACGCTCTGGATGGCGAGCGATGACATCGAGGGTGCTCAGACCGATCGAGCCGGTCGCCCCCAACACAGTAATCTGCTGCGGATGACTCACAGCGCGCCCCAGCCCGCTAGCCACAACAACGCAGCGAACACCGGGATTGCCGCCGTCAGGCTGTCGATACGGTCCAACACGCCGCCGTGGCCCGGCAGCAGATTACTGCTGTCCTTAACCCCGGATTGACGCTTGAACATGCTTTCGGTCAGATCACCGACAACCGATATCAACACCACCACGGCGGTGCCGATCAAGCCCAGCAACAGACTGGCAAACGACCAGTCGCGGTAAATCGCCACGCCCACACAGATCAGCAGGGTCGCCAGCAGACCACCGAACACCCCTTCCCAGCTTTTACCGGGACTTACCTGCGGGGCCAGCTTACGCTTGCCGAAGCGCCGACCGGCGAAATAGGCACCGATATCCGCGCCCCACACCAGCACCATCACCGCCAGAATCAGCCAATTCGCTTCAGGCCACTGCTTGAACAGCACCAGGCCCTGCCAGGCGGGCAGCAGAATAAGCAAGCCGATCAGTAATCTCACCGGAGCCTGCGTCCAGTAACGGCTGCTGGCTGGATAACCCAACACCAGAAAGGTCGCCACCGCCCACCAGACAACCCCAAACAACAGCACCCAGGGCGCCAAGGCGGGCAGCAGATACAAGCCAAGCAACAATGCGGCCACCAGCACGGAATAGGCCACGCGCTGCACCTGGGCAGTAAATCCTGCCAGCCGCGCCCATTCCCAGGCGCCCAAACTGACCACCGCGCCGATAAACAGCGCAAACAGCGCGCCATTGAGCAGAAAGAAGCCACCCAGGGCGAATGGCAACAGCACCAGCGCCGTAATAATTCGTTGTTTGAGCATCAACTACGGGCCTCAGCAGCCACCTGATCGCTGGTTTTCCCAAAGCGACGCTGGCGGCTAGCAAAATCGGCCAAGGCTTTGCGCATGGCGTCGTGTTTGAAATCCGGCCAAAACAGGTCGGAGAAATACAGCTCGGTGTAAGCCAGCTGCCAGAGCAGGAAGTTACTGATGCGGTGTTCGCCACCGGTGCGAATGCACAGATCCGGCAGCGGCAAATCGCCGGTTACCAGGCAACTCTGCAGCAATTCGGGAGTGATGTCCTCGGCGCGCAAATGACCGCCTTGAACTTCACGGGCTAAACGCTGCGCCGCCTGAGCGATATCCCACTGACCGCCATAGTTGGCCGCCACCTGCAGGACAAAGCGTTTGTCGCCAGCAGTCTGCGCTTCAGCCTCACGCATCGCAGCCTGCAGCTCAGGGTGAAAGCGTGAGCGATCACCAATGATGCGCAGGCTGATGTCATTGGCATTGAGCTTCTTCGCCTCGCGGCGCAGCGCACTGAGGAACAGCTCCATCAGCGCACTGACTTCCTCGGCCGGGCGCTGCCAGTTTTCACTGGAGAAGGCGAACAGCGTCAGCACCTCGACGCCCGCCTCGGCGCACACCTCGATCACCGCACGCACCGCATCGACACCGGCTTTATGACCGGCCACGCCGGGCAGCAGACGCTTCTTCGCCCAGCGATTATTACCGTCCATGATGATCGCCACATGCCGTGGCACGGCGAACGGACTACCGTCTTTGGTCTTTTCCATGACGATATCCTGGCCGTTAAACGGCCATCAGATCCGCTTCTTTCTGCTTCACTGCCACTTCGATTTCCGCGACAAACTTATCGGTCAGCTTCTGGATTTCGTCGGCCGCACGGCGCTCTTCGTCTTCGCTGATTTCCTTCTCTTTAACCAGGTCTTTCAACTGGCTCAGGGCGTCACGACGAATATTGCGCACCGCCACACGACCATCTTCAGCCGCGTCACGCGCCTGCTTGGTGAAGCCCTTACGAGTTTCTTCGGTCAGCGCAGGCATTGAGATCAGCAGCAGCTCACCCAGATTGGTCGGGTTGAAGCCCAGGCCGGAGCTCTGGATCGCCTTGTCGACAGCAGACAGCATATTGCGCTCGAAGGCTACAACCTGCAGGGTACGGGCGTCCTTAACGGTGACGTTGGCCACCTGATTCAACGGGGTGTCGGAGCCGTAGTAAGGCACCATCACGCCACCGAGAATACTCGGGTGAGCTTGACCGGTACGAATACGGCTGAAGGCGTGAACCAGCGATTCCAGGCTCTTCTGCATACGTACCTGGGCGTCTTTCTTGATCTCATTGATCATGTTTATCTTCCTCAATCAGAGTGCCTTCAGCGCCGCCGACTACAACGTTCAGCAGGGCACCGGGCTTGTTCATGTTGAAAACGCGCAGCGGCATATTATGGTCGCGACACAGGCAGATGGCCGTCAGATCCATTACGCCCAGCTTGCGGTCGAGCACCTCATCGTAGGTCAGGCGATCAAACTTCTCGGCATGCGGGTCTTTGAATGGATCGGCAGTGTACACACCATCCACCTTGGTCGCTTTGAGCACCACGTCAGCATCGATTTCGATGGCGCGCAGGCAAGCGGCCGAGTCGGTGGTGAAGAACGGATTACCAGTGCCAGCGGCGAAAATCACCACCTCACCGGTTTTCAGATGACGCAGCGCCTTGCGCCGGTCGTAGTGATCGGTCACGCCAACCATGGAGATGGCCGACATGACGATTGCCGGGATATTCGAACGCTCCAGCGCGTCGCGCATGGCCAAGGCGTTCATCACGGTGGCCAGCATGCCCATGTGGTCGCCGGTGACCCGATCCATACCCGCCGCGCTCAGCGCCGCGCCACGGAACAGGTTGCCACCACCGATAACGAGACCGACCTGTACACCGATACCGACCAATTGGCCGACTTCCAGCGCCATGCGATCCAGCACCTTGGGATCGATGCCAAAATCTTCCGACCCCATCAGGGCCTCGCCGCTAAGTTTGAGCAGAATGCGCTTGTAGCGCGGTTGACGACCACTCATCTGCTGAGCCATTGCGAGTCTCTCCTGCGGCGTTTGAATTCTGTGCAAACCTTCGGTTCGCTTTTATCGAGCGCTTCGACAGCGCCCTGAGTCATTGGTGCCAAAGCTCCAACCACTCCACAGCTTAGCTGTGCCCTCAATTTGACAAAGAGGCCGCGCGCGTTAGCGGGCAGCCTCTTCGGGGCAACAGCGGTTAGCCGTCTTACTGCTTGCTGGCAGCAGCTACTTGCGCAGCAACTTCTTCAGCAAAGTTGTCGACCGGCTTCTCGATGCCTTCGCCAACCTTGAAGTAGGTGAAGGAAACGATTTCAGCACCGGCTTTCTTGGCCAGAGCACCGACCTTGATTTCCGGATCCTTAACGAAGGCTTGCTCAACCAGGCTGGCTTCAGCCAGGAACTTCTGGATACGACCAGCAACCATCTTCTCGACGATTTCAGCCGGCTTGCCCTTGATCTTGTCTTCGTTGAGGCTGACGAACACGGCTTTCTCGCGCTCGATGGCTTCAGCGGAAACTTCCGAAGGCAGCAGGAATTCAGGGTTGCTTGCAGCTACGTGCATGGCGATGTCTTTGGCCAGGTCGACGGTGCCGCCCTTGAGCACAACCACAACACCGATCTTGTTGCCGTGCAGGTAAGAACCCAGAACGTCACCTTCAATACGCGCCAGACGACGGATATTGACGTTCTCGCCAGTTTTGGCAACCAGGGCCAGACGGGCTTCTTCTTGAGCAGCGATCAGCGGCTCAACTTCGGTCATCTTGTCAGCAAAGGCTTTCTCGACGCTGGCAGCAACGAAGTTCTTGAAATCGTCCTGCAGAGCCAGGAAGTCGGTCTGCGAGTTGACTTCGAGAATGACGGCAGTCTTGCCATCTTCCTTGATGCTGATGGCGCCTTCAGCAGCCACGTTGCCGGCTTTCTTGGCAGCTTTGATCGCGCCGGAAGCACGCATGTCGTCGATGGCTTTTTCGATGTCGCCGCCAGCCTTAGTCAAGGCCTTCTTGCAATCCATCATGCCTTCGCCAGTACGCTCACGCAGTTCTTTAACCAACGCTGCAGTAATTTCTGCCATTTCAAAATCCTCTGGATAGGTTGTTAACCATTCCACCCGCGAAAACGGGCGCTCAATTCGTTACGCATTGCCGACAATGACCAGAAACGATTGCAACTGCACGTCGACGATGGTTTTCAAGGTGGCAAAAAGGGGGCTAAGCCCCCTTTTTGCGAACTAAGCAAACGCTAAGCGCGTTTTACTTAGCCTTCAGCAGCTTCTGCAGCCGGGGCTTGCTCAACGAACTCGTCGGCGCCGCCATTAGCGTTAGTGCGACCACGGATTACCGAGTCAGCCATTGCACCCATGTACAGCTGGATGGCGCGAATGGCGTCATCGTTACCTGGGATGATGTAGTCAACGCCTTCAGGGCTGCTGTTGGTATCGACGATGCCGATAACTGGGATACCCAGTTTGTTGGCTTCGGTGATAGCAATGCGCTCGTGGTCAACGTCGATCACGAACAGAGCGTCTGGCAGACCGCCCATGTCCTTGATACCACCCAGGCTGCGATCCAGTTTTTCCAGATCACGGGTGCGCATCAGAGCTTCTTTCTTGGTCAGCTTGGCGAAAGTACCGTCCTGGGACTGAACTTCCAGATCACGCAGACGCTTGATCGAGGCGCGGATGGTTTTGTAGTTGGTCAGCATGCCGCCCAACCAGCGATGGTCGACGTACGGCGAACCGCAACGTGCTGCTTCTTCAGCAACGATCTTGCCAGCGGAACGCTTGGTGCCCACGAACAGAATCTTGTTTTTGCCCGAAGCCAGTTTCTCAACGAAGGACAGTGCTTCGTTGAACATTGGCAGGGTTTTTTCAAGGTTGATGATGTGGATCTTGTTGCGCGCACCGAAAATGTACTTGCCCATTTTCGGGTTCCAGTAACGGGTCTGGTGGCCGAAGTGCACACCGGCCTTCAGCATATCGCGCATGTTGACTTGGGACATGATAGTTCCTTGATAAGTCGGGTTAGGCCTCCACGTATCCCGATCTCCAACCTGGCGAACTTGTCGCAAGGCACCCAGGAAACCGTGTCGATACGTGTGTGGGTTTAAGCTTTCGGGCACACAGCCCGTAAAGCGGCGCGTTTTATATCATAAAAGTCAGGACCAAGCTACTCACAGACAACAACATATGCAGCCAAGTTAGCCGCAGGTTTAACGTGGCGCTTATGGCTGGCGACTTGTAGCTGTTAAGATGTCGCCCTTTCTGTTCGCGTTCGAGAGCCGCACATGACCGTCACCATCAAAACGCCCGACGAAATCGAGAAAATGCGCGTAGCCGGTCGCTTGGCTGCCGAAGTTCTGGAAATGATTGGCGAACACGTCAAGCCCGGCGTCACCACCGAAGAGCTTGATCGCATCTGCCATGACTATATTGTCAACGTGCAACAGGCCATCCCTGCGCCGCTCAATTACAAAGGTTTCCCTAAGTCGATCTGCACTTCGGTCAACCACGTGGTCTGCCACGGCATCCCAAATGACAAGCCGCTGAAAGAAGGCGACGTGATCAACATCGATATCACCGTGATCAAAGATGGCTACCACGGCGATACCAGCAAGATGTTTATGGTCGGCAAAGTGCCAGAGTGGGCTGAGCGCCTGGCCAAGATCACCCAGGAATGCATGTATAAAGGGATTGAGCTGATCAAACCCGGTACGCGCCTGGGCGATATCGGCGAAGTGATCCAGAAGCATGCGGAGAAGAACGGTTTCTCGGTGGTGCGCGAATACTGCGGTCACGGCATTGGTGCGGTGTTCCATGAAGAGCCGCAAGTGCTGCACTACGGCCGCGCCGGCACTGGTATGGAACTGAAGGAAGGCATGACCTTCACCATCGAGCCGATGATCAACCAGGGCCGACCGGAAACCCGCACCCTGGGTGACGGCTGGACCGCAATCACCAAGGACCGCAAGCTCTCCGCCCAGTGGGAGCACACCATTCTGGTGACCGCTGATGGCTACGAGATCTTCACCCTGCGCAGTGATGACACCATCGCCCGTACATCGGCCTGAGCCGCTCGCTGAGTCTGCTTTATAGATAGAAGGAAGGCCGCAATGCCGCAGGTAGATCCCGAGCTGTTCGACCGCGGCCAGTTCCAGGCGGAACTGGCCCTAAAGGCCAGTCCTATTGCGGCGTTCAAAAAGGCCATTCGCCACGCCCGTGAAGTGCTCGACGGGCGTTTCACCAGTGGTCGCGATGTGCGCCGCCTGGTTGAAGACCGCGCCTGGTTTGTCGACCAGATATTGCGCGAAGCCTGGGACCGCCTGTCGTGGAGTGAAGACGCCGATATCGCCCTGCTCGCAGTCGGCGGCTATGGCCGCGGCGAGCTGCACCCCTTCTCCGATATCGACCTGCTAATCCTGCTCGACAATGCCGACCACGAAACCTTCCGCGAGCCCATCGAGCGCTTCCTTACCCTACTCTGGGATATCGGCCTGGAAGTCGGGCAGAGCGTGCGCAGCGTGGATGAATGCGCCGAAGAGGCGCGCGCCGACCTGACGGTGATTACCAACCTGATGGAAAGCCGCACCATTGCCGGTCCCGAACGCCTGCGTCAGCGTATGCAGGCGGTCACCAGCACCGAGCAGATGTGGCCAAGCAAGCAGTTCTTCCTGGCCAAGCACAAAGAGCAGCGCGCCCGTCACGGCAAATACAACGACACCGAATACAACCTCGAGCCCAACGTCAAAGGCTCACCCGGCGGATTACGCGATATCCAGACCATCCTTTGGGTCGCACGCCGGCATTTCGGCACGCTGAACCTGCACGCCATGGTCGGCCAGGGCTTTTTGCTGGAAAGCGAATACGCCCTGCTCGCCTCCAGTCAGGAACTCCTCTGGAAGGTGCGCTACGCACTGCACATGCTCGCTGGCCGCGCCGAAGACCGTCTGCTGTTTGACCACCAGAGCAAGGTAGCGGCCCTGCTGGGTTACGAAGACAGCGACAGCAAGCGCGCCATTGAGCGCTTTATGCAGAAGTACTACCGCGTGGTGATGGCGATCGCCGAATTGAGCGATCTGATCGTCCAGCACTTTGAAGAGCAAATCCTCAACGCCGGCGAAATTGGCCAGGCCACGCCGCTTAACAGTCGTTTCCTGCTGCGTGATGGCTATATCGAGGTCGCGCACCCCAACGTCTTCAAGCGTACGCCGTTTGCCATCATGGAAATCTTCGTGCTGATGGCGCAGCACCCCGACATCAAAGGCGTCTGCGCCAACAGCATTCGTCTGCTGCGCGAGCACCGTCACCTGATCGACGATGATTTCCGCCGTGACATCCGCAACACCAGCCTGTTCGTTGAACTGTTCAAAAGCCCGCAAGGCATTCATCGTAATCTGCGCCGAATGAACCGTTACGGCATCCTCGGCCTGTACCTGCCGGAGTTCGGTCATATTGTCGGGCAGATGCAGCACGACCTGTTCCACATCTATACGGTCGATGCGCACACCCTGAACCTGATCAAGCACCTGCGTAAGTTCAAGTGGACCGAGCTGGCGGAAAAATTCCCCCTAGCCAGCAAACTGATCGACAAGCTGCCCAAACCCGAGCTGATCTATATGGCTGGGCTTTACCACGACATCGGCAAAGGCCGTGGCGGCGACCATTCGGAGCTCGGCGCAGTGGATGCCGAAGCCTTCTGTGTACGCCACCAGCTGCCAAACTGGGACTCCAAGCTGATCGTCTGGCTGGTGCAACACCACCTGGTGATGTCCACCACAGCGCAGCGCAAGGATTTATCCGACCCACAGGTAATCTTCGATTTCGCCCGCCTGGTCGGCGACCAAACCCGCCTGGATTACCTCTATGTGCTGACCGTGGCCGACATCAACGCCACCAACCCTAGCCTGTGGAACTCCTGGCGTGCCAGCCTGCTGCGCCAGCTGTATACCGAGACCAAGCGTGCGCTGCGCCGCGGCCTAGAAAACCCACTGGACCGCGAAGAGCAGATACGCCTGACGCAGATCGCCGCTCTGGACATCCTAGTGCGCGGCGGCACCGACCCGGATGATGCCGAGCAACTCTGGTCGCAACTGGGTGACGACTACTTCCTGCGCCACACGGCATCTGACGTGGCCTGGCACAGCGAGGCGATCCTGCAACACGGCAACAACAGCGAGCCGTTAGTACTGATCAAGGAAACCACCCAGCGCGAGTTTGAAGGTGGCACGCAGATCTTCATCTACGCCCAGGATCAGCACGACTTCTTTGCCGTGACCGTGGCGGCCATGGCCCAGCTCAACCTGAACATCCATGACGCGCGGATTCTCACCTCCACCAGCCAGTTCACCCTCGACACCTACATCGTGCTCGAAGGCGAAGGCGGCTCGATTGGCGAGAACCCAGTGCGGATCAAAGAGATTCGCCAGGGCTTGGTCGACGCATTGAAGAACCCAGACGACTACCCGGCCATTATCCAACGCCGGGTACCGCGCCAGCTCAAGCACTTTGCTTTTGCGCCGCAAGTGACCATTCATAACGATGCGCACCGACCAGTGACCATCCTCGAAGTCACCGCACCGGATCGACCGGGCCTGTTGGCGCGAATCGGGCGGATTTTCCTCGACTTCGACCTGTCGCTGCAGAATGCCAAGATCGCCACTCTGGGCGAGCGGGTGGAGGACGTGTTCTTCGTCACCGACGCGCACAACCAGCCGCTGTCCGACCCCGAGCTGTGCATGCGCCTGCAGGAAACCATGGTTGCGCAACTGTCCGATGCCCCAGGCACGCAGGCCGAACTAAGCCGAATCGTTATTTAAAGCCCCTTATTACCCTTGAGCCGCCCGCCATCCTGGATGCGGGCGCTGGCAGACCTCAGGAAGCAACAATGAACGACGCGTTAAACCAGCTGCAGCCCTACCCGTTCGAAAAGCTCCGCGCACTGCTGGGCGCCGTACAGGCTCCCGCCGGCAAAAGCCCGATTGCCCTGTCGATCGGCGAGCCGAAACACCGCTCGCCGGAGTTTGTCGCTGAGGCGTTGCGCACTAACCTCGACCAGCTTGCGGTATACCCGACCACCTTGGGCATCCCTGCGCTGCGTGAAGCCATCGCCAACTGGTGTAACCGCCGCTTTGGCCTAGCGGCCGGCGTGCTCGATCCGGCGCGCCACGTGCTGCCGGTCAACGGCACCCGTGAGGCGCTGTTTGCTTTTACCCAGGCGGTGGTCAAGCGCGATGTCGATGGCCTGGTAGTCAGCCCCAACCCCTTCTATCAGATCTATGAAGGCGCGGCTTTTCTTGCCGGCGCACAGCCGCACTACCTGCCATGCTTGGAAGAACACGGTTTCAACCCGGATTTCGACGCCGTCAGCGACGAGGTCTGGCAGCGTTGCCAGATCCTCTTTCTCTGCTCACCCGGCAACCCGACCGGCGCGCTGATTCCGCTGCCGACGCTGAAGAAGCTGATAGCCCTGGCCGATAAATTCAACTTCGTGATCGCTGCGGATGAGTGCTACAGCGAGCTGTATTTCGATGAAGGCACCCCACCGGCCGGCCTGCTCACGGCCTGCGCCGAATTGGGCCGCCATGATTTCAAACGCTGCGTGGTGTTCCATAGCCTGTCCAAGCGCTCCAACCTGCCAGGCCTGCGTTCGGGCTTCGTCGCCGGCGACGCCGACATTCTGAAATCTTTCCTGCTGTACCGTACCTACCACGGCTGCGCCATGCCGGTGCAAACCCAACTGGCCAGCGTCGCCGCCTGGAGCGACGAAGCCCACGTCAAAGCCAACCGCGACCTGTACCGCGAGAAGTTCGACGCGGTGCTGGCGATTCTTGGCGATGTGCTGGATGTGCAACGGCCGGATGGCGGTTTCTACCTGTGGGCGAAAACGCCGATAGACGATGAAACATTTACCCGCGAGCTGTTTGCCCGCGAGCATGTCACCGTGGTGCCTGGTTCGTACCTGTCGCGCGCAGTGGACGGCAACAACCCGGGGGCCGGCCGTGTGCGCATGGCCCTGGTCGCGCCGCTGGCCGAGTGCGTGGCAGCAGCCGAACGTATCCGTGATTTTGTGAAGAGCCTCTGATGAGCAAGACCCTGTTTGGCATAAAAGCCTGCGACACCATGAAAAAAGCCCGCACGTGGCTCGACGAGCACGGGGTAAGCTACGCCTTTCATGATTACAAAGCCTGCGGCATAGACCGTGGCAACCTGGAAAAGTGGTGCAATGAGCATGGTTGGGAAACCATCCTGAACCGCGCAGGCACCACCTTCCGCAAGCTGGACGAGGCGCAGAAAAGCGGCCTCGATCAGCACAAGGCGATCGAACTGATGCTCGCCCAACCGTCGATGATCAAACGCCCGGTGCTGGATCTCGGCAACAAGACCCTGGTTGGCTTCAAGGCTGACCGTTATGCCGCCGAACTGGTTTGAACCAGCCGGCCCACACGAATTTGCGGTAAGGAAAACAACATGAGCACAACCCTCTTCAGCCTGGCTTTCGGCGTTGGCACCCAGAACCGTCAGGGCACCTGGCTGGAAGTCTTCTACGCCCAGCCACTGCTCAACCCGAGCAGCGAACTGGTCGCCAAAGTGCTGGAAAAAATCGCGTACCAAGGCGGCAACCAGGCTCTCAGCCTGACCAACAGCCAGGCAGGCGACCTGGCCGAAGCGCTGAAAAATGTCGACAGCCAGCAGTCCGCCCTGCTCACCCGCCTGGCCGAAAGCCAGAAGCCTCTGGTGGTCACCCTGCTCGCCGAAGACGCCGCACTCACCAGCACGCCTGAGGCCTACCTCAAGCTGCACCTGCTGTCGCACCGCCTGGTTAAGCCGCACGGCCTGAACCTCACCGGAATCTTCCCGCTGCTGCCAAACGTGGCCTGGACCAGCCAGGGTGCCGTCGACCTCGGTGAACTGGCTGAGCGTCAACTGGAAGCACGCCTGAAGGGCGATCTGCTGGAAGTCTTCTCGGTGGACAAGTTCCCGAAAATGACCGACTACGTGGTGCCGGCTGGCGTGCGTATCGCTGACAGCGCGCGCATCCGCCTGGGCGCCTATGTGGGCGAAGGCACCACCGTGATGCATGAAGGCTTCGTCAACTTCAACGCCGGTACCGCCGGCCCCGGCATGATCGAAGGCCGCGTGTCGGCGGGCGTGTTTGTCGGCAAAGGTTCGGACCTGGGCGGCGGCT
Organism: Pseudomonas sp. WS 5011; assembly: GCF_012985775.1. Lineage (NCBI taxonomy): Bacteria > Pseudomonadati > Pseudomonadota > Gammaproteobacteria > Pseudomonadales > Pseudomonadaceae > Pseudomonas > Pseudomonas sp. WS 5011. Next base: position 74,596 of record NZ_JAAQXA010000010.1, read on the forward strand.
GCTCGACCATGGGCACCCTGTCCGGTGGCGGCAATATCGTCATTTCCGTGGGTGAAGGCTGCCTGATCGGTGCCAACGCCGGTATCGGCATTCCGTTGGGCGACCGCAACACTGTGGAATCCGGCCTGTACATCACCGCCGGCACCAAGGTGGCGCTGCTGGATGCTGACAACAAGCTGGTCAAGGTGCTCAAGGCCCGTGATCTGGCTGGCCAGCCGGACCTGCTGTTCCGCCGCAACTCGCAAACCGGCGCTGTGGAGTGCAAAACCCACAAGTCGGCTATCGAGCTGAACGAAGCCCTGCACGCGCACAACTAAGCGCCACGCAGTTGCCACAGGCCGGGCCCATGCCCGGCCTGTCTATTTATACTCAACAGACAGTTCTTGCGGTGCCCAAGCCCATGTCACTGATCTCCCCATGGCGTGCTGACTTCCCTGGCATTCTGGCCCTTGCGGCCGAAGGCCAGACCTATCTGGACAGCGCTGCCACTGCGCAAAAACCCAAGGCCATGCTCGATGCCCTGCTCGGCTATTACGCCGGTGGCGCAGCCAATGTGCATCGCGCCCAGCACCTGCCGGGCGAGCGCGCCACCCGCGCCTTCGAGGCTACACGTGAGAAGGCTGCACGCTGGCTAAATGCGCCCAGCGCGCAGCAGATCATCTTTACCCGCAGCGCCACCGAAGCCTTCAACCTGCTGGCCTACGGCCTGGAGCAGCGCCTGCAACCCGGTGACGAGATCGTCATCAGCGCCCTGGAACATCACGCCAACCTGCTGCCCTGGCAGCAACTCGCGCTGCGCCGCCAGCTCAAGCTGGTGGTGCTGCCGCTGGATCAGCATGGGTTGATCGACCTAGCCCAAGCAGCGCAGTTGATTGGCCCACGCACCCGCCTGTTGGCGGTAAGCCAGCTGTCCAACGTGCTCGGCTGCTGGCAGCCACTTGAGCCGCTGCTGGCCTTGGCACAGGCGCAAGGCGCACTGACTTTGGTCGATGGCACTCAGGGCGTGGTGCATAGCCGCCAAGACGTGCAGGCCTTGGGCTGCGATTTCTATATCTGCTCCAGCCACAAACTCTACGGTCCGGACGGCGTCGGCCTGCTTTATGGCCGCACGAACGCCATTGAGCAGCTGGCGCACTGGCAGTTTGGTGGCGAGATGCTGCTGCACACCGACTACAGCAACGCCAGCTTTCGCCCAGCACCATTGGGTTTTGAGGCAGGCACTCCGCCGATTGCCTCAGTGATCGCCCTAGGCGCGAGCCTGGATTATCTGAACAGCCTCAATGCCAGCGCCGTCAGCGCCCACGAAGCGGCATTGCATGCCGAGCTGATCGCAGGGCTGCAACTGCGCCAGGGCCTGCGCCTGCTCGGCACACCGACTGTCGCGCTGGCCAGCTTTGTGATCGATGCTGTGCACCATGCCGACTTGGCTCACCTGCTGACCGAACAAGGCATCGCCGTGCGCGCCGGCCATCACTGCGCCATGCCGCTGTTACAGGGCCTCGGCCTGAACGGGGCGATTCGTGTGTCGCTGGGTTTGTATAACGATGGCGGCGATTTAAAGCGTTTTTTCAGCGCGCTGGATCAAGCCTTGGAGTTGTTGCAATGAGCCTTCCTGCCACTGCGCAGACTGCACTAAAAGCCTTTAGCGCCTGCCCCGGCTGGGAGCAGCGCGCACGCCTGCTAATGCAATGGGGCGACCTGCTCGTCCCGCTGAGTGATGCCGAACGCATTGAAGCCAACCGGGTGCAAGGCTGTGAAAGTCAGGTGTGGCTGTTGGCTGAGCAGGACGGCGCTCACTGGCAGTTTCGCGCCAGCAGTGATGCACGACTGTTGCGGGGTTTGCTCGCGCTGCTGCTGGCCAGAGTCAACGGCCTGCCGGCATCCGAACTGGCGCAACTGGATCTGCCGGACTGGTTTACCCAGCTCGGCCTGGCCCGCCACCTGTCACCCTCACGCAGCAATGGCCTGCAGGCCGTGCTGACACGGATGCAGCACTTGCTCGATGCCAACGATCAGGGCGCAGCGCGCCACTGATCGGCATTGCCGGAATACAGGGCCTGTTGCAAACGCTGCAACTCACCGCTCTGCGCCAGGCGCCGCAGGCCGGTATTAAATATCTCACGCAACTGATCGGCTTTAGCATCACCTTTGCGAAACAGCAGGTGCAGCGGTTCAGCATGCAAAATACGCGGATTATGGGTAATCAACGCTCGCTCCTGTTCGGAAAACAGGCGACGCAACATGGCATAACCAACCGCTCGATCCTGAGGGTGGAAGTCAACCCGCCCCAGGCTCAGTAAACGGAAGCCAGTGTCTTCTTTGCCATGTTGCTGCACCTGCAACTGCCCAGCATCAAGCGCCGCATCAAACTCCGTACCATAGGAGTAGCCCAGCGTCGTGGCGATGCGGAACGTCTTAAGATCGCCGAAACGGGTCCAAGCAAGTTGCTGGTCGCTGCGCTGGAATAACACCACGTCCCCCGCCACAACGGCATCACTGCATGCAGTGAAACGCTGGCGACTCTTACTGCAGATATACGGCATCACCGCATCCAGGCCGCCCTGTTCGAGCATCAGCAGGTTGCGGTCCCAGGGGTAATAGACGAACTCAACCTGATAACCGGCCGCCTTGAAAATGTCCCGCACCAACCGCGACAGGGCGCCGCCATCTTTGCGCTGCTGGTCAACATAGGGCACCCAGTCACCGGTACCAACTCGCACAACCGAGTGGGCATGGACACTCAGGCAAGCAGAGAGCGCAGCAAACAGCAGCGCATATCGCGGGACATGACGTAATACATGACGCAGCAGGGACAACACAGCACACCTCAAAAGAGAACTACCAGCACATCCCTGCTGAACATCGACCGCAACCGGTCATTCTTTAAATATTAGCCAACATCATCATGTGCGGGCCGCCGCTCTGCCGGCCGCCGAGTACCAGCAACCAATTTATCGACGATGCGCGCAGCGGCGACCATGCCAAAAGTCGCGGTCACCATCATCACTGCGCCAAAACCGCCAGCGCAGTCGAGCTTGACCCCCTCCCCCACAAAGCCCTTGTACTGACACACCGTACCGTCGGGTTTGGGATAGCGCAGCTGCTCGCTGGAATACACGCAGGGCACGCTGTAATTGCGCCCAGGCGTGCGTGAGAAGCCGTAATCGCGGCGCAGTGTGGAGCGCACCTTGGACGCCAGCGGATCATTCCAGGTTTTGTTCAGGTCGCCGACCTGGATCTGCGTCGGGTCGATCTGCCCACCCGCGCCACCGGTGGTAATCACCTGGATCTTGCGCCGCTTGCACCAGGAAATCAGCGCGGCCTTGGCGTTGACGCTGTCGATGCAGTCGATCACCGCATCAAGTTGCTCGGTGATGTACTCGGCCATGGTCTCGCGGGTGACGAAATCCGTCACGGCATGCACCACGCACCCTGGATTGATACCGCGAATACGTGCGGCCATCACTTCGACCTTAGGCTGACCGACTGTGCTGTCGAGGGCATGCAACTGGCGGTTGCTGTTGCTGACGCAGACATCATCCAGGTCAAACAGAGATATCTCACCGACCCCAGAACGCGCCAACGCTTCCGCCGCCCAGGAGCCCACGCCGCCAATACCAACCACCGCCACATGCGCAGCCGCCAGCCGCTCGGCCCCTTGGCGACCATACAGACGGGCGATTCCGGCAAAGCGTTGTTCATCTAAGGGCATTCTTCTCTCTCACAAGCAACAGCGGCGCGCATTATAGGTAGCCGACGGCCTGCGCCCAAGCGCTGTGTCATGCAGAGCGTAATTAGCCGATGAGCTGCAATGGCAAATTGCCACAACAGGAACCTTCAAGCCCCTTCGGCATCCCATCAACATGCCCATAGGCCGAGCTATACAGCCCAATGGCGGCGGCGTAGCATGCGCCACCCGACGCTCGTCGCTTTTTATTGCCCCTTCGCTGGACCTGCACACTATGCCTTCGCGTAAGTTTGGACTGAACCTGGTCATGTTCCTGGCGATTGCCGCCGTGTTTACCGGTATCTGGGCGCTGTACAACCGCCCGGTCACCGCGCCGGACTGGCCGGAACAGATCTCCGGGTATTCATTCTCGCCCTTCCGCGCCGGGCAGAACCCGCAGCAGGACACCTACCCCAGCGATGAGCAAATGCGTGCTGACCTGGAGTTGCTGAGCACGCAAACCGATAACATCCGCACCTACTCGGTAGACGGCCCTCTGGGCAATATCCCGTTGCTGGCCGAAGAGTTCGGCCTGCGCGTAACCCTGGGCATCTGGATCAGTCCGGATCTTGCGCGTAACGAGCGGGAAATCGTCAAAGCCATCGAAATTGCCAACAACTCACGCAGCGTGGTGCGCGTGGTAGTCGGTAATGAAGCCCTGTTCCGCAGTGAAGTGACCCCAGAGGACCTGATTGCCTACATCGACCGCGTACGCGCGGCGGTCAAGGTGCCGGTGACCACCTCCGAGCAGTGGCACATCTGGCAGGATCATCCAGAACTGGCGCAGCACGTCGACCTGATTGCCGCCCACGTACTGCCCTACTGGGAATTTGTGCCGATGGAGGACTCTACCGAGTTCGTCCTCGAACGCGCCAAAGACCTGAAAAAGCTCTTCCCGAAAAAACCCCTGCTGCTCTCCGAGGTCGGCTGGCCGAGCAACGGCCGCATGCGCGGCGGCGCCGACGCCTCACAGGCGGACCAGGCCATCTACCTACGCACCCTGGTCAATGCACTGAACGTCAAGGGCTACAACTACTTCGTCATCGAAGCTTTCGACCAGCCGTGGAAGGCCAGCGATGAAGGCGCGGTGGGGGCGTATTGGGGCGTGTACAACCTAGAACGTCAGGCCAAGTTCGCCTTCGAAGGGCCGGTGGTGGCGATTCCCCAGTGGCGCTTGCTGGCCATCGGCTCGGTGGTGTTGGCCCTGCTCAGCCTGGCGCTGATGCTGATCGACGGCAGCGCCCTGCGTCAGCGCGGCCGCACCTTCCTGACCATTGTCGCGTTCGCCGGCGGCTCCGCCCTGGTGTGGATCGGTTACGACTACAGCCAGCAATACAGCACCTGGTTCAGCACCTTGGTTGGCCTGCTGTTGGGCATTGGCGCCTTCGGCGTGTTTATCGTCCTACTGACAGAAGCCCACGAACTGGCTGAAACCGCCTGGACCCGTGCGCGGCGCAGGCCGTTCCAGCCGGTCTTGGCCGACAGTGCCTACCGCCCCAAGGTATCGGTGCACGTACCCTGCTACAACGAGCCACCGGAGATGGTCAAACAGACCCTCGACGCCCTGGCTGCGCTGGATTATCCGGATTACGAAGTCATCATCATCGACAACAACACCAAGGACCCGGCCGTGTGGGAGCCGGTTGAGGCGTATTGCAAAGTCCTGGGCCCACGCTTCCGCTTCTTCCACGTAGCACCGATTGCCGGTTTCAAAGGCGGTGCGCTGAACTACATCCTCCCGCACACCTGTCCGGACGCCGAAGTGGTGGCGGTGATCGACGCTGATTACTGCGTCGACAAGAACTGGCTCAAGTACATGGTGCCGCACTTCAGCGACCCTAAGATTGCCGTGGTGCAATCACCGCAGGATTACCGTGACGGCAACGAGAACGTATTCAAGAAGCTCTGCTATGCCGAATACAAAGGCTTCTTCCATATCGGTATGGTGACGCGTAATGACCGCGACGCGATCATCCAGCACGGCACCATGACCATGATCCGTCGTACCGTGATGGACGAACTGAAGTGGGCCGACTGGACCATCTGCGAAGACGCCGAACTGGGCCTGCGCGTATTCGAGAAAGGCTACAGCGCCGCCTACGCCCACGAAAGCTTCGGCAAGGGGCTGATGCCGGACACCTTTATCGACTACAAGAAGCAGCGCTTCCGTTGGGCTTACGGCGCCATTCAGATCATGAAGGGCCATGCACGCAGCCTGTTCCTCGGCAAGGACTCCGAACTCAAGAGCGGACAGCGCTACCACTTCGTCGCCGGTTGGCTGCCGTGGATCGCCGACGGCCTGAATATCTTCTTCACCGTCGGTGCGCTGCTCTGGTCGGCAGCGATGATCATCGTGCCGCAGCGGGTTGACCCGCCGCTGATGATCTTCGCCATCCCGCCGTTGGCGCTGTTCTTCTTCAAGCTGGGCAAGATCCTGTTCCTCTACCGCAAGGCCATGGGAGTTGACTTGGTGCGCTCCTTCCAGGCTGCGCTGGCAGGCCTGGCGTTGTCGCACACGATCGCCAAGGCGGTGCTCTACGGCACCTTCACCAAGACTATTCCGTTCTTCCGCACACCGAAGATGGCCAGCAACCACGGCATCCTGGTGGCCTTGGCCGAGGCCCGCGAAGAAGTGTTTATCATGCTACTGCTGTGGGGTTCGGCCATCGGTATCAGCATCGTCCAGGGCTTGCCGAGCGCCGATGTGAAGTTCTGGGTAGCCATGCTACTGGTGCAGTCGCTGCCCTACCTGGCGGCGCTGATCATGGCTTTGCTGTCGTCACTGCCGGCGCCTCAGGCAAGCGTGCAGGAAACCGCCGCGGCCAGCTGATCACAGGTGTGCCTGAATACTAGACGGCGGCCAATGGCCGCCGTTTTGCTTTAAGATGGCGACCTTTCCGCTTGATGCCGCCTTGGAGCCGCAATGACCGCCAACGCCACGCCCCTCTCCCCGACGCTGGAGCTTGCCTGTGAGCTGATTCGTCGTCCTTCCGTCACGCCGCTTGATGAAGGCTGCCAGGAGCAGATGACGCGCCGCCTTGCCGCCTGCGGTTTCACCATCGAGCCGATGCGTATCGAAGATGTGGACAACTTCTGGGCCAGCCACGGCAGCCAAGAAGGCCCCGTACTGTGCTTTGCCGGACACACCGATGTGGTGCCCACCGGCCCGGTGCAGAAGTGGCAGCACCAGCCATTCGATGCGCTGATTGATGAAGACGGCATGCTCTGTGGCCGTGGCGCGGCGGACATGAAAGGCAGCCTGGCGTCGATGATCATCGCCGTTGAACGCTTTGTTGCGGAATACCCGGACCATAAAGGCCGTATCGCTTTTCTGATCACCAGTGATGAAGAAGGCCCGGCGCACCACGGCACTAAGGCGGTGGTTGAACGCCTGCGCGAACGTAACGAGCGCCTGGACTGGTGCATCGTCGGCGAACCCTCGAGCACTACCCTGGTCGGTGACGTAGTGAAAAACGGCCGCCGCGGCTCGCTCGGCTGCACCCTGACCGTACGCGGCAAGCAAGGTCATGTGGCCTATCCGCACCTGGCGCGCAACCCGATACATCTGGCCGCGCCGGCCCTGGCCGAACTGGCCGCCGAGCATTGGGACGACGGCAACGCATTCTTCCCGCCGACCAGCTTCCAGATTTCCAACCTCAACGCAGGCACCGGCGCGACCAACGTGATTCCGGGTGAGCTGAAGGCCATCTTCAACTTCCGTTTCTCGACTGAATCGACGGTTGAAGGTCTGCAGCAGCGCACTCAGGCCATCCTCGATAAACACGGCTTGGATTTTGAACTGGACTGGGCACTTTCCGGCCTGCCTTTTCTCACCGAACCAGGTGCCTTGCTCGACGCCGTAGCGGCCAGCATCAAGGCCATCACCGGCCGCGATACCAAACCGTCTACCAGCGGCGGTACCTCGGACGGGCGCTTTATTGCCACCCTTGGCACCCAAGTGGTCGAACTCGGCCCGGTCAACGCCACCATCCACCAGGTCGACGAACGCGTGCTGGCCAGTGATCTGGATGTGCTGACCGAAATTTACTACCAGACCTTGGTCAATCTGCTCGCATGAGCCTGACCTGCCCGATCTGCCAGGCGCCGCTGCAGACGCTCGACAATGGTGTGGCCTGCCCGGCCAACCACCGCTTCGACCGTGCACGCCAGGGTTACCTGAACCTGCTGCCTGTGCAGCATAAGAACAGCCGCGACCCAGGCGATAACGCCGCCATGGTCGAGGCCCGACGGCGCTTTCTCGACGGTGGGCATTACGCTCCTCTGGCGCAGCGCCTGGCCGAACTGGCCGCCGGTTATAACCCGGAACGCTGGCTGGATATTGGCTGTGGCGAGGGTTACTACACCACACAGATCGCCGACGCCCTGCCGCAGTCCGATGGCTATGCCCTGGACATCTCCCGCGAGGCGGTCAAGCGCGCCTGCAAACGTGCGCCGCAGCTGACTTGGCTGGTGGCGAGCATGGCCCGTGTGCCGCTGGCGGACGCCAGCTGCCAATTACTCGCCAGCGTCTTCAGCCCGCTCGACTGGCAAGAAGCCAAGCGCCTGCTCGCCCCCGGTGGTGGCCTGCTGCGCATGGGCCCGACCCGCGAACACCTGATGGAATTGCGGCAGAAGCTGTACGACGAAGTGCGTGACTACGATGATCAGAAACACCTGGAGCTGATCCCTGAGGGCATGCGCCTGGCTCACAGCGAAACCCTGACCTTTAATCTGCACCTGGACAGCAGCGAGGCCCGCGCCGACCTGCTGGCCATGACCCCACACGGCTGGCGCGCCAGCGCCGAGCGCCGCGCGGCGGTAATCGCCGAACCTTGCGACGTGACTGTCGCCATCCGCTACGACTGGATCGAGAGACTATGACCATGCGCCAACCGGATATCGAGATTTACCTGAAAGACGCCGACCACACCGCCATCGGCGAGTGGCTGAACAGCGCACTGGGCAGCTGCACGCCTTGGCAGCAGAAAGGCCAGACCTATAAATGCACGGCCGGCGACGTACCCGTCACCTGGCTGCCCAAAGCGGTTGGCAAATGGAACAGCCTGTACCTGGAAAGTGATGCCACGCCCTGGGCTGACGACCTGGCCTGCGCTCAAGCGGCCTTCGCGGCACTGAATGTTGAAGTCCGCTGCGCGCCGGGCGGCTGGCAGGAAGAAGAAAGCGACGAGCAAGCCGACCGCTGGATGCGCATCAGCGCTGATGGCGTAGAGGAAATCACCTGGCGCACAGCTTGACCGACCACTGAAACTAAAGCTCACCGCTGTTCGATCAGTTTAGTCGCAGACACGCTATTATGCACCACAAGCACATGACAGCCCGGCTGTCATGTGCTCTCTTCTCCTGATGGCCAACCATCACCCCAGAATCGCCAAATTGGCGAAAGACCTCGCGTACCGAAAAGGCGAGGTTCAAACACTCAACGCACGAGAAAAGGCACTGATTGCGGAGCTTGCTGAGACCAGATCTCAGAAGCAAGTTGCCGAAAAGGCTGTGCTTGAGCTTTCAAGAAAGATTCAGGACTTTCATCTGAACCCGGATGACGTTCGAACAATCCGGGCGACTCCTCGCTTAGATGGTGTTCGGCATGGGGTCTTCAGAAAAGAGTTGGCTCAGCTCTTACAGCAGACTGGCGAACCGCTTGGCACTGCCGAGATATTGGAGTTGCTACAAGGGGAAACTCTGGCTGGCTTCAAGCTGCCAACCAAGCGTCGTGACGCCATGCACAGGATCGCCCGTGATTTGAGGGTGCTTAGAGATCGTGGCTGGGTGATTCGTGCTGATGGTGGCAGCGCAGGTACTAAGGCGACTTGGCTATGGGTCGGCGAAAAGCCTACAAGCCAGGAATCGTCCTGAGTTCGCCTTCACGTTTGTTGCCCCGGACATAGTTTCGCCAATCCTTGGAGTGCGGGGTGTTGGTCACCTTGTAAAAGAGGTCGGTAACCTGACCGAGCAAGTCCGTTCGACGCATGTCCTCTCGCCAGTTCATCTCGCAGCTGTAGTCCAGCATATAGCGCGGCGTAATCCGGTGGAAAACGCCAATGAACGCCCGCCGTAATCGCGAGAAATAGCTCTCGGCCTGGTTCTGGTTCACGCCCGCATCGGTTGAGAATTCGCGCGAGTGATTGACAGTCTCGTGGCTGAAGCCGATGTACTGGAGCTTCCGGTACGCTGGCAGTTCGTCCGTGTAGACCTTGCTGCCTTTCTTCACATATCTCTCAACGAGCGGGACAACCTGGCTATCCTCGGCCTTGCAGATAGCAGTGATCGTACGGATAGCCCCTGGACGACCGCCTTGTTCTAGGGGGCGGGTATCGCACTCCCGAAAGACGATGATGATGCGCCTGTTCTCGTGCAAAGGATTTTCCGCAGGGCCCACCTTATCCCGATGCTGGTACTTCTTAGCCAGCTTCGGTAGTTCCTTTTCCGCGACCTTTCTAGGCTTGCGCTTTTTGCCGGAAAAGTGGCCACCATCGATCTCCACATGCCCTGATAGGGGCCTGACCTCAGTGCTCAACATGATGGCTTCACGGATTTTATGCATCAGCAGATATGCCGTGCGGTACTGCACCCCCAGGTAGCGTCTGAGCGCAAGCGCCGAAAGCCCTTTCTGGTTAATGGCGAAGTAAAACAGGGCCTTGAGCAGAACACGGTACTTGAGTTTATGCCCGTGGAAAGCGGTTCCGCTGGTCAACGAGAACGTGCTGAAGCAATGCTTGCAGCTCCATTGCAGTCGCGTGCAACGGAAATAATGCTTGTCGCGAACGCCGCAGTCCGGACATACCTGATGATCTTCTGATTGCCAGCGCATTCCTGCCAGGAAGGCATGCGCCTGCGCCTCCGAGAGACCATCTAGGTCGCTCATCGAGGTCGTCAGGGCCTCCTTCTTGAGCCAAAAATATGCTGCCACCAGAACACCACTGTTTATTTATACAGTGATGAGTCTACCGCTAAAAGCAAAATGCGCAAGCCTGCTAAAAGCTCTCTATCACGGGCCTTGCGGGGTATTTTTGTGCTACAAAAATTAATCAATCAGTGTCAGTGATAGACTCATCCACGCGATTCTTCACGCCAAAGGAATGTCCGTCTGAATGCGTATTGTGAGCTGGAACTGCAACGGTGCCTTTCGAAAAAAACTCCATCTGCTGGAGGAGTTGAACGCAGACGTCCTTGTGATCCAGGAATGTGAAGACCCATTTCAGTGTCGTGATGCCCACTACAAACAATGGGCAACTAATCACCTGTGGGCCGGTGACAACAAGAACAAAGGGCTTGGCGTCTTTGCTAAGCCCGACGTTCGGCTAGAACCTCTGAACCTTGACTCGGGGCGCTTGCAGTTGTTTTTGCCGCTTATGGTCGATGACATCACGCTGCTAGCAGTTTGGACAAAAGAGGCAGGCTCCCCGACGTTCAAATACATCGGGCAGCTCCACAAATGGCTTGAATTACACAAAGCTCATTTGGCCACACCGAAGGCTGTCGTCATCGGAGACCTAAACAGCAATGCCTGTTGGGATGTTTGGGATCGTTGGTGGAACCACTCGGATGTGGTTAAAGAGCTTGAGAGTCTGGGGCTTCATAGCCTCTACCATTCTCAAGCCGGGGAGGCCCAGGGGGCCGAGACCCAGCCAACATTTTTCCTGCATCGGAAGCTGGAGAAGCCCTATCACATCGATTACGCATTTCTGTCCGAAATGCTTAAGATCGGTGCCCGCATATCAATCGGTGCTGCTGATCACTGGCTAGAGCACAGTGATCATTTACCACTCATTGTCGATATTGCGCCAGGGACTAACAGATAACCATTTGATTATTAAGGCTTTGTGTCCCTGGTGCATAATAGCGCGCAGACACAAAAAACCCCGCCTAGGCGGGGTTTTGTTTAGCGCGGTTTTACTTCTTGCCCATCTTCTTCAGTTCTTCATCACGCAGTTCGCGGCGCAGGATCTTGCCCACGTTGGTGGTCGGCAGGACGTCGCGGAACTCTACGGCTTTCGGCACCTTGTAGCCCGTGACGTTGGCGCGCATGTGCTCCATCACCTGCTCTTTGGTCAGGGTTTCACCCGGTTTGACCACCACGAAGATCTTGATCGCTTCGCCCGACTTCTCATCCGGCACACCGATGGCCGCGCACTGCAGCACACCTGGCAGAGTGGCGAGCACGTCTTCCAGCTCGTTCGGGTAGACGTTGAAGCCGGACACCAGAATCATGTCCTTCTTGCGGTCGACGATACGCATGTAACCGTCTTCCTGAATCACCGCGATATCGCCAGTCTTCAACCAGCCTTCGGCGTCGAGGATTTCGTCGGTGGCTTCCTGACGCTGCCAGTAGCCCTTCATCACCTGCGGACCTTTGACGCACAGCTCACCAATCGAACCCAATGGCTGCTCGACGCCTTCGTCGTCGATCACCTTGCACACGGTCGACGGTACCGGAATACCGATGGTGCCGATTTGGATATTGCTGAACGGGTTGACCGAGGCCACCGGACTGGTTTCGGTCATGCCGAAGCCTTCGCAGATCGAGCAACCGGTCACCTGCTTCCAACGCTCGGCAGTCGCCAGTTGCAGCGCCATACCGCCGGAGAAGGTGGCTTTGAGGGTGGAGAAGTCCAGCTTGCGGAAGTCCTCGTTGTTGCACAGGGCAACGAACAGGGTGTTGAGGCCGACAAAACCGGTGAATTTGTACTTGGCCAGATCCTTGGTCATCGCAGGCAGATCACGCGGGTTGGTGATCAGCACGTTGTGCCCACCAATCAGCATCATCGCCATGCAATGGAAGGTGAACGCATAGATGTGGTACAGCGGCAATGGCGCGATCAGCACTTCGCTGCCTTCGCTCATTTCCGAACCCATCAGCGCCTTTACCTGCAGCATGTTGGCGATCAGGTTGCGGTGGGTGAGCATCGCGCCCTTGGCCACGCCGGTGGTGCCGCCGGTGTATTGCAGCACGGCAATTTCACCATTGGCCGGAGCTGCTTCTTTCACGCTCTGACCACGGCCTTTGGCCATGGCAGCGGTAAATTTGACGGCTTGCGGCAGGTTGTAGGCCGGGACCATCTTCTTAACGTGTTTGACCACACTGTTGACCAGCAGGCGCTTGAGCGGCGAAAGCATGTCGCCGACTTCAGTGATGATGACCGTCTTGATCCCGGTTTTCGGCAGAACTTGTTCAGCCAGGTGGGCCATATTGGCCAGGCTGACCAGGGCCTTGGCGCCGGAATCGTTGAATTGGTGTTCCATTTCCCGCGCGGTGTAGAGCGGGTTGGTGTTGACCACCACCAGACCGGCGCGCAGGGCACCGAAGACAACAACCGGATACTGCAGCACGTTAGGCAGTTGCACGGCGATTCGGTCGCCAGGCTGCAAGTCGGTGTTCTGCTGCAAGTAAGCGGCAAAAATGCCGGACAACTCGTACAGCTCACCATAGGTAATGGTTTTACCCATATTGCTGAAAGCTGGCTTGTCGGCGAAGCGTTGGCAGGACTCTTTCAGTACCGCCTGGATGTTCGGGTACTGGTCAGGATTGATTTCGGCAGCAATCCCAACGGGATACTTATCCTTCCAAAAGTTTTCGGTCATGGAAGCCCACTCCTCAGCAACAGCTTGATCTTCACCGCGCGTAGACGGTTGTTTATTGTAGATTTGCGTGTTTTCTGCGATTTGAACGGCAAAAAATTGCCGGGAGCAATTTTTGACGTCACACAGCAACAGCCTGGAAAGCAGGGTCGCCATGGATGGTGGATCACAAAAAAGCCGCCCGAGAGTAGCAGCTTTGCCAAACAGCGACTAGCACCAATAAGCGCCGCAGCAGTCACAAAAATGACCAGCACGGCAATTTAAGTCACTTTTATTGATGACGCTGAAAGCAGCGAGTTACAGGGGTTGCGCGGGGATTGGCGGAGGTTTCATACAGCCGCAGCTAAACCTGCGGCTGTATTGACGCGACCGTGTATGCGTCAGGCGATATCGCGCAGCTCGCGACGGAGAATCTTGCCGACCGGCGTCATAGGCAGCGAGTCGCGGAAGACGATCTGCTTGGGCACTTTGTACCCGGTGAAGTTTTCCTTGCAGTAGGCCTTCAGTTCATCGGCACTGAGGCTGCTATCGCGGGCTACCACGAACAGCTTGACCGCTTCCCCGGACTTCTCATCCGGCACGCCGATGGCCGCGCAACTGGCGACTTTCGGGTGAGCCATGACCACATCTTCGATCTCGTTGGGGTATACGTTGAAACCCGAGACGATGATCATGTCCTTCTTACGGTCGACAATGCGCACAAAGCCATCCGGGTCGATAACCGCCACATCCCCGCTCTTGAACCAGCCCTCGGCGTCCAGCACCTCGGCGGTGGATTCTTCGCGGTTCCAGTAGCCCTTCATCACCTGCGGGCCCTTGATGCACAGCTCGCCGCGCTCGCCCAGGCCTTGCTCAACGCCGTCATCATCAATGACCTTGAACGCCGTACCCGGCACCGGAATGCCCACCGTGCCCAGACGCGCTTTATCGCCATAAGGGTTGGTACTGGCCACTGGCGAGGTTTCGGTGAGGCCATAGCCTTCGACTACAGTACAGCCGGTCATCGCCTGCCAGCGCTCGGCGGTGGCCTTGACCAGGGCGGTGCCACCGGAGTTGGTGACCTTGAGCTTGGAGAAATCCAGTTTCTGGAACTCGGGGTTATCCATCAGCGCCACGAACAGCGTGTTGAGGCCCAGTAGCGCGGAGAACTGCCACTTACCCAGCTCCTTGACGAAGCCTGGGATATCACGCGGGTTGGTGATCAGCACGTTGTGGTTGCCGTTGACCATCATGCACATGCAGTTCGCGGTGAAGGCATAGATATGGTATAGCGGCAGCGGCGCGATCATGATTTCCTGGCCCTGCTTCATCAGCGGGGTGCCATCGTTGCCCAGCTGCGACAGACAGGCATCGACTTGCAGCATATTGGCCACCAGGTTGCCGTGGGTGAGCATCGCGCCCTTGGCCACACCGGTGGTGCCGCCGGTGTATTGCAGCACGGCGATGTCTTCCTGGCCGACCTTGACCGGCTTCAGCGCATGCCCTTGGCCCTGTTTGAGTGCATCCTTGAAGCCCACCGCCTGCGGCAGGTGGTAGTCAGGAACCATCTTCTTGACCTTCTTCACCACGGTGTTGACCAGCCAGCCTTTCAGGCTAGGCAGCATGTCACCCATCTTGGCTTCGATCAGGTAGTCGATCTCGGTATCCGGCAGCACATCCTGCACCAGCTTGCCGAACATGTTCAGGTACACCAGCGCACGCACGCCGGCATCCTTGAACTGGTGGCGCATCTCGCGGGCGGTGTACAGCGGGTTGGTGTTGACCACAATCAGCCCGGCGCGCATAGCGCCGAATACGGCAATCGGGTACTGCAGCACGTTGGGCATCTGCACGGCGATGCGCTCGCCCGGTTGCAGGTCAGTGTGCTTTTGCAGGTAGGCGGCAAAGGCCGCCGAGAGCCGATCAAGCTCGGCATAAGTCAGGGTCACGCCCAGGTTGCTGAAGGCGGGCCGGTCGGCGAACTTCTTGCACGAGCGCTCGAACACCTCGATTACCGACTTGTAAGCCCCCAGGTCGATGTCATTGGGTACGCCGGCCGGGCGTTTGTCACTCCAGAAATCAGGCTGCATTATTTTTATCCTCTTGCCCTGAGATGGTCTAATCCGCGCTGCGGAGTTGGCTGGAAGTTAACAGCTAACGCCAAACAGGCAAATAGCCGAGCAGCGTCATTGACGCACTGAATCTTGCCGCTCCCTATGGAACTATCCTGCCGCGCCACCTATAACCAATCTGCACCCTGCGCTGACGGCTCCCCATGCCTATCGTTCTATTCGTTGCAACATTGCTGTTTTTCTTCGCGCAATCGGCGCAGGCCCAGCCACAACTGCGCATGGCCACCCTGGAATACCCGCCCTACAGCTCTGAACACCTGCCGGATGGCGGCAGCATCGTCGCTCTGACCCGCCGCGCCTTTGCTGTACGTGGCTATCCGCTGCAGATCGACTTTCTACCCTGGGCGCGAGCGCGCGTTGAGCTGGGCAACGGCAACTACCAGGGCGCGCTGGCGCTGTGGCCCAAGGAGATTAACGAGGAAGGGCTGCAGCCCTCGCGCCCGCTGTTTTACAGCGAACTGGGGCTGTTTATCCGCAACGGTTATCCGCTGCAGTTCAGCCAGCTGCAGGAATTACGCGGGCGCACCCTGGGCATCGTACGCGGCTAGGGTTACCCACAGCATATTCTCGATGCTGGGCTTACCCTCGAAGACGCCGTGGACGACATCAGTAACCTGCGCAAGCTCAATGCCCGGCGTTTCGACATGGTGTTGCTGGAACGTATCGTCGGTAACCATTTGATCGCAAACGATGAACAACTGCGCGGCAAGCTCAGCTGGCAGGGCAATGTGCTGGAGCGCGTCCCGCTGCTGGTCGGCTTTGTACCCGCCAAGCCCGGCGAACCGGATTGGAGCGCAGTGTTTGAGCAGGGCCTGCGCGATCTACACAGCAGCGGCGAATATATGCAGATATTGCGCAGCCATAATCCTTAAACCCGCACGGACTTTGCGCCGCGCCGCGCGGGGTGCACAATGCGCAGCTTCTGCAGGCTTAAGGGATTCGCCATGCTCCACCAAGCGTTCTGGCTCAATAGCACCGATGCAGCGCCCCTCTTTGTCAACCGCTGGTACGCCGAACAGCCGCCGAAAGCGTTGCTGATGGTCGCTCACGGCATGGCCGAACACAGCGGGCGCTATGCACGCCTGGCCGAAGCACTGGTGGCGCAAGGCTTCGAGGTGTATGCGCATGACCAGCGCGGGCACGGCAAAACTGCCGAACATGGTCTACTCGGCCACTATGCCGACAACAAGGGCTGGGAGCTGGTGGTCAATGACCTGGCCCACCTTAACCATCATATGCGCCAAACCCACCCGCAAACGCCGATATTCCTGCTCGGCCACAGCATGGGCAGCTACATCAGCCAGGCCTACCTGATGCACCACAGCTGCAGCCTACAGGGCGCTATTCTTTCCGGCTCCAACTACCAGCCCGTGGCGCTGTACCGCGCCGGCCAGTTGCTGGCACGCTTCGAGCGCTGGCGGCAAGGAGCGCAGGGGCGCAGTGCGCTGCTGGAGTTCGTTTCGTTCGGCTCATTTAACAAAGCCTTCAAGCCCAACCGCACCGCCTTCGACTGGTTGAGCCGCGACCCGCTGGAAGTCGACAAATACATCAGTGACCCACTGTGCGGCTTCCGCTGCAGCAATCAGCTGTGGGTCGACCTACTCGGCGGCTTGCAACAGATCACACCGCTGGAAAATCTTGCGCAGATCGACAACAGCCTGCCGCTGCTGGTGATCGGCGGGGCCTGTGACCCGGTCAGCGACGGCCGCCGTCAGCAGGACCTGGGTAATGCCCTGAGCGCCGCAGGCAACCAGCACGTACAGGTCAAACTCTATCCCGATGCGCGTCATGAGCTGCTCAACGAGAGCAACCGCGACGAAGTCACCACCTACATCATCGACTGGTTGCAGCAGGCTCTCAGCCAACCGCGCCAGTGCCACCAACAGAGCCAAGAGAGCCACCCATGACCCAGAGCAGCAACACGCCCTACGACGCCCTCGAAGTCGGCCAGACCGCCAGCTACAGCAAGACCGTCAGCGAACGCGACATCCAGCTGTTTGCCGAAGTATCCGGCGACCACAACCCGGTGCACCTTGACGCTGAATATGCTGCCACCACCATGTTCAAGGAGCGTATCGCCCATGGCATGTTCAGCGGTGCATTGATCAGCGCCGCCGTGGCCTGCGAACTTCCTGGCCCAGGCACTATTTACATCGGCCAGAGCATGCGCTTCACCGCACCAGTGAAGCTCGGTGACACCCTCACCGTGCGTCTTGAAATCCTTGAGAAACTGCCAAAATTCCGCGTGCGTGTAGCCACTCGCGTGTTCAACCAGAACGATGAGCTGGTGGTCGATGGCGAAGCGGAAATCCTCGCCCCGCGCAAAGCGCAGACCGTTGAACTGACTCAGCTGCCGCCCATCACCATCGGCTAAAAATTGCTTACGATCGACTACCCGTTGCTCGGCGGCAAGATCATCAACAGCTTCTAAGCTTGTTAGCCCACGTCACCGCCGCTGCCTGCGGCGGTGCACCGCCCTTCTACACAATCGCACCGAGGCAATCCGCTTCGGCGCTTCTGGAGATTTTCATGTCCCTGTCCATGTACCAAGCATCCATCCCGGTCTTCACCCGCCAGCTAAACAACCTGTCGACTATCCTCGGTATCGCCGCCGCCCACGCCGAAGAGAAGAAGATTGAGCAGAGCGTATTTCTCAACGCGCGCCTGGCCCCCGATATGTTTCCACTAAGCCGCCAGGTGCAGATCGCCTGTGATGGCGCCAAGGCTGGCGCTGCCCTGCTGGCTGGGGTCGACGCACCGAGCCATGCCGATGATGAAGCCAGCTTTGCCGAGCTGCAGGCACGCATCAGCAAGACCCTGGATTTCCTGCACAGCCTTGACGCTGCGCAGATCGACGGCAGCGAAGCGCGCACCGTCACCCTCAAGCGCCGCGACAAGGAAACCCACTTCCAGGGTCAGGCCTTCCTACTCGATCACGTCATGCCGAACTTCTATTTCCACTGCACCACTGCCTACGCCATCCTGCGCCACAACGGCGTGGCCATCGGTAAGCGTGACTTCCTAGGCACTCGTTAAGTAACTCTGCGCCTTAAAGCCGCGCCCACTGCCCATCGCCCCGATGGGCCTGCAGGTGCGGCAACACCGCCGCCAGCAAGGGTTCTTTGAACGCTTCCTGAAAGCGGTGGGCCAGACCGGGGATCAGTCTCAATTCACTGTTCTTGATATGCGCCGCCACATGCACGCCGTGCATCACCGGCAGCAGCGGATCGGCCGTGCCATGCACCACCAGGGTTGGCACGCGCAGACGGTTAAGCAGCTCGACCCTGCTCGGCTCCGCGAGAATGGCCAACAACTGACGTTGCACGCCTTCGGGGTTGAACGCCCGGTCGTAGGCAATCTGCGCCTGTTGCAGCAGTAACTGCCGGTCATCGCTGACCGCCGGGCTGCCCAGCGCGGCCAGCAGGTCAGCCTGCTGCTCCAGGGCTATCGCGCGGTTGGGCGCTTCACGTTTGGCCAGCAGACTCAGTAGCGCACTACTTGGCGCCGGCAACCCCTGAGCACCGGAGCTGGTCATAATCAAGGTCAGGCTCTGCACCCGCTCAGGTGCAAGGTCGGCCATATGCTGGGCGATCATCCCGCCCATGCTCGCCCCAAGTACGTGAACCTCACGCACGGCCAGTGCATCCAGCAAGCCCAGGGCATCCTTGGCCATATCGCGCAGCCCATAAGGCGCGGCCACCGACAGACCGAGGCGATAACGCAGTGCTTCATAGGTCAGATTGATTTCTGGCGCGTTGCCAGCCCATGCACTCAGCCCAACATCGCGGTTATCGAAGCGGATCACCCGAAAGCCCTGCTCACACAGGCGAGCCACCACTTCATCCGGCCAGTGAATCAACTGCCCGCCCAGGCCCATAACCAGCAGCAGCGCAGGATCGCTGTCGCGACCAATGCTCTGATACGCCAGACGCACCTCGCCCACATCCGCCATGTGCGTCGGCACCTCCACATCACAACGCTGCGCCGCAAAAACCGGCAGGCCGCACAACAGTGCAGCGAGAAGAATCAACCCACGCATAACATCACCCAGACCCGGGACAGCAGAACGCAGCACCCCATTAAGACTCGAGTGTGGTGATGTTTGTGCGAGCGCGCTGCCACACAAGCGTGACAATTTGATGAAGGGGGACGAGCGGTCTTTCTACAGCGACAAAAAATAGCGAAAGCCCCTGCGACAGCCGATCAGGGCAGTCACAGGGGCGTGCTCGTGAAGGCAATCAGGCCAGTTCGCTACGCAGCTGACGAGCCGCCGCCACCATATTGATCAACGCCGCTTCGGTCTCCGGCCAGGCACGGGTTTTCAGGCCACAATCCGGGTTGACCCACAGCCGCTCGAGCGGAATACGCTGCGCAGCCTTGCGCAGCAGGTTGACCATCTCCAGGCTGTCCGGCACCCGTGGCGAATGTATGTCATACACGCCGGGGCCGATGTCGTTGGGGTAGTCGAAGCGTTCGAAGGCCTCCAGCAGCTCCATGTCCGAACGCGAGGTTTCAATGGTGATCACGTCGGCATCCATGGCAGCGATGGACTCGATCACGTCGTTGAACTCGCTGTAGCACATGTGGGTGTGGATCTGCGTTTCGTCACGCACGCCCGAGGCGCACAGACGGAATGCCTCGGTGGCCCAGTTCAGGTAACCCTGCCACTGCGCCTGGCGCAGCGGCAGGCCTTCGCGGAAGGCGGCTTCGTCGATCTGGATGATCTTGATACCCGCTGTTTCCAAGTCCACCACCTCGTCACGAATGGCCAGAGCCAGCTGGCGTGCCTGCTGTTCACGGGAAATATCGTCGCGCGGGAAGGACCACATCAGCATGGTCACCGGGCCGGTCAGCATGCCCTTCATCACCTTGCGGGTGAGGGTTTGCGCATAACCGATCCAGGCCACAGTCATGGCCTTGGGCCGACTCAGGTCGCCGTAGATCACTGCCGGTTTGACACAACGCGAACCGTAGCTCTGCACCCAACCGAAACGGGTAAAGGCATAGCCGTCGAGCTGCTCGGCGAAGTACTCGACCATGTCGTTGCGCTCGGCCTCGCCGTGCACCAGCACATCCAGTCCGAGGTTTTCCTGCACCTCGACAGCATGACGGATTTCGCTGTGCATGGCCTCGGTGTAATCCCCCGCCGACAGCTTGCCAGCCTTGAACGCCTGACGCGCCAGACGGATGGCGGCGGTTTGCGGAAACGAGCCGATGGTGGTGGTCGGCAAGACCGGCAACTGCAGGCGTGCACGCTGCTGCTCGATGCGTGTGACAAATGGCGACTGACGCTGGCTGTCAGCGGCAGTAATGGCAGCCAAACGCGCCTGTACCGACGGTTTGTGGATACGTGGCGACTGCGCGCGACTGGCCTGCACGGCGCGGCTTGCCGCCAGTGCGGCCTGCACCTGAGCATCCTGCGGGTTATTAAGCGCCGTGGTCAGCAGTGCGACTTCCTCACACTTCTGCACGGCAAAGGCCAGCCAGCTTTTCAGCTCATCATCCAGTTTTTCCTCGCGGTTCAGGTCCACCGGGCTGTGCAACAGCGAGCAGCTTGGCGCCACCCACAGGCGCTCGCCCAGGCGTTCCTGAGCCTGCTGCAGCGTCTCCAGTACCGCTTGCAGATCGGTACGCCAAACGTTACGGCCGTTGACCACGCCCAGCGACAGCACCTTGTAGGCCGGCAAACGGTCGAGGATGGTCGGGAACTGCTCGGGCGCACGTACCAGGTCGATATGCAGTCCATCCACCGGCAGGCTGGCGGCCAGGCCGAGGTTGTCTTCCAGGCCGGCGAAATAGGTAGCGATCAGTTTCTTGCAGGGCTCGCGCTGCAGCAGGTTGTAGGCGCGCTCGAAGGCGTTCTTCCAGGCTTGCGGCAGGTCCAGCACCAAAATCGGCTCATCGATCTGCACCCACTCCACACCCTGAGCGGCCAGGCGCTGGAGGATTTCGCCGTAGACCGGCAGCAGCCGCTCAAGCAAATCGAGCTTATCGAAATCGCTGCCCTTGGCTTTGCCCAACCACAGATAGGTCAGCGGGCCGATCAGCACCGGTTTGATGCGGTGACCCAGGGCGTGGGCTTCTTCGACTTCCTCGAACAGTTGTTCCCAGCTCAGCTGGAACTGCTGCTCGACACTGAATTCGGGCACGAGATAGTGGTAGTTGGTGTCGAACCATTTGGTCATCTCTTGTGCATGAGCAGCGCAGCAGGCGTTCTGGCTGCTCTTGTTTGCAACGGCACCACGCGCCATGCCAAACAAGGTATCCAGGGTTGGCTTGCAGTCTGCCGGGCGGAAACGCTCGGGGATTACGCCGAAGGTCAGCGAGTGGGTGAGCACCTGGTCGTACCAGGCAAAGTCGCCGACCGGCAGCAGATCGATGCCAGCGTCCTTCTGCAGCTGCCAGTGGGCGGCGCGCAGTTCACGACCCACCGCCTGTAGACCGGCCTCGTCCAGCTCGCCTTTCCAGTAGGCCTCCAGGGCTTGTTTCAGTTCTCGGTCACGACCGATACGCGGAAAACCAAGGGAATGGGACAGGGCCATGTCAGAACGCTCCAGCAGATCAATAAGATGCTGGCTATTCTCGGCACCCCGCCTAAGTGAGACAAACTCAATCTATTCGCCTTGAACTATAGTTTTACTCATGTTCTGCTTGCCACTAGAAAGCCGATCCGCCAAACACCGAGGCCCGCCATGCTCGAATTGCGCCACCTGAAAACCCTGCATGCCCTGCGCGAAAGCGAAAGCCTGGTGGACGCCGCCGAGCGCCTTCACCTGACGCAATCAGCGCTGTCGCACCAGTTCAAGGAGTTGGAAGAGCGTCTGGGCATGCCGCTGTTCGTGCGCAAAACCAAGCCAGTGCGCTTTACCAGCGCCGGCCTGCGCCTGTTGCAGCTATCCGACACGGTATTGCCGCTGCTGCGCGGTGCCGAGCGTGATTTAGCCCGCCTGGCCGGTGGCACCGCCGGCCGTCTGCACATGGCCATCGAATGCCACAGCTGCTTCCAGTGGCTGATGCCGACCATCGACCAGTTCCGCGATGCTTGGCCGGAAGTGGAACTGGACCTGGCCTCGGGCTTCTCCTTCGCCCCACTGCCCGCCCTGGCCCGCGGTGATCTGGACCTGGTGGTAACCAGCGATCCACTGGAGCTGGCCGGCATCACCTATGTGCCGCTGTTTACCTATGAAGCCATGCTCGCCGTGGCCAACCAGCATCCGCTGGCCAGCAAACCGTGCATCAAGCCGCAGGACCTGGCCACGGAAACCCTGATCACCTACCCGGTGGAACGCGACCGCCTGGACATCTTCACCCGCTTCCTTGAGCCGGCAGATGTCGAACCAGCGCAGGTGCGCACCTCCGAGCTGACGGTGATGATGATGCAACTGGTGGCCAGCGGCCGCGGCGTGTGTGGCCTGCCCAACTGGGCGCTGCATGAATACAGTTCGCGTGGCTACGTGACGGCAAAACGCCTGGGCGATAAGGGGCTGTTTGCCACCCTGTATGCCGGCATCCGTACCGATATGCTCGACGCGCCGTTTATGCGTGACTTCCTGCTGACCGCCAAGGACACCTCCTTCGCCAATCTGGAAGGCGTCAGCGTGGCGCGTTAGAGGCCTTGCAGAAACGTCGTGGCGGATTAAACAGGACCTAGGCAGACACCCAGGCGCGGCGCATAATTCGCGCCGCTCAAACCCCTCCGATCCCTGGATGCACTTCCGCCATGATCGTTCGCCCGCGCCCCAGTGCGTTGCACCTGTTCTTTGTTCGCCGTGGTTCAATCTTCCCGCACATTGCCTCCAAGCTGCTGAGCATCACGCTGCTCTCCTGCATGGTGGTGGGATTTTATGAATACGGTTGGCTCCAGTGGCTCGACCAGGTCAGCGCCCCACCGTTTTCACTGCTGGGGTTGGCACTCTCGGTGTTTCTCGGGTTTCGCAACAGCGCCTGTTATGACCGCTGGTGGGAAGCACGCAAGCAGTGGGGCGAATTGATCATCCAGGCTCGCGGCCTCGCCCGTGAAAGTCATGCCCTGCTGCCCGGTGATGACAACGCGGGCTTGCGCCGCCAGACCATCCAGCGCTGTATTGCCTTTGCCCACGCCCTGGCCGCTCATCTGCGTGGGCAGGATGGCGCGGCGGCCTGTGCCGCCTGGGTCGGCCCAGACGAACTGACAATCCTGCGCCAACGGCGCAACGTGCCGGACACGCTCCTCATCTGGATCAACCAGGACCTGGCCCAATGCGTACGTGAACAGCGCATCAGCGATGTGCTCTACAGGGGCCTGGAACAACGACTGGATACCCTAGCCGTCAGTCAGGCCGTCTGTGAACGCATCAAGAGCACACCCACACCGTTCGCCTACACCCTGCTGCTGCACCGCACGGCCTGGTTGTTCTGCATGCTGCTGCCATTCGGCCTGGTCAGCTCACTGGAACTGCTCACACCGGTTCTGGTAACTATTATTGCCTACACCTTCTTCGGTCTGGATGCTCTGGGTGACGAACTGGAGGAGCCCTTCGGCCTGTCAGACAACGACCTCCCCTTAAGCGCCATGGTTAGGGGGATTGAGATCGACCTGCTCGAGTCACTTGGCGACACCTTGCCCGCACCCTTGCAGCCGCAGGACTACGTTTTGCGGTAATGGCGCTTAAACAGGAGCGCAGCAGCAATAACCCGATGTTTGCCTGATGGGCCCTCAACACACACTTCTCTGCAAATAACTGCACGGCAAAGCCTGTTACAACTGCCGGCTTGCCGCATCGTGACCAACAGTCATAGCATGACCACCGGTCACAACCTCTGACAAATCCGCATGCGCTACCAAGATCAACTCTTCGAACAACGTGAGAACGCCCTTCTCGATGCGGCCCGCCAGCTGTTTGCCGAACAGCCCTGGGATCGCGTGACGATTGCCGAAGTGGCGCTTGCCGCCGGCATAGGCAAAGGCACGGTGTACAAGCACTTCCCCAGCAAGGAAGCGCTGTATGCGCGCCTGGTGCTCGACCTCAGCCGCGCCAACCTGCTGGAACTACGCGAACTGCATGCCGCCAGCCCGGCGCAGGACGCCATGCGCCGGGTGATCCACCGCGCCTTCGAGCAGATGCTGGCCAACCCGATTCAGGCGCAGCTGTGCCTGCACTGCGACCGCCCGGAGTTTCAGGAGCGCCTGGAAAGCCCGTACCGCCAGCAATTCCTCGATATAGAGCGCGAATTCCAGCTGTTCTTCAGCGACATGCTCGGCGTGGCCCTGAACAACCAGGCGCTCAGCCAGAGCGACTGCCAGAACCTGCTGTGGGGCGTGGAAGCCTGCGTCAACGGGGTAATGGCACGCATCGCCTCCGGTGGCTTTGCCCACTGGGCTGAGCCGATTGCCCTGGATGAGTACTTCGCCCGCGTCACCGATTTCATTATTGCCGGCCTGCGCACTCAGGCCGCCGAACTGCTTGCTCAACCCCATTGCCACGAGTAGCCACCATGTTCAGTCAGCTGTCCAAACGCCCCTGGTTGATCGCCGTCGCCATCAGTCTGCTGCTCGTGCTGTGGCTGTTCAGCGGCTCGCTGTTCAAGACCCAGGAAACCGCCACGGCCGATGCGCCAGTGGAGGAAAAGGGTCTGACCAAGGTTGAAGTGCAGTGGCTGGAAGCCAGCCCGATGCAGCGCCAGCATGTGGTGCAAGGGCAGATCGAAGCCTGGCGCCGGGTCGAGCTGCGTTCGCAGATCAGCGGCACGGTGATGCGCCTGGATCAGGACAAAGGCAACCCGGTCAAGCAGGGTCAGTTGCTGCTCAGCCTCTCCACCGATAACCGTCCGGCTCAGGTGGCCAAGGGCGAGGCCGATGTACGCCAGCGTGCCGCCGATGCCAGCGCCGCCGAACGCCTGCGCGAACGCAACCTGGTTTCGACCAACGAACTGATCCGCCTACAGAGCGAACTGGCCAAGGCCCGCGCCGAACTCGATCTGGCGCGCATTCAGCTGGGCAACACGCAAATCAACGCGCCGTTTGCCGGGGTGTATGACCAGCGCATGGTCGAGCTGGGTGATTTCGTTCAGCCGGGGCAAAGCTTGCTGACCCTGGTGGACATCAGCCAGCTCAAGGTCAGTGCGCAGATTGCCCAGCAGGAAGTCACCCAACTCAAGCTGGGGCAGCCGGTGAAGGTCGAATTGCTCGACGGCCGCGAACTGCAGGGCGAGCTGCACTTTATCGCCGCCGCCGCCGATCCGGGCTCACGCAGCTTCCGCATCGAGGTCAAGGTTGCCAACCCGCAAGCCCTGCGCCTGGCGGGTGCCAGCGCGACCCTGCATGTACAGACCGGCGAAGCCCTGGCCCATCGCCTGTCGCCCGCCCTGCTGAGCCTGGATAAAGCCGGCCGGCATGGCGTCAAGTGGGTTAACGAGCAGCAACAGGTAGAGTTCACGCCCGTGCAACTGATCAGCGTCGACAATCAGGGCGCCTGGGTCAGCGGCCTGCCTAACAAGGTCGCCTTGATCACCCTCGGCCAGGGCTTTGTCGAGCCGGGCCAGCAGGTGATCAGCCAGCTGGCCAAAGGGGGTAGCTGATATGCACGGCCTGATCGCTGCGGCGCTGGATCGCAGCCGCACCAGCCTGCTGGTGCTGCTATTTCTTATGCTAGGTGGGCTGGCGGCGTATTTCGCCATCCCCAAGGAAGCCAATCCGGATGTCAGCATCCCGATCATCTATGTTTCGGTAACCCTCGAAGGCATCAGCCCGGAAGACGCCGAACGCCTGCTGGTTCGCCCCCTTGAGCAGGAGCTGCGCAGCCTCGAAGGGGTCAAGGAAATGCGCTCCATGGCCAGCGAAGGCCATGCCTCGGTGACTCTGGAGTTCGATGCTGGCTTCAACGCCAAACTGGCCCTGGCCGATGTGCGTGAGAAGGTTGATACCGCCCGCAGCAAGCTGCCAGAGGAAGCCGAGGAACCGACAGTCAATGAAGTCAACGTGGCGCTGTTTCCGGTGCTGTCGATTGGCCTGTCCGGGCCGATTGCCGAAACCGAATTGGTCTACATCGCCCGGCGCCTGAAAGAGAACGTCGAAGGCATCGCCGAAGTGTTGTCGGTGGAAATCGGCGGCGACCGCGAAGACCTGCTGGAAATCGTCGTAGACCCACAGGTGCTCGACAGCTACGGCATCGATTACAACGAGCTGTTCAACCTGGTCAGCCGCAACAATCGCCTGGTCGCCGCCGGCAGCCTGGACACCGGTGCCGGGCGTATGAGCATGAAAGTGCCCGGGGTGATCGAAGACCTCGAAGACGTACTGTCCATGCCGATCAAGGTGGTCGGCGACAGCGTGGTGACCTTCGGCGACGTTGCCACCATTCACCGCACCTTCAAGGACCCCACCGGCTACGCACGGATCAATGGCCAGCCGGCGGTGGTGCTGGAGGTGTCCAAGCGCAGCGGCGCCAACATCATCGACACCATCGAGCAGGTCAAGGCGCTGATGGTCAAAGCCCAGCCGCTGCTGCCCGAAGGCCTCAAGGTCAGCTACATCATGGACCAGTCGCAGCAGGTGCAGAGCATGCTCAGTGACCTGCTCAACAACGTGATGACCGCCATCGTGTTGGTGCTGATTCTGGTTGTGGCGAGCATGGGCATGCGCTCGGCGCTGTTGGTTGGGCTGACCATTCCAGGGGCCTTTCTGACCGGCATCCTGGTGATCTGGATGTTCGGTTTCACCCTGAATATCGTCGTGCTGTTCAGCCTGATTCTGGTGGCTGGCATGCTGGTGGACGGCGCCATCGTCGTCTCAGAACTGGCCGACCGCTACCTGCATCAAGGGCAGACGCCACGCCAGGCCTGGGCCAATGCCGCCACGCGGATGGCCTGGCCGGTGATCGCCTCCACCGCCACCACCCTGGTGGTGTTTCTGCCACTGCTGTTCTGGCCCGGCGTGGTCGGCCAGTTTATGAAGTACCTGCCGGCTACAGTGATCGTTTGCCTGCTCGCTTCACTGGCCATGGCCCTGGTGTTTCTACCAGTGCTCGGCGCCGTCACTGGCGGCCAGCCCCTGCCGCAAGCCGCCCAGCCTGGCCGTGGCGCCGTCGGTTATCGCCGCCTGCTCGCTACGTTGCTGAAACGCCCTGGACTGACCTTGCTGGGCATGCTCGCGTTGATTGCGCTGATCTACACCGCCTATGGTCGCTTCAACCATGGCGTGGAATTCTTCCCCGAAGTCGAGCCGGAAAACGCGCAGATCTGGTTGCGCGCCCGTGGCGATCTGTCAGTGCAAGAAAAAGACGCCCTGCTGCAACAGGTGGAGAAACGCCTGCTCGGCATGAGCGAGGTCAAAGCGCTGTACGCTCGCTCCCTGGCGCAGCCGGATGGCCAGCTCGGTGCGGACGTGATCGGCACCCTGCAATTCCAGTTCGTCGAATGGCATGAGCGGCGTTCGGCCGGCAAGATCCTCGCCGACATGAGCACGCGAACGGCGGACATCCCGGGCATCGTGCTGGAATTCCGCAAACAGGAAGAAGGCCCCAGCAGCGGCAAACCCGTGAAGCTACAGGTCAGTTCCATGGACCCGGCCAAGGCCGATCAGTGGGTCGAACAGGTGCGCGCCAACATGCAGCGCCTGGGCGGCTTCAAGGATGTCGAGGATGACCGAGCCCTGCCGGGTATCGAATGGCGGGTCAAGGTCGACCGCGAGGCGGCCGCGCGTTTTGGCGCGGACGTGCTGAGCGTGGGTAATGCCGTGCAGATGGTCACCAACGGCCTGAAACTGGCCACCTACCGCCCGGAAGACGCTACCGACGAGGTGGATATCCGCGTGCGCCTGCCGGCCAACTGGCGCTCCCTCGACCAGCTCGGCCGCCTGACCCTGAACACCCCGGCCGGGCAGATTCCGCTGAGTAATTTCGTCTCGCTGCAACAGGCGCCGAAGGTCGGCACCCTGCGCCGGGTCGACGGTAACCGCACAATCACCCTACAGGCCGACATCGCCGAAGGCGCGCGCCTGGACGAGCGCCTGCAAGCCCTGCGCGAAGCCATGGGCGAGGTGCCCGTTGATGTGCAGGTGAAATTCGCCGGCGAAGACGCCGACCAGCGTGAAGCCGCGACGTTCCTCGGCACTGCCTTTGCGGTGGCGATTTTCCTGATGTTTATCATCCTGGTGACGCAGTTCAACAGCATCTACCAGTCGCTGCTGGTGCTCTCGGCTATCGTCTTGTCCACCGCCGGAGTGCTGATGGGCCTGCTGGTCAATGGCCAGTCGTTCGGTATCGTGATGGTGGGTATGGGCCTGATCGCACTGGCGGGGATCGTGGTGAACAACAACATTATCCTCATCGACACCTACAACCAGCTACGCCGCCAGGGTCTGGAGCCGCGTGAGGCGGCGCTGGAAACCGGCAGCCTGCGCTTGCGCCCAGTGCTGCTGACCGCCGTGACCACGGTCCTCGGCCTGGTGCCGATGGTGATCGGGGTTAACGTTGACCTGCTCACCCCCAGCCTGGGCTTTGGCGCGCCGTCGACCCAGTGGTGGACCCAGCTGTCCAGCGCCATCGCTGGCGGCCTGAGCTTCGCCACCGTGCTGACCCTGCTGCTGACGCCTTGCCTGCTGGTGCTCGGCTCGCGTTTCGAGCGTCGCCCGCCGCCGCTGGAAACCTTCGATGATGACCTGCTCGACTTGCCGGAGCATCTGCTGGCCAGTGCCACCGGCAAGGTCGAGCTGCAACGTACGCCCTAAGCTGTTCGCCCAGGTCAACGGTGGCCTGGGCAATGGCTCCCCCAACGAAAGCCTGGACTGCTGATTGCGACTGGGTAGTCGACCAAACAGCCCGTACACTCGGCGCATCATTGTCGAGGGCCCACCATGCGCACGCTTTATCAGTTCCCGATATCCCACTACTGCGAAAAAACCCGCTGGCACCTGGATCATAAGGGCCTCGATTTTCAGGTGGATAACCTCTTTCCTGGTCTGCACCGGCTGAAAAGCAAGCGCCTGGCCAATATCGTCACCCTGCCGATCCTCAAGGATGGCGAGCAGGTCATCGGCGACTCCACGCAGATCGCCCTGTACCTGGAGCAGCATTATCCAGAGCGTCCGCTGCTGCCGACCGACGCGGCACAACGCGCCGAGGTGCTGGAGCTGGAAGAACAGTTCGACCGCCTGGGTGTGCATGTACGCCGCTGGTTGTACGGCCAGATCAAGCAATGGGACTCGGTGATGCACGCCATGCTCAAGGTCTACCGCCCGCTGCTGGGCCTGCGCGACCTAATGAAGCCGGTACTGATCAACGGTGTACAACGCCTGTATGGCGTGACGCCGCCGCGGGTGGCGAAATCCCAGGCCGAATTGCTCGAAGGCCTGGCACTGATCGAGTCGCGCATCCATGGCGATCCATCACGCTATCTGGTCGGTGAGCAGCTGACCCTGGCCGACATCAGCGCCGCCGCCCTGTTCGCCCCGCTGTTCACCCCGGCCGGTACGCCGTGGGAAGGCATTGCCGGACACGATGCCAAGACTCAGGCTTTCCTTGATGAACTGCACGCTCACCCGGCCGGCCAATGGGTGATGCGCCGCTATGCAGAAGATCGTCAACGCCGCAGTTGAGCGGCTTGAGCAAAGGACTGACACCATGAACCTCAGCGATATCCCATTCGGCGTTACCGACTGGAGCCAGATTGAGCGCAGCGAACATGCCGGCGAAACCGGTATGGCCTACTGGCGCACCCAGGTGTTTGGCAACATTCGCGTGCGCATGGTCGAGTACAGCGCCGGCTACCTGGCCGATCATTGGTGCAAGAAAGGCCACATCCTGCTGTGCCTCGAAGGCGAACTGCACACCGAGCTGGAGGATGGCCGGCGCTTTGTCATGACAGCGGGCATGAGCTATCAGGTGGCTGATCAGGCTGAGGCGCATCGTTCATCCACGACCGACGGGGCGCGGCTGTTTATCGTCGATTGATCGGCAGTACAGCCGGTTCAGCTGCGCTCGGAACTCAGCAGCATCAACAGCGATACCGGCTGTTCGCTCTCCGGGTGCAACGGCTCCTGCAGCCATTGCAGGCGCCAGCCGGTTTCACTGAACAACGCCAGCCAGGACTCCAGCGTGCGAAAAAACCAGGGCATCGGCTGGGCAAAGCCCTCGCCGAAGCCGGCAAAGGTTTCCACCCGCCAACCGTCGCGATAGCTCGCATCGTTGCAGGCGCGCCAAGGATGCAGGGTCTGGATCAATAAGCGACCGTTCTCCGCCAGTAGGCCATGCAAGGCATTCAGGGTCGGCGTCAGGGGTTCTTCCAGCAGGGCAAAGTTGCACACCAGAACATCGAAACGGCCCAGCAGCTCGGCCTGACTTTCCAGCTCGGCATAGCCGCATACGCGGTACTGCGACGCACCTGTCGCCGCCTGCTGCGCCACAGCAATCAGCGGGGCGGAAGCATCCACGCCAACCGCCTCAATGCCATGCTCGACCAGCCCACGGCACAACCAGCCCTCGCCACACCCAAGATCCAGCACACGCTTAGGCGCCAGGGCCAGAATCGCCTGAACGATGGCGGCATCCGTCACCAACCGGCGGCTTTCAATGCGCTGCTCGCGCACGGCTGCCGTCCAGGCATCGGCATTGGCCTGCCAACTGAGGTTGAGTTGCTCCCGATGATCGCGCTGCATCGCTCACTCGTCGCCTGTTCCGTCACGGCAAAATTCCAGCGAACTGCGCCTCAACGCAGCATCACCACAATCGTGCACCAGTTCCCGTATCGCGGTGTTGCCGCTGATCACTTAATCCAACAGCCGCGTATAAAAATCAGCAAAAAATCTTCCGGCTGCCAAGCCCATCCCGGCTTGCCTACTGCACCAACGACTAAACTACAGGCAGTGGCCAGCTGAGAGGAACTCAGTGCTCAAGCCCGCTGATGTTATTCAGCAACCTGTCAAACCTATGGATGAGTACATCAGGCTAAATGAATATGGGCGCACCTTGGCAACTCGATATCACCACCCTGCCGGCTGGCGAACCACCTAACCGGCGCAACCCCATCAGTAAAGTGAAGGTCACTTTCTGGCTGCTGGTTTTACTGCTGTGCATCGCTGCCGGCTTTTTGCTGGCCGAGGAAGTGCGCACCTCACGCTTTCAGGCTCAGGAACTCAGCCGCTATGCGCAGACGTTGAGCTACCGGGTCAAGCCAGGCCCCAGCCCGTCGATCATCTACCCCAAAGAAGGCCCTTTCGATAAGCGCCAGGGCTACACCTACCTGCCCCTGATGCTGGAACGCCTTGGCCAGCGCAATTACATCGTGCAACAGCAGGCGCAGTTCTCCCCCGCCCTGCTCAGCTATGCCCAGCGCGGCCTGTTTATCCCCTACCCGGAAAAAATCCAGAGTGGCCTGCGCATCAGTGATTGCAGCGGCACGCCCTTCTATGAATTCCGCTACCCGCAACAGCGCTACCCAAGCTTCAACGCCATCCCGCCACTGGTAGCCAGCAGCCTGCTGTTTATCGAAAACCGTAAGCTGCTCGACCCCGAGCAGCCGCTGGCCAACCCAGCGGTGGATTGGCCGCGCTTCGTCATGGCGGCCATCTCCCAGGTCGGCAAGTTGTTGGACATGCAGGACCAGTCTGCCGGCGGCAGCACCCTGGCCACCCAGTTGGAGAAGTATCGCCATTCCCCGGATGGCCTGACCTTGTCGGCCACGGAGAAACTGCGGCAAATGCTTTCCGCCAGCGTGCGCGCCTACCAGAGCGGCCCGCAGACACTGGCTGCGCGGGAAAATATCGTGCGCGACTACCTCAACAGCGTGCCGCTCTCCGCCGCCCCCGGGCATGGCGAAGTGCATGGCCTGGCCGATGGCCTGCGCATCTGGTTCGGCGCGGACTTCGCCCAGGTCAATCTGCTGCTCGACCCGACGCGCTCGCCAGATGCCAGCCTGGCCGAGCGCGGCCTGGCGCTGCGTCAGGTACTGGCTCTGATGATTGCCCAGCGCCGCCCCTCGTATTACCTAGCTCAGGGCCGTAATGACCTGGCCGAACTGACCGATAGCCATATCCGTCTGCTGGCCGGCGGCGGCCTGATTGACGCGGCGCTACGCGATGCGGCACTGAACCAGTCACTGGTCTACCGCGACTGGGCCCTGGAGCCCAACCTGCAGGTGGTGGACAATAACAAGGGCATCAGCGTTTCGCGGGCACGCCTGTCAGCCATGCTCAACATGCCGCTGTATGACCTGGATCGCCTCGACCTGAGCGCCACCAGCACGCTGAACAACCAGCTGCAGCAAGCCGCCAGCCAGTACCTGCAGCAATTGGCCGACCCGGAATTTGCCGGGCAAATCGGCCTGTTTGGCGAGCGTCTGCTGTCCCCGGAAAAGACTGCCGATGTGCGCTACAGCTTCACCTTGTTCGAGCGCACTAGTAACGGCAGCGTGGTACGGGTGCAAACCGACAGCACAGACCAGCCGTTCGACATCAACGAAGGCAGCAAGCTGGAACTGGGCTCCACCGCCAAGCTCAGGGTGCTGGCTACCTACCTGGAAATCATCGCCGAGCTGCATCAGCGCCATGCCGGCCAAAGCGCCAGCGAATTGCGCGCTGTCAACGCTCAGGACAACCTCACCCGCTGGGCCATCGGCTACCTGCAGAGCACCCCCAACGCCAGCCTATCGGCCATGCTTGATGCCGCGCTGGAGCGTAAATACTCCGCCAGCCCGGGCGAGCGCTTCTTCACCGGCGGCGGCATTCACACCTTCGCCAACTTCCGCCGCGAGGACAACCAGCGCATCGCCAGCATGCGCGAAGCCCTGCGCGAGTCGCTCAACCTGCCGTTTATCCGCCTGATGCGCGACCTGGTGCGCTACAGCACCTACCAGGGCCCGAACAACAGCGCCGAACTGCTCAAGGACGATAAGGACCCGCGCCGCCAAGCCTATCTGCAGGACTTCGCCGACCGCGAAGGCACCACCTTCCTGCTGCGTTTCTGGCGAAAATATCAGGGCCAGCCCGAGCAACAGCGTCTGGACACCTTCCTCAACGGCCTGCGCCATACCTCGGTACGCCTCGCCGCCGTGCACCGCTACCTGATGCCGCATAGCGATGAAGCCAGCTTCGCCGCCTTCCTGCGCAAATACCTGCCCCAGGAAAAACTCAGCGATAAGCGCATCGCCGAGCTTTATAAAAGCTATGGCCCCGGCGCTTACAGCCTACCGGACCAGGGCTATATCGCCCGCGTCCACCCGCTTGAACTGTGGCTCCTGGGCTACCTGATCGAACAACCGCAAGCCACCTTCAGCAATGCCGTGACCGCCAGCCAGGATGAGCGCCAAGAGGTCTACGGCTGGCTGTTCCGCAGTCGCCACAAGAGCGCGCGCGACAGCCGCATCCGCATCATGCTGGAGGTAGAGGCCTTCCTCGATATTCACCGGCGCTGGCAAAACCTCGGCTACCCCTTCGCCCATCTGGTGCCGTCGCTGGCCACCGCTATCGGCAGCTCCGGTGACCGCCCGGCGGCGTTGGCCGAACTGGTTGGAATTATTCAGAACGACGGCATTCGGCAGCCCACAGCGCGCATCGACAGCCTGCACTTCGCTGCGGATACGCCCTATGACACCCTTGTGCTCCGCGATCAAACCGAGGGCAAACGAGTGATGGCCTCTGAGGTTGCGGCCGCGTTGCGCAGCGCCCTCGCCGATGTGGTTGAAGCCGGTACTGCGCGGCGCCTGCTCGGTAGTTTTATCCAGGCGAATGGCCAACCGCTGAAAGTCGGCGGCAAAACCGGCACTGGCGATAACCGCATCGAAACCGTTGGCGCCGGTGGCCGGGTACTTACCTCGCGGGCGATGAACCGTACGGCAACGTTCGTGTTCTACCTCGGCGCTCGCCACTACGGGACGCTTACCGCTTTCGTCCCAGGCCGTGCGGCAGAAAACTTCCGTTTCACCTCAGCCTTGCCAGTGCAGGTGCTCAAGGGCATGGCCCCGATTCTGCAGCCCTACCTTGAGCCAGATACCCACAGCCAGTGCCTGCCACCCAGCCCCGCAACGCAGGTCAGCAACTCGTAAGGCCAGCATCAAAAACTGTCCGCAATAAAAAACGGGAGGCCAGTGGCCTCCCGCTTTTCAATACAGCGACTGTTACTTCGCCTTGTAGATGATTCCAGGACTGCACTGCACCATCTGGTAGTGGTTAGGCAGACCATTAAGCGCTTCGGAAGCCCCCAGAAACAGGTAACCGCCCGGCTTCAACATGGCATGAATGCGCGTGAGGATATCCTTCTTCACCTCGGCCGAGAAATAGATCAGCACGTTACGGCAGAACACCACATCGAACTTGCCCAGGCTGGCGTAACTGTCCAACAGGTTCAGCGGGCGGAACTCAATGCGACTACGAATGGCCGGTTTGACCACCCAGCGCCCCGGCCCTTTAGGGTCGAAATAGCGCTGCAGACGCTCCTGGGAAAGCCCACGGCCCATCGCCAGACTGTCGTATTCACCGGATTTACAGTTGATCAACATGGTCGGCGAGAGGTCAGTGGCCACAATCTGCAAACCACCCTTGAGCTGACCGATATTGGTCTTCTCGAACTCGTCGATGGTCATCGAAAGCGAATAGGGTTCCTGCCCCGAAGAGCACGCCGCCGACCAGATGCGCAGGCGCTGGCCGGGGCTTGCCTTAATCATCTCCGGCAGCACACGGTTTTTCAGCACTTCAAACGGATAAGTGTCGCGAAACCACAGGGTTTCATTGGTCGTCATGGCATCGACCACTTGCTCGCGCAAACCACTGCGCGGCTGGGTCTGCATGCGCTGCACCAGCTCCCCCAGGGTCTTGATACTGTTCTGCTCCATCAACTTGTTGAGCCGACTGGAAACCAGATACTGCTTGTTGGTGCCAAGCAGGATGCCGCAGGCTTTTTCCAGGAAAGTCCGGAACTGCTCGAAATCCAAATTACCTGTAGACACTCGCGAGGCCTCGACAAACATATGATTCACTGAGGGCAAAGCCCTCAGTCCCCTGCCGCGATATTGATGCGGTCAGCTACCCGTGCAGCCAGGTCATCCGGGCGAAACTTAGCGAGAAAATCATCCGCGCCGACTTTCTTCACCATGGCCTGGTTGAACACGCCCGATAACGAAGTATGCAGGATGATGTGCAGCTTTTGCATGCGCGGATCTGCGCGAATCTCCGCAGTCAAGGTATAGCCATCCATTTCCGGCATCTCGATGTCAGAAATCAGCATCAAAAACTCTTCTGCGGGGTTCTTGCCCTCGTCCACCATCGCCTTCAGATAATCCAGTGCCTGACGCCCATCATTCAGCGCAACCACCTCCACGCCGACAGTTTCCAGACAGCGAGTAACCTGTTTACGCGCCACCGATGAGTCATCGCAGGTCAGCACACGCTTGCTCACCGCACGGGCCTGGGTCTCCGCATTCAGAACACCTTCAGAGATAACTTCGGATGTCGGAGCCACTTCGGCCAGAATCTTTTCGACATCAATGATTTCAACCATCTTGTCGTCAAGGTGGGTGACCGCTGTGAGGTAATGGTCACGACCGGTGCCCTTGGGTGGTGGATGAATCGACTCCCAGTTCATGTTGACGATGCGCTCGACCGAGTGCACCAGAAAGCCCTGAACCTTGGTGTTGTATTCAGTGATGATGACAAAGCTGTTGTCGATATTAGCCAGCGGCGCGCTGCCGGTGGCCATGGACAAATCAAGAATCGGAATAGTGCCGCCACGGATATTGGCGACACCACGAACAACCGGGCTCGATTTCGGCATGATGGTCAGTTTGGGGCACTGCAGCACCTCTTTCACCTTGAAAACATTGATCCCATACAGCTGGTTGCTGTTCAGACGAAACAGCAACAACTCCAAACGATTCTGCCCAACCAACTGAGTTCGTTGGTTAACCGAATCCATCACACCGGCCATACCCAAACTCCTTATTTGAGTAACAGATTGCTGTCAGCGTAGCAGGCGGCACGCGCCTTGCTATCTAACCCATATGAACACTGAAACGACAACGAACCGACACTCACTGGCAAAATGCCGCTACTGGCTGGCAGTTGTACCCGCTTTGCTGGCAGTCGGCTATAGCGCTTTGGCAACAGCCAACGCCACACGACCTGAACAACTTATCGGCGCTGGCGAAGTTTTTCTTGAGCAAGCGGTGAACGATTATTTACAGCGTAGCAACATCGCTGGCCGCCATGAGATTCAAATCAACCGACTCGACCCACGCTTGCGCCTGCCAGAGTGCCAGCAGCCCCTGACCACAACCTTGGAAAGCCCTGCGGAGCCGATTGGCCGCGTCACCCTGCGCGTACGCTGTGACGGCGCCTCGCCTTGGACGGTGTTTGTGCCCGGACAAGTGCGCCTGTACCGGGAGGTGGTGATCGCCAGCCGGCCATTGAAGCGCGACATCCTGTTGACACAAATGGACGTGATGTTGGCTGAGCGTGATGTCGGCCTACTCAACCAGGGTTATCTCACTGCACTTAAGCAAGCCATCGGCAAAAAATTGACGCGCCCTTTGTTACCCGACCAGGTGCTTGCGCCCATCCATGTACAAATGGCCGACGCCATCCGCAAAGGTGATCAGGTTGTTATCAGCGCCCGCAGCGCAGGTATCAGCGTGCGAATGCAGGGCGAAGCCTTATCTGACGGCATAATTGGCAAGCAGATCAGTGTGCGCAATCAACGCTCGAACAGAGTGATCAGAGCCCGTGTAATCGGCCCTGGACAGGTTGAAGTAGCGATGTAGGCATGATTCTTGTTTTAAACTTTGTTCACTCGGTGAGCTGACGATTATCCACACTGTGTTTAGACTGTTATTTGGCGCACACTTTTTTGCCCTAAAGTTTTCCAGGGCAATGCCGACAAGCTAGTCAAGCGTCCAAACTCTGTTCGAGGTTTTGCATCATGGTCATTGACATCAACCGGCTCAACAATGCCGCATCGCCAGCCAATTCGGGGCGGGCCGGCAGTGCGCAGGCAGGTGGCCAGAACGAAGCCATCAGCGGCAAACAGCCTGGCAACGTCCCCAACCCTGTCGAGCAGGCACAACAGGCCGGCAAAAGCGGTGAGTCCGTGCAGCTGAGCCGTGATGCGCAACAACTGCAGAAAGTCAGCGAGAAGTTGCGCGACCAGCCAACCGTCAATAAAGAGCGCGTTGCCCAACTCAAGCAAGCAATTGAAGATGGCAGTTACCAAGTTGATAGCCAGCGCGTTGCCAGCAAACTGCTTAATTTCGAATCCCAGCGCTAGTCACCGGGCTACGCTGGGGTAATTGGTCGCCCAATAGACGCTGAATGCTACTCGCATCAGTGCCTGTTACCCCGAAGAGCCTGCAATGCACGACACCCAGTTGCTTGAACTGTTCACCAACGATATCGGCACCGCCGAGCAGTTGCTTGAATTGATCGACACCGAATTCCAAGCCCTCAGCGACCGCGACCTCCCTCGCCTGCAAAGTATCCTCACGGAAAAACTGCCGTTGCTGACGCGACTCGACCAGCACGGCAAGATACGCAGCCAGCTGCTTAGCAGCCTTAACCTCAGTACCGACCGTGCTGGCCTGCAAACGCTTGCAGCTCAGTCCAATCAGGGCGAGCTGTTGCTGGAGCGTGGCGACCAGCTCAACAGCCTGCTCGAACGCTGCCAAGCGGCCAATCTGCGCAATGGCCGGTTGATTCGTTCCAGTCAGGCGTCCGCTCACAGCATGCTCGGCATTCTGCGCGGCAACGAGACACCCAGCCTCTATGACAGCCGCGGCAGTGCCGCTAGAATCGGCCAGCAGCGCCCGCTTAGCCAGGCCTGAAACCCAACAAGGCACAGGGGACATACTGTCATATTGCCAGTATGCTAGTGCCATAGTATTTGCTCGGAGAGTTATGGACCGTGTCCAGTCCTTTTAGCCAGGAAGATGGCCCGCAGCCGCCCAAGGTGCTCAAGGCACCGGTGGAAATAGTTGCCAACCTGCGCCAACTGCAACAAAACCATGACCCACTGATCATCACTTTCAACGAGCGCAACCAACGGTTCCAGAGCTACGTCATTGACGTCAACCGCGATAAAAACCTGCTGATTCTCGATGAGTTAGTGCCAAATGATGGCGAACGCTACTTGGCCAATGGTGAAACATTCAACGTAGAAGCCTTCCATGAAGGCGTGCGTGTAGCCTGGACATGCGAACAAAGCGTGCGCATTACCGACCATGAAGGTGCGCGCTGCTATTTCAGCCCGATGCCGCTTGAGGTGACCTATCACCAACGGCGTAGTGCCTTCCGCGCGCCGCTTAAGCAAAGTGAGCTGATCAAAATTGAGCTCGCCGGCGATAAACTGCGCACAGCAGTACCGGGACATTTGCTGGATATCTCTGCAACCGGCTGCAAGCTGCGCTTCCCCGGCAACATCACCGGCAGCCTACAGGCAGGCCAGGTCTATGAGCGGTTTACTGCACGCTTTCCTTTCGGCGCCATGACCACGGCCATCGAAATGCGGCACGTGCAATATGAAGACAAGGTAGACACCACTTTTGTCGGTGCACGTTTTCACCGCATCAATGGCCAGGAACAGCGTCTGGTCGAACGTTTCGTTTACCAGCTGCAGCGCGAAGCGCGGCGTTTTGAAAGTGACGGACTGTTCTAGATCACGATATTCAGCGCCGCCAGGCGAGACAAATCTTCAGGTCGATCCACGTCCCACAACGCAGGCAACAGCCCCGGATGCCAGTCCAGCTGCTGCAGGCGTTGCAGTGTCATATCCAGCACTCGCTCAGTGCCCCACGGCATCTCACTGAACAAAGTTGCGTCTATACAACGCAACCCTAGCAGCACATAACCGCCATCCTCCGCAGGCCCAATCACGACAGACCGTTCCTGCAACGCGCTACAAGCTGCTTGCAGGTAGTCGCCATTGAGCGCCGGACAGTCATTGCCGATCAGGATTACCGCATCACTTTCAGCCAGCCCTAGCGTGGCGATACGGCGCATGCGCTCGCCAAGATCGCCAGCCGGCTGTTCGACCAACGTCCAGCCAAGGCGCTGCGCCAGCGCCTGCAGACTTGTACTGGGAACGCCATCCAACCAGAGAAAGCGCTCAACAAAGCCGTCAGCCGGTAACTGCAATGCGCGCTCTAGCAGCATTTGCTGCAGGTCACAGGCCCCCTGAGCACCCAGGGCTGGAATCAGGCGAGTCTTTACCTGCCCCGCGACTGGTGAACGAGCAAGCAAGTGCAATGAGATCGACAGGTTCATAGCCATGACCCTCGGCGGTATTGGCGGGCCAGCTTTGCTGGACTGACACCACAGTAATAGGCAAGCCGTAGGCGCCACATCAGCAGCACAGTACGCACAATCCCGTTCTGCTCCCAGCGCCGACTTGAGGTCAATAAGGGCGGACGCAGACAGCGCGGTCGAGCCAGCGACTTAAGTCGCCTGCACAGCTGTAAATCTTCCATCAAGGGGATCTGTGCATAACCGCCCAACGCGTCAAAGGACTGTCGGGCAACAAAAATCCCCTGATCACCCGAGGCGATACCGCTCAGGCGCGAACGCAAACTGATCATCGCACCAATCAGCCGCAGTGCCAGCCCTTGCCCAGATAAACGCACATCGAAGCGTCCCCACAGAGGTCGCTCACTTAGCACGTCGTGTAAGCGCATGAGCGACGCTGCACTGACCCGCGTGTCGGCATGCAAAAACCACACATATTCACCACAAGCCACCGCCGCACCGGCATTCATCTGCAAAGCGCGCCCAGGGGCCACTCGAAGTATTTGATCAACCCGCCCCCGTGCCAGCTCGCAAGTGCTATCGCTGCTACCACCATCGACCAGGATCAACTCAGCACCAGAGGCACGAAGTCCCGCCAAATCATCCAACAATGCAGGCAAGGCTTGCGCTTCATTGCGTGCAGGAATCACCACGCTTAGCAACGGTTTCATCCACGCGGCTCTGGCTGGGTAGGCGACTCACCTTCAGGCGCTTGCACGGCACTGGTGTGATGCATCTGCTCTTGCACCACCTGCTCATCGACGCGAGGATCAAGTGCCGCCGTCAACGGCGAACTGGTGGTGCTGTCAGGCATGGGAATGTGGTGCAGCGGCGCATCGTCGACCTGATGCAGATGGGTGACGCGCTCCGGACGGATACGCAGCACTAGAATCAAGGCGCAACCGCAGACGAAAGCGTACAGCATGTTCGCGCCGAGAAAGCGCATCAGCACGCCCGCCAGTAACGGCCCAATACTGGCGCCGACACCGAAAGTCACCAGCAGCATGGCCGTCAGTGACACCCGCCGCTCGGCTTCAACATGGTCATTGGCCAGCGCCACCGCCAGCGGGTAGAGGCTGAATTGCAAGGCACACACCGCAAAGCCGCCGGCAAACAACAGCGGCAAACTGGCCTGCGGCAGAATCGCCAGAGGCAGCGCAGCCAGCGCCAGCAACGCGGCACAGCCACGTATCAGCTGCACGCGGTCATGCCGATCAGACAACCAGCCCAACGGCCACTGCACCACCAGGCCAGCGATGATGCAGCAACCCATAAACAGACCGATCTGCTCAGTGGACAAACCCATGCGCGTGCCATACAGCGGCGCCAGGCCGTAGAACGAACCAATCAGCAGCCCCGCGACCACAATGGTGGTCAGCGACAACGGCACACGGTCGATAAAGAAGCGCATTTCCAGCGGGGCTGGATGCAAGGGTGCAGGGTGCAGTTTGCGGGTCAAGGCCACCGGCACCAGGCACAGGGCAAAGCACAGCGCCACTAGCATCAGCAGCTCAAGACCGAGCGTCGGGTGCACCACCAACACCAGCTGGCCGAGGATCAGACCGAGGTAGGAAGCCCCCATATAACCGGCAAACACCTGACCACGCTGGCTGGTTTCCGCCTGCTCATTGAGCCAGCTCTCGATCACCATGTACTGGCACATCATGCCCAGGCCGACCAGCATCCGCAGTAGCAACCAGCTGGGTAACCAGTCGCTCAAGCCATGCCCGAGAACCGCAGCGGTGACCACACCGGCGCAGGCGACATAGGCGCGGATATGACCCACCCGAGCAATCAGACGGTGGCCAATCTTGCCGCCCAGCACCAGCCCCAGGTAATTGGCCGCCATCAGCGCACCGACCCAGAGTCCATCGGCCGTTTCCGCCAACCGCAACGCCAGGTAAGTACTCAACAAACCCGAGCCCAACAACATCAAGAGGGTGGCGAAATACAGCGAACTAAATGACTTGAGGATCACAGACATGGGGCGGCTGGTGTCTCCATAAAAGCCGCCGAAACCCTGCTCGGCGGTCAGACTCTAGGCATGGGACGCCAGTACGCGGCGCTCCCACGGGGTAATTTCATCAAAGAAACTGGTGAGTTCCAGCGTCTTACTGGCGATGTAGCCTTCGATGAACTCTGCACCAAACAGTTCCTGCGCCAGCGCACTGTGTTTGAGACGCTCGATCGCGGCATGCATGGTACAGGGTAGCGCCAATTCGTCCGGGACTTCGAACTCACCCTGGATCGGCGCACTGGGCTGCAGCTGCTGTTCAATCCCATACAAACCCGCCGCAAGGCTCGCCGCCAGCGCCAGATAAGGATTGGCATCGGCGCCCGGCAAGCGGTTTTCCACCCGCCGCGCCACTGGCGCACTGGCGGGAATGCGCAGGCCTGCGGCGCGATTATCCTCCGACCAGCAGGCATTGTTCGGCGATGCATAAGGATGACAAAGGCGCTGATAGGAATTTACATGCGGGGCAAACAGCAGAGTGAAATCAGCCATAGCGGCCTGCTGACCGGCAATAAATTGATAGAACGCCGGCGTTGCCTGGCCATCGGCCGCGCTGAAGATATTCTGCCCACTGCCCTGCTCCACCACACTCTGATGAATATGCATTGAGCTGCCCGGGGTATGCGCCAGCGGCTTGGCCATGCACACCACAGCAAGGCCATGCTTGAGCGCAACCTCCTTGAGCAGGTGTTTGAACAGAAACGTCTGATCCGCTAGCAGCAGCGGATCGCCGTGCAGCAGGTTGATCTCAAACTGGCTGACGCCCATCTCGTGCATAAAGGTATCGCGCGGCAACCCTAGCGCCGCCATGCACTGATAAACTTCACGGAAGAACGGACGCAGGCCATTGTTGGAACTCACACCGAAGGCCGAGCCGCCGTCTTCACGCCGACCATCGAGCCCCAGCGGCGGCTGAAATGGCTGCAGCGGATCAGCATTGCGGGCAAACACGAAAAACTCCAGCTCGGTCGCCACCACCGGCTGCCAGCCATGACTGGCGTAACGCGCAATTACCTGCTTAAGCAGGCCGCGGGTCGACAACCCGGAACTACGTCCATCCAGTTCATCAGCATCGCAGATGGCCAGCGCGCGCGGCGTTTCACTCCAGGGCAGCCGATGAATCTGCGTCGGCTCGGCATTCAAGGCCAGGTCACCGTCATCACTGCCGTAATAACACGGCGCCGGATAGCCACCCATGATGCATTGCAGCAATACCCCGCGCGCCAACTGCAAGCGCCGTCCCTCCAGAAAACCCTCAGCCGTCATCACCTTGCCGCGCGGCACGCCGTTGAGATCAGGCGTTACACATTCAACTTCATCAACACCACGCAGCAACTCAGCCAGGGCGGTGCGGTCGAGGGTACTCATTTGCTGTTGTCCTTATTGATGCAAGAGGCCGCAGTTGCACGGCGAGGCGCACAAAATACGCACCAGGCGTTCGATATTTCAAGCAAAGCCACACCCTATACCTGACGCGCAAGCTGCGCAGTTAAATATATCGACTAATTAGATATTAATGATCATGCACAATCGCTCCAAAAACCATCGTATAGACACTCAAAAATAAATATAACTACATGATAAATAAAACATTAACTCAACTATCGATGCCGTCGATGATTACCATGCTCAGCCTGCACTTCTTCATCAAATTTTCATCCGTATGATTGGCTCCGTACTCACTTACACCCGCCCTTACGAGGAGCCTGAATATGAAAAAGCAAATTCTTACCGCCGTGATCCTGAGCAGCCTGTCCATCAGTGCCTTTGCCCTGCCACAGAACAACCCGCAGCCACTGCTGGGTGAAATGCAGGACAGCAGCGTAAAAAACCTGATGGGTTTTGGTAGCAACCTGCAAACTGAAGGCGGTGCTGATCATCTGCAAGAGCGTCTGCGTGTGGCCGAAGACGGTGCCGATCGCACTGGCGCAAACCGCGTCGCTGAAGGTGGTGCTGATCGCCTGCAAGAGCGCCTGCGTGTGGCCGAAGACGGTGCCGACCGCACTGGCGCAAACCGTATCGCCGAAGGCGGTGCTGATCGTCTGCAAGAGCGCCTGCGTGTAGCGGAAGACGGTGCCGAACGTACTGGCGCAAACCGTGTCGCAGAAGGTGGTGCTGATCGCCTGCAAGAGCGTCTGCGTGTAGCCGAAGACGGTGCCGACCGCACTGGCGCAAACCGTGTCGCTGAAGGTGGTGCTGAACGTACACTAGGCCTGCGCTTTAGCTGATTACAGCTAATAGGCAACACAAAAAAAGGTGCTCAATCGAGCACCTTTTTTGTTTATTGCGCAGGCGACTCCAACTGCGCCAAGCGCTCTTCCAGCGCCGCAATCCGCGCCTCCA
Organism: Pseudomonas sp. WS 5011; assembly: GCF_012985775.1. Classification (NCBI taxonomy): domain Bacteria; kingdom Pseudomonadati; phylum Pseudomonadota; class Gammaproteobacteria; order Pseudomonadales; family Pseudomonadaceae; genus Pseudomonas; species Pseudomonas sp. WS 5011. Next base: position 118,623 of record NZ_JAAQXA010000010.1, read on the forward strand.
AAGCTTCCAGGCGCTCATCCTGCTGACCGCCCGCCGTCGCGCGCTGCGGCTCATTGGCTCTGGCTGCCAATACCGCCTGCAAATCCGTTGGGTCACCCAGCACATGCATATAACGGTCTTCGCGCTGCCCCGACTGGCGTGGCAACAGGCAGGCCAGTTCGCGGCTGATCAGGCGCTCAAGGTGATGCTGCACCTGCTCGGCATCATCAAAATCATGCATGCGGCTGCTGCGGGTCAGCAGCTCGTTGATGGTCTGCGGGCCACGCAGCAGCAACAGACCGATCAGCACCACCTGCGCCGCCACCAGCTCCAGCGCTTTGTCGGCGCGATGCTCCCAGCGATCCGCCCGGCTGCCCATTACCAGGCGCGCCATTTCTCGCCCCTCCAGGCTGCGCAGAGCCTGGCCGACCTGGCCGGCGGTAAGGTTGAGCACCGGCTCACGGCTGGTTTTCTGATTGCAGGCCAGCACCAGGGCATTTAGCGTCAGGGGATAGGCTTCGGGGGTGGTCAGCTGCTTTTCGATCAAGCAACCCAGCACCCGCGCTTCGACGATCGTCAGGGTTTCAACCGCCATAGCGTTCGCATCTTCGTTGGACATAACCACCTCATGGCCTCGCAAAGGCCCTAGCCTAGCCCGCCTGATGACCGGTTGATAGGCATAACAGCCGCTTGGCGGGGCTGGCACTGCGCCAGCGCGTAACAGCGGGTCACTGTGGTAGAGTCGCGCGCTATTTTTCAGCGTGGCCTTGTTTCATCCCCCGCGAAAAGCCTCATAACGCGCACCGCAGCCATGCATCCAGCCCCCGGCGCCCCAAGCCCCGCAGGCAATATGAAGAGATCGCAGGCCTGCCCGCCAAGTAGAGATGCATGTCATGACCACTGCCCAACACCCGCTTGTCCAACTGCTCAACCGCACCAGCCTGGTGCTGCAAATCGCCATCGGCCTGGTGGCCGGTATCGCCCTGGCGATGCTCCTGCCTGAAGCAGCGGCGAGCGTCAGCTTCCTCGGTACGGTGTTTGTATCTGCGCTGAAGGCCGTAGCACCGGTGCTGGTATTCGTACTGGTAGCGGCGTCGATTGCCAACCATCAGCAAGGCCAGCAGACCCATATCAAACCGATTCTGCTGCTGTACCTGATCGGCACCTTCAGTGCGGCATTGATCGCAGTAGCCGCCAGCTTTGCCTTCCCGTCCAGCCTGACCTTGGTGAGCAACAGCGCCGAGCTGTCACCACCCAGCGATATCAGCGAAGTGCTAAAAACCCTGCTGCTGAATGTGGTGGATAACCCGATCAATGCCCTGCTCAAAGGCAACTTTATCGGCATCCTGGCCTGGGCCATTGCCCTGGGTTTTGCCTTCCGTCACGCCAGCCCGAGCAGCAAGCAAATGCTCGCTGACCTTTCTGACGCAGTTACCAGCATCGTCAAACTGGTGATTCGCCTGGCGCCACTGGGGGTTTTCGGCCTGGTTGCGGCCACCCTGGCTGAATCAGGCATGTCTGCTCTGATCGATTACCTGCACCTGCTGCTGGTACTGGTCGGTTGCATGCTGTTTGTCGCCCTGGTGACCAACCCGGCGATTGTCTATTTCAAGACCCGCCGCAACCCCTACCCGCTGGTGCTGACCTGCCTGCGCGAAAGCGGCCTGACGGCGTTCTTCACCCGTAGCTCGGCGGCCAACATTCCGGTCAACCTGCAGCTCTGCCAGCGCCTGGGCCTGCATGAGGAAACCTACTCGGTGTCGATCCCTCTGGGCGCGACCATCAACATGGCCGGTGCCGCTATCACCATTAGCGTTCTGACCCTGGCCGCCGTAAACACTCTGGGTGTTGCCGTCGATATGCCTACCGCGCTGCTGCTCAGCGTGCTGGCCTCGATCTGCGCCTGTGGTGCCTCAGGGGTTGCCGGCGGTTCGCTGCTGCTGATTCCGCTGGCTTGCAGCCTGTTCGGTATCCCCAATGATGTGGCCATGCAGGTGGTCGCCGTCGGCTTTATAATCGGCATCGTGCAGGACTCTGCAGAAACCGCGCTGAACTCCTCCACCGATGTGCTGTTCACCGCCGCCGCTTGCCAAGCTGAGCAACAACGCAGCTAAACGCTGGCCGAAACAACAAAAGGCTTACCCATGGGTAAGCCTTTTTTATGCACGCCATTCAGGGTTCAACGCAACGCGGCGTGAATCAGCGCGCCAGGCAGATTTTTATGACTCAACCGATAAACGTCACATGCACGGCGTTTGAATAGCCGAACGATTCCGGTAGGCTTTGCCGCTTCTTTATAAGGAGTAATTCCCATGGCCCGCGCCACTGCCCGTCACATCCTGGTTGCCAGCGAAGACAAGTGCAACGAACTAAAAGCCGCAATCGAAGGCGGTGCCGACTTCGCCCAAGTCGCCAAAGACAACTCCAGCTGCCCGTCCAGCCGCAGCGGCGGTGACCTTGGCTCGTTCGGCCCAGGCCAGATGGTCAAGGAATTCGACACCGTAGTATTCAGCGCACCGATCAACGTGGTGCAAGGCCCGGTGAAGACCCAGTTCGGTTATCACCTGCTGGAAGTGACCAGCCGCCAGGACTGATCCTGCCTGTTCGCTGGGCCGCCCGGCCCGGCGAATCCAATTTTTTCGCGCAGCGCCCATCGGGCACCGTGCCACTGACCAACAGTGCAAAACCTCGGGCAATAGCCAGGTATACTCGCCGGCCTTTTCTTCTCGCACCCGCGGACCTCGCCATGACCAACACTCCAGCAGCTGAACCCACCCTCGCCGTTCAGTCTGCCGACAGCGAGAGCAACGCCACCAACGCGGTTAAAGCCAGCGGCTTTGCCTCGCTGTTCGGCGCCGCCAAAGCCGCTTCAGGCAAACAAGACGATCAGCCCTGGCACCAGAAGGGCAACAAGTCGAGCCACGAAAAGAAGATTGGCCCAGCGCCAAGTGGGACTCGCCGCGCCATGGGTAAACGTTAAGCCCAACGCGCGCGCAAACGCTCCTGCAACCAACCGCCGCAAAAATTCAGCAGCAAACCGAGCATCACCAACAGCGCACCGACTAGCTGCAGGCTGCTCAGGCGCTCATCAAGCAGCAATGCCGATGAGGTCAGTCCGACTACTGGCACCAGCAGCGAGAACGGCGCCACCTGGCTGGCTGGGTAGCGCGACAGTAAGCGGCTCCACAGGCCATAGCCCAGAATGGTCGCGCCGAATGCCAGGTAGACCAGCACCAGCAAGGTATCCAGGCTAAAGCCGCGCAGCGCAGACTCGATTACCTCAGGGCCTTCCATCAGCCAGGACAGCGCAAAAAACGGCAACGGCGGTACCAGGCTACCCCACACCACCAAGCCCACCAGATTCACCTTGCCCAGCTTGCGCGTCACGATATTGCCCAGCGCCCACATGGCGGCAGCGCAGAGCGTGAGAAGAAAACCGGCCAGGGTCATCAGGCCATTGCCCTGCGAGCCAATCAGCAGCAAACCGCCGGCTGCCACCAATAACCCGAACAGATTGGCCAGGCGAAAACGCTCACCCAGCAACAGCACAGCAAACAGCAGAGTAAACAGCGCCTGCGATTGCAGCACCAGCGACGCCAGCCCGGCCGGCATGCCGACCGCCATGGCCGAGAAGAGAAAGGCAAACTGCCCCAGCGAGATGGTCAAGCCATAGGCCAGCAGCCAACGCAGGGGAATCTGTGGGCGCTTGATAAACAGCACGGCCGGAAAGGCCGCCAGCAGAAAACGCAAGGTGCCCAGCAACATCGGCGGCATCTCATGCAGGCCGATCTTGATCACCACAAAGTTCATACCCCAGACGACGATCACCACCAGGGCCAGCAGTAAATCCTTGGGTTGCATGGGCGTTCCAGACTAATAAATCAGCGCTTATTAAAGCGGCCAGCCGCGCCATCGCGCCCATACAGAAACCCGGCAAATAAGCCGTACAGCGCATCACTGATCGGCAGATTGCTGCGCCACAGGTGCCGCCAGCGCCTCGAAGGGCTAGAATCGCAGCCTTTCGTATTTATTTCGGAACTTGCGCCGCGCGAATGAAGCCATTTCTAACGCGCAATCGCCGACGCACAGCAGGCCCGAAATTCACCTATTAACCCGCAACGACGAGATAACCCATGGGCGCTCAGTGGAAAGCCAAACCTAAAGAAGCCGCGGCCAACGCCAGAGGCAAGATCTTCGGCCGCCTGGTCAAGGAAATCATGATCGCAGCCCGCAACGGCGCCGACCCGGACCTGAACCCCAAGCTGCGCCTGGCCATCCATCAGGCGAAAAAAGCCTCGATGCCCAAGGAAACCCTCGAGCGAGCGATCAAGAAAGGTGCCGGCCTGCTGGGCGACACCGTGACCTTCCACTCCGCCACCTACGAAGGCTTCGCCCCGCATCAGGTGCCCGTGATCATCGAATGCCTGACCGACAACATCAACCGCACCGTGGCCGAAGTCCGCGTGCTGTTCCGCAAGGGCCAGATGGGCGCTTCCGGCTCGGTAACCTGGGATTTCGACCATGTGGGTATGATCGAAGCCAGCACCGAAAGCGATGCCGACCCGGAAATGGCCGCCATCGAAGCCGGCGCTCAGGATTTCGAGCCAGCCGATGAAGGCAACACCCTGTTTATCACCGAACCGACCGACCTCGACGCCGTGTGCCGCGCGTTGCCGGAGCATGGTTTCAGCGTCAACTCGGCGAAAATCGGCTACATCCCGAAAAACCCGGTGAGCAGCCTGACTGCAGAACAACTGGAAGAAGTCGAAGCCTTCCTCGAATCCCTCGACGCTCACGATGACGTGCAGAACGTCTACGTCGGGCTTTCCGGCTAACCCCAGGCTGACCAGACCCGCTGCGCAGGAGGCGCAGCGGGTCCACGAACGGCACGCTGCAATGTGCGCAGTTCGTCGATTCGGCCGATTGACCACTGCCCGCAGCCAACAAAGCGGGTAGAATCGCCGCCCGCCGCGCTACCCATGCCCGGCGTGTACACAAGGACGTCGTCACACAGGAGTTTTACCGTGCACAAGTTTCTGATTCTGGCCGCATGCCTGCTGCTCGGCGCCTGCGCCAGCAACCCGCAGACGACCTACCAGCAAGACGTTAAGGCGGGCAAAAGTCCGATGGCCAAGAGCGCCCTGGAAGCCATCCACAACACCCAGGCCATTCCACTGCCGCTCAACCCGGGCCTGTTGGCACCACAGTGGCCGATCAGCGCCGATGAGCCGCGCCTGGACTTCGGCAGCTCGATCTCCAACTACCGGATCTTTTCCCTGCAGCTGAAAAAGGGCGAGCGCTACACGCTCAACGTGCACTCACTGTGCAACGATCCCTGCATGGGCGTCAGCAAATACGCCCTGAAACCACGCGCCATGCTGTTGGATGCCTACGGCGCAGTGATTGCCGACAAGCCTTCGCGTGCCGAAGCCGTGGTCGGCCAGATCAGCCTGAGCTGGGATGGTGAAGCCGCCGAAGACGGCACTTACTACCTACTGGTAGCCGCCGATAACGACGACATCGGTGAAACCATCGTGATCGACGATGTCTGGGTCAACAACTCGCCGCTGATGGCAGTAAAGGTGGGCATGCAAAGCTCGCCATTCGGCAAGATCAGCGCCTTCTCCAGCACCCGCAAAGACTAAATCCACCACCCTGGCGAGTTGCAATGGCTCGCCGGGCGACACCCTCTTGCACCTGCCCTTCGCTTCCCTGCTCAGAACTAGTGCGATCCGCCCACTTATTGATCCATCGCAAGATCCTCTACCCAGAGCGCTTTAGCCTATGCCGATGACATCCATTGCCATCGACGAGGCTCCCATGAGCATCACCTCTGCCAGCATCTGCGCGGCTGCCGACCAACTGCAAGGTTTTGTCGGTTTCAATGCCAAGACCGGGCGCTATATCGTGCGTTTTTCCGAAGACTCCTTTGGCCTCGACGTGCTCGAACAGAGCATCACGCCTACGTGCGAATTCGTCTGGCGTGCCTTTGACGGCGAACTGATGAGCCTCGACCGCGCGCGCCTGCAACTGCTGCTGGAACAGAACATTGATGACCGTCTGGCGATCAGCGAACCGCTGCGGGTCTATATGCGGCGTACCGATATGCCGGAGATCAGCGCCGAGCGCCGTCGCCTTAACGCCTGAGCAGCTTGGCGAGGTGGCCGAATTGACCGAGGGTTGTTCACTTACACCCTCACAACAACGGCGCACGGCAGACTAAGCTCGACGAGTCAGAATCACTCGCCAAGGAGCCTGCCGATGTTCGATGTGCTGATCAAAAACGCGCTGTTTTTCGATGGCAGCGGCGCGCCCGGCGTCGTGCGTCACCTTGGCATCCGTGACGGAAAACTAGCCTGCATCAGTGCCAGCGCCCTGGATGAGAGAGATTGTGGCCAGGTGATCGATGCGCAAAACCGCTGGGTGACGCCCGGTTTTATCGACATGCACACCCATTACGACGCCGAACTGGTGGCCGCCCCTGCGCTCAAGGAGTCGGTGCGCCATGGCGTGACCACGGTGATGATCGGCAGCTGCTCGATTAGCATGGTGTTGTCCAGCCCCGAGGATTGCTCAGACCTGTTCACCCGCGTCGAATCAGTGCCGCGTGAACATGTGCTACCGCTGCTGCAGGCGCGCAAGACCTGGAACAGCGCCAGCGAATTCGCCGCCTTTCTCGATCAGCATCCGCTGGGGCCGAACATCTGCTCCTTCCTCGGCCACTCCGATTTGCGCGTCGCCGTGCTTGGCCTGGAACGCGCCGTAGACGCCAACGTACGCCCCACCGAGGGTGAATTACAGCAGATGGAACGCCTGCTGGAAGAGGCGTTGGACGCCGGTTTACTCGGCCTGTCGAGCATGACCAATCCCTGGGACAAGCTCGATGGCGACCGTCAGCGCTCGAAATCTCTGCCCTCGGTGTATGCACCCTGGGCCGAGTACGCGCGGCTGAACAAGATCCTGCGCCGGCGCGGGCGCATCCATCAGGGCGCGCCGAACCTGGTGACCAAGCTCAATGTCCTGGCCTTTCTCTGGGACAGCATCGGCGGCTGGTGGCGCAAGCCGCTGAAGACCACCCTGATCACCCTGATGGATGTCAAAGCCGATCCGTGGCTCGCCCCGGTACTTGGCCCACTGACCCGCTGGATCAATCGCCTGACCCATGCCGACTTCCGTTGGCAAACTCTGCCGGTGCCGTTTGAAACCTATGCCGACGGCATGGAGTTTGTAGTTTTCGAAGAGTTTCCCGCCGGCCAAGCCGCCCTGCACCTGGCCAACCACGATATGCGCAGTCAACTGTTCCAGGACCCGGCCTACCGCCTGCGCTTTCGCCAGGATGTGGAGAAGAAATTCGGCCCACGGGTCTGGCACCGCGACTTCGACGACGCCTGGATTGTCGACTGCCCGGACGCCAGCGTGGTCGGCAAAAGCGTTGGCGAGCTGGCCAAGAGCCGCGATGAACACCCGGCCGATCTGTTTCTCGACCTGCTGGTGGCCCACGGCCCGCGCCTGCGCTGGCGTACGTTGATCGCCAACCATCGCCCCGAAGTGGTGGAGAAACTGGTATGCGAGCCAAGTACCCTGATCGGTTTTGCCGACTCCGGTGCGCATATCCGCAATATGGCCTTCTACAACTTCGGTGTTCGCCTGCTCAAACTGGTGCGCGATGCCGAGCTACGCGACCAACCGGTGATGCCGATTGAAACGGCAATCTGGCGCCTGACAGGCGAGCTGGGTGAGTGGTTCAACATTGACGCCGGCAGGCTCTACGAAGGCGCTCGTGCCGACCTGGTAATCATTGACCCCAGTGCGCTGGATGAGTCACTGGCCAGCTACCAGGAAGCACCGATGGAGGCCTTCGGCGGCTTGCAGCGCATGGTCAACCGTGGCGACGCTGTGGATGCAGTTGTGATCAACGGGCGTATCGCGTACCAGCAAGGCGTATTCGCCAGCGACCTTGGGCAGGCGCGCGGCTACGGAGCGTTCTTGCGCAGCAGGGCCTGAGTCGACGATGGCAATCGACCTACGGCATACGGCCGCGACGCCAGGCTGGCATAATGCGCGCCGCACTGCCCACTGAACCCTGCCGGGCCGGTATTGAAAGGATTCATATCGATATGCCACTCCCCTTGCAACAGACCGTCTGGCGCTGGCTGCTATGCCTGTTGCTGTGCAGTTTGTTATTGCCCGTGCACGCGAGTGACGCGACCGCCATTTACTACCCGCGCTGGAGTGACGGTGATGAGTCGCGCTCCAACTACATGCTGGCTCAGTTACGCCTCGCGCTGGATAAAGCCGGCAGCCCACTGCGCCTAGTGCCCACGCATACCAGCATGGAGCAAGAGCGTGCGTTGGTTGATTTGCAACACGACAAACACCTGGATGTGGTCTGGAGCATGACCAGCCGCGAGCGCGAAGAACGCCTACTGCCTGTACGCATACCGTTGGACAAAGGGTTATTCGGTTGGCGTGTCGCGTTGCTGCCCCGCGAGCGCGTGGACCTGCTCAAGCACGTGCGAACCCTGGATGACCTGCGCCAGTTTACGGCAGGCCAGGGCCACGACTGGCCCGACACCGCCATTCTGCAAAGCCAGGGCTTACCCGTGGTGGTGTCGTCCAACTATGCCAGCCTGTTTCACATGCTGCAGGCACGGCGCTTTGATTACTTCCCGCGATCGGTTCTGGAAATCGGTACCGAGCTGCAAAACCCACGGGCACAGCAGTTGGTCGCCGACCCGCATGTGCTGCTGCACTACCCCACAGCGTTGTATTTCTTCTTTTCACCGCGACGTCCGGAACTGGCCGAAACCGTCCGCATCGGCATGGAGCGCGCCGTCGCGGACGGCTCCTTTGAGGAGTTGTTCAAGCAACAATTCGCCCACAGCCTGGCGCATCTGCAAGACGCCGAACGCCAGGTGATCGAACTGCCCAACCCGCTATTGCCCAGTGCCACCCCGCTGCAGAGGCGTGAACTGTGGTTCAGTCCGACGCAGTTACGCCAGACACAGGTGGCGCCAAAGTAGTCTGCACAACGTTGCGGGTGTGTGCGCCAAAGCGTTTAAACAGCACCACCAGCATCTGCTCAAGTACCGGGTCGGCTTGGGCCTGAGTCAGCTGATTCCCCCCGCTAAAACCTGGCGCAGCCGCGGGTTTGCGGGCCAACCACTGACCAATCACCTGATCCAGCGCATCCGCCGTGGCATAGGACTCGGCCGCCACCACCTGCTGCGCGTAATCCACCGAATAAGTCGGATACGCATCCGGTGGCGTTTGCGTATACGCCTGCAACAGGGGCGCTGGCGTTTGTTCGTCCATCAGTTGCTGCATGCGCTCCAGCTGATATTCCTCGATGGCCGTGTGTCGATCCGCCACGCGGGCAATCGCTGCTTGGCGGTCTTGCGGGTAACCGGCTGCGCCTTTGAGCGCAATCAGCATCAGCTCTGGCGTACTGAAGCCCGGAACGGTCTTGGCGTGGTAGGGCTGGGTCAGGTCCTGCATGTAGTGCAGCGCCCAACCGAGGAAGCGATAGCCCCAGTAGTCGTGCCCAGTGGCCAGGGCCAGCCGCGCCAGCCCGGTGTATTGGTAGATGCGCCAGTGCGGCAGGGTGCGGCGTAGATAAGGCGCCGCCTGAAGCACCAACTCTGGCTCGTGGTAATAACCGATATGAAATGGCGCCTGGGAGGAATACTCGAAGCGCGCATCGCCGAAGGGCTGCGCGCCGAAGTTGTAGCGCGCGCCGGCATCGCCTGGGTTGTCGCTGAACAGGTTGATATCGTGGCCATAGTCCGGTTCATCGGCCGCACTGCTCAGCACCTGCAAAGCACTCACCGCCTCACCGGGCTGCAGCGCCAAATACCGCCAGTGGCTCCAGGGACCAATCTTGCGAAACACCAGCACCTGCTCGGCCATCAGGCGTGGTCGACCCTCATCGCCCTGCCCTGGCAACTGCTGAACAAAACCAGCCAGACGAATCTGCGGGTTGACCCGCAATGCCTGCAGAAACGCGGCACGACGCTGCTCAGGCAGGGTGCTCGCGGCCTCAAACCGCAGATCATCCGGGCGGGTTGGATAGTCCGGAAAATGCGCACGGGCAAAGGTTTCCTGCTCATCCAGCAATTGCTCGATTGCCGGCGCCTGTGCGTCCAGAAAGGCCTGCAGCGGTTCATAGGTCAGCGTGCGCTGCAACTGCGGCAGGTTCTGCAAGGCCAGCTGACTGCCCAGCGAGTGGTTGGACCACGCCAGGGCATTGAACGGCTGAAGCGCCAGGCAACAGGCAGATAGCAACAGGAGCAATGGCTTCACGGAGACTCCAACAGCGGATGGCAGTGCAAAGGACGTAGCCTAACGCCAAAGCCGCCACCTGGCACTGTCGTATCAAGTCAGCCCATTCACCAATCGAGCAGCGCAGTGCTTACAGAGCCCGCCAGAGCTAGAGAACAAACACCACCACCGCCGCGACCAACCCGGTTACCAACAGCCCCGCCAACGCCAGCAATGGCTTGTTCAAGCCAGGGGGTTCATTGGCCGGCGCTGCACGCAGCGGGTTGGCCTGCACGTTTGTGCGCAGCGGGTTGGACTGGTTGTTCGGCGAGCTGGAAAGCGGCGCCGCTTTGAGCGGTTTTGGCAGGTCCACCGCGCGCATAAACAGCGTGGCGTCTTCATCCTCGCTGGTCGCCACGGTGCTTTTCGGGCCGATCACCAGCAGGCTCACCGAGCCCATCTTCAACTGATCGCCCGGCTGCAGTACCGCCGTCGTGACCTTCTGTTGGTTGACCAGTAGGCCGTTAGCCGAAGCCAGGTCTTTGACCTCTAGCACGTCATCCTTGAGGAAGAACTCACAGTGACGGCGCGATAACTCCTGATCGCTGAAGCACAGCTCGCACTTCACCGAACGGCCAAAAGTCATAGAGCCGTTGATATGAAATTTCTTGCCTTCGTGTTCACCCTGAATCACCTGCAAGTACCAGCGCGCGGTTTGCTCGGTGTGGGTCTTGCTGCGCGCCGGGTCGACCAACTGCAGCTCCACCGCCCCCAAGCGCACACGGTCATCAGCGCGCAGTTGGAAGCGCGTGCTGACGCGCTCGTCATTGACGAAAGAGCCGCTCGGACTGCCCACATCGGTCAGGTAATAGAAGCCCTGATCCTGACGGATTTCCGCGTGAAACGAAGCGATGCTGGGGTCTTCCAGCACCAGGCTGTTGCGGCTGTCCTGGCCGATGGTGAAACGCTCGTCGACCAACCAGATCGGGGCCTGACGATTATCACTGAAGTGAATTTTGAGCATCTGCGCACTCCGCCAACATCGGTTAAACAACCAGCTATAACCCGTCGTACCTGGGCATTCATATGCGGCACGGTGGACGAGGCGCGCATGCTGCCTGCCAATCTAGCCGGTAGCAATATGCCAGCATAAAACTTAATCGAATAGGTTGTTCCATAACCGCTTGACGGGGTTTACCGCTGCCGGCTGTTCCGCAGCTGCCGGCCGGCGCCGCGGCGTTTGGGCCAGTCGTACGCGCTGCTCATGACCATCGAGCAACTGCAATAACTGCTCGTTAGCCGGCTCTACTTCCAGGCCCTGCTGCACCAGCGCCAAGGCCAGGGCAAACTCGCGGCGCTTGTAGGCACCCTCACTTTGCTCGATATAGCGCTGCGCCACGCGGTTGATTCCGGCCAGGGCCAGCAGATTATCGGGCTCCCAGGCCAACACCTGACGGAAGTAGTAAGTCGCACTGTCATCCTCAGGCAGCAGCAACTGCTGATCAGCCAGACGCTGCTCAGCCAACGCCAAGTACTGGTTGATCCGCGCCTGCAGCACCCGCGCCAGGCCATCCAGAGCTTCCGGGTTATCCGCATCCAGCGCCAGCACCTGGCGGAACAGGTAATCGGCGTTGTCCTGCGGCGGTTCCAGCAGGCTGCCGTTCTGCAGGCGCAGCTCGGCACGCGCCAGGTAGTCGCTGATCTGTTTTTGCTGATACAGGTAATAACCGCCGCTGGCAGCACCGGCCAGCAACACGATGCCGGCCAGCAGCGAGACCCACAGCGTACTGCGCGCAGTTTCGCGTCTGGCCGGTTTGCTCAGGCTCAGCGCTGGGGCGATGCGCGTGCTGTCCGGGTCATCGCGGGTCAGCTCATCAAGGCTCGCCAGCAGCACCTTGCAGTCGGCAAAACGCTCATCTGGGTCTTTTGCCAGCATGCGTTCGAGCAACCACTGGTAGTTCTGCAAATGCGCCGGCAGTTGCGGCACGTCCATTTGCAGGTGGTTCATCACGGTCTGGGTGTAGTTGGCGGCGCGGTAGGGATTATTGCCCGTGAGCATCTCCAGCAGGATCACCCCCAAGCTGTAGATATCACTGCGCGCATCCAGTGCCTGGCACTGCGCCTGTTCGGGGCTGCTGTAGGACGGGCTGCCGACGGCGATGCCGAACTGGGTAAGGTCATGGTCCAGCTCGACTTCCTTGGCCACGCCAAAGTCGGTGATCACCGCCGTGCCGTCGCTGCGAAAGAGGATGTTGGCCGGTTTGATATCGCGGTGTACCAGGCCTTTGTCATGCACCACCGCCAGGCCGCTGGCCACCTGCTGCACGATACGCAGCGCGCGCGGCAGGTCGAACACCTCGCCCTTGTGCTGCGCCAGATCGCCACCCGGGACGAACTCCATAGTCAGGTAGTGGCGACCATCGGCGAGCTGGTCGATGTCATAGATGGTGATGATCGAGGGGTGATGCAGGGACGCCACGATGTGGCCTTCCTTGAGAAAGCGCTGACTGAACGCCTGATCATCCGCGCTCAGCAGCACCTTGATCGCCACCTTGCGCTGCAGGGACGCCTGCGTGGCCAGGTACACCTCGGCCATGCCGCCTTTACCCAGGCGACCATGCACCTGATAACCGGGGATTTCGAGCAATTGTTCAGTCATGGGGGTCAGTGCACACCGGCGAATTAGGGCTTGCGGGAGGTAAACAGACGGCTGAGCAAACCTCGCGGTTTGGCCTCGACGCTGGGCGTAGCCGCATCACGGCCGAGTACGATACAGGAGATATTATCCTTGCCGCCCAGTTGGTTGGCCTGCGCCAGCAGCTGTTCTACCAGCTCATCGAGGGTCTGAGCGTTACTGCAAAGCTGCTGGATCTGCGCGTCTTCCAACTCGCCAGTCAGGCCGTCGCTGCACAGCAGCAGCAACTCATGCTCACCGAGCGAGCCTTGCAACATGCCGACTTCCAGCGGCTGATCATCACGGCCCAGGCACTGCAGAATGACATTGCGCTGCGGATGGCTACGCGCCGCCTCGGCGCTCATCTGTCCGGCATCGATCATCGTTTGCACCCAGCTGTGATCGCGAGTCAGACGCTCGATCTTCCCGGCGCTGACCCGATAAGCGCGGCTATCACCGACCCAGGCAATGCTGAAGGCCGCGCCAGCAAAGTGCACCGCCACCAAGGTCGTGCCCATGCCGCGCTGCTCACCGGTACGCGCCACGCTGAGGATTTCGCGATTGGCCGCATGCACCGCCGTCACTAAGTCCTGGCCTTCGGCACAGGCCGCCTGCAGCGCTTGTAAGGCCAGGGCACTGGCCACTTCGCCGCATTGATGACCACCCATGCCGTCCGCAATCGCCCACAGATTCAGCTGTGGGCAACACAACAGAGCATCTTCATTGTGCCCACGCACCCGACCAGGCACGCTCTGGCCGGCATAAATCAGCGCTTGTTCCATCAATGTCTCGGCTAGGGGTTCAGACAGTCGCACAGCAAGCAGGCTGTACACGGCGTAATTAAGCCCATGATGCGGCGGCACGCTCAGGCTGTCACCGCCATCCACCGATTTTGCCGGTGAACTGTTAACCAGTCGAACCCTGTCCTGCATCCAGACGCCCAGATAACGCCTCAGCTATTCGCTCGGCATGGGCGTAGACTCCAAGTACCAGCCTCGCCTCACTGCGATGGGATGGCCCGCTCCAGAACATTCAACCACGACATTGTCAGAGGTGAAGATCATGAGCAAAGGTATGGATTCGAAGAAACAAGTGAAGAAAAAGCCGCTGAAAACCGCCAGCGAAAAGCGTACGGACAAGAAAGACAAGCAAGGTGCGAAAACCCTGCTCGGCAGCCACGCCGCCAACGCCTGAAGCACCGTCTGAGGCAAGCATCGCGCTTGTGCTCAGGCATCCACTCACCGCCGCAACAGTACCTGCAATGCACTACCGCCAACTCCCCGCCTCGCTCAAGCCACTGGCTGACAAGTTCTACCGCAATCAACGATCAGCCATGCGCGCCGCAGCCGGCGCCCAGCTCTGGGTAGCTGAAGACCGGGATATCCTCGCGGCGCTGTGCCTGCACCCGGTCGCGCATGGGCATTGGCTGACCAGCCTGCTGGTCGATAGCGCTCGGCAGAGGCAAGGCATCGCGCGCAAGTTGATCGAGACTGCGTTGCTCGATTGCCCGGCACCGGTCTGGCTGTTCTGCCACCCGCAGCTCAGCGACTTCTACCTGCGCCTGGGCTTTGCCCCCTGCACCGACCTGCCTCAGCCGTTGGCTGAACGCCTGAGGCGCTATCAGCGCAGCAAAAACCTGCTGGCATTTGTGCGCGTGCCGAGCTCGAGCCTTACCGCTCAAGGGCTGGAACCTTAGTACCAGATAAACCAACACCATTCGGCAGATAGTGGCCCATGCTGGCACGTTGCAGAATTTTACTATTGCCATCGCCAGGGCAAGCTCTGCATGCTTAGCTCATAACAACGACAACAGTGGCCTTTAACTATGCAGATATCGCGGTTGCTCAGGCGCCTGCGTAGCGACTTCCAGTTGTCCATCATCACGCTGATGGGCCTGTTTGGCGTGATTGGCATTAGCCCCTATGCCGTCTACCGGCTAGCGACCGGCAACTACCTGGTAGGCTCCTCCGACACCGTGATCGTTGTCTCCACAGTGATGGCGGTGATCTATGCCTGGCGCACCGGTGACACGATCAAACCCGGCATCTACCTGGCCACCATCTTCTCCGCCGGTGCAACGCTGATCGCCATCAACCTGGGTGTAAACGGCCTGTTCTGGATTTACCCGCTGATCATGTTCAATTTCTTTATGGTGTCGCCGGCCAAGGCCTTGTTGGCCACCACCCTGGTGCTCACCACGCTGGTCGGTTACGGCCAACTTAAACCCGGCTCGGTATTCGAAAGCGACTACCAGATGGTGTCATTTCTGGTCACCAGCATGATGGCCAGCATCCTCAGTTTCGTCTTTGCCTACCGCACCAGCACCCAGCGCGATCAACTCCAGCAACTGGCCATCCATGACCCGCTGACCGGCGCCCGTAATCGCCGAGCGATGAATGAAGAACTGAAGATCGCCGCCTCCATTTACCGCCGCCACGGCAACAGCTACGGCGTCTTGGTGATGGACCTGGATCATTTCAAACGGATCAATGACAACCATGGCCACCATGCCGGCGACCAGGTGCTGGTGGACTTTGTCGAACTGATCAAAAGCTCATCGCGCAAGGAAGACCGACTGTTCCGCTTCGGCGGCGAGGAATTCCTCCTCCTGCTGCCCAACACCGAACGCGAAGGCTTACTGGCCGCCGCGCAACACCTGCAGCAGCAAGTGGCGCAGCACCTGCGCGGGCCCAGCGGTGCGGTGACCATGTCAGTAGGCGGGGCCATCTTGCGCCGCGACGAACACTGGGAAAGCCTGCTGCAGCGCGCCGACGAACGCCTCTATCGCGCCAAGAATGCCGGCCGTAACTGCATCGTCATCGATGATGGCGTGGACAAAACCAGCAGCCTACCCATCGCCTGATCCCTCGATTTATCTTTATTTACAACTTGCGCGGAAAAATTCTCG
Source organism: Pseudomonas sp. WS 5011 (assembly GCF_012985775.1). Taxonomy (NCBI): domain Bacteria; kingdom Pseudomonadati; phylum Pseudomonadota; class Gammaproteobacteria; order Pseudomonadales; family Pseudomonadaceae; genus Pseudomonas; species Pseudomonas sp. WS 5011. The sequence goes on from NZ_JAAQXA010000010.1 coordinate 134,444, forward strand.
CGCCCGGCGAGCAAGGCTGTAACAACTCGGCTTTGTCTCTGTCTATTGGCCACACTTCATACAGAGCACTGCCATGAAAAGACGCTCCCTGCTCAAGGGGATGGCACTCTTGCCAGCCCTGCCCTTGCTCAGTCACGCCCCACTTAGCCTGGCAGAAGCTGTTGCCAGTAGCGTGACGTCTCTGAATAAACCCCACAGCGACTGGCGGGATCTACTGACGCCTGAAGCCTATGCCGTGCTCTTCGAAGAGGACACCGAAGCGCCTGGCAGCAGCCCGTTAAATCAGGAAAAACGCGATGGCACCTACCTGTGCGCCGCCTGCTACCTGCCGCTGTTCGCCAGCCAGGACAAATATGAAAGCGGCACCGGCTGGCCCAGTTTTACCCAGCCGATTGCCGGCCATATGGGTACCAAGCGCGACTTCAAGCTGTTCTTCCCGCGTACCGAATACCATTGCGCGCGCTGCGGCGGGCACCAGGGTCATGTCTTCGACGACGGCCCGAAGCCGCGCGGCGAACGCTGGTGCAACAACGGTGTGGCCTTGCGCTTTATCCCGCAAGGCGAAGCCTTACCTGAGCTGCGGAGCTGAACATGACTGCTATCACCTACACCTGGCGCCGCCGTCTGCTGGCCAGCAGCATCCTCGTTTTGGGCGGCCTGCTGGCCGCTTGTGAACCCACAGCTGCGCAAGCGCCGCAGCCGCAGCCCAAAACCGCAACGCCGATGGTGGAAAACCCCGGCGTGGCAATCTTCGCCGGCGGCTGTTTCTGGTGCACCGAGTCAGACTTCGACAAAGTGCCCGGCGTGATTGACACCACCTCCGGCTACATCGGCGGGCATGTCGACAACCCCACTTATGAGCAGGTCTCTGCCGGCACTAGCGGGCATATCGAAGCGGTGCGCGTTCGCTTTGACCCTAGCAAGACCAGCTACGCCAAGCTGCTTGAAGCCTACTGGCCCACCATCGACCCGGTGACCGCCAACGCCCAGTTCTGCGACCGCGGCCCGCAATACCGCAGCGCGATCTTCTACAGCAGCGCCGAAGAGCAGCAACTGGCCGAAACCTCCAAAGCCACTTTGGATAAATCCGGGCGTTTGCCGGCCCCGGTGGTCACGGAAATCCTCGCCGCCAGCACCTTTTATCCAGCCGAGGACTATCACCAGGACTATTACCAACGTAACCCGCTGCGCTACAACTACTACCGCAACGGCTGCGGTCGCGATCAACGCTTGGAGCAACTCTGGGGCAAGAAGCAATAAACCGCGCCCATCGGCTGGCCCTCGTGTCCGCTGATGGTGCTGTATTCAGCCGCTGATACCAGGGTGCGGCAGTCGCCGCATCCGCTATGGTTGAGTTCACACCTTGCCCAATGAGCACGCCATGGCCCCGTTGAAACCCCTGTTCAAACTCACCTCGCTGATCGCTCTGTTCGGCTGGCTGATGCTGGTCTGCCTGCCATTCTGGCCCTATACCGATGAACTGGTACTGGGCCTCAGCGTGGTCCTGCTGGCCATCGTCTATAGCTGGCTGCTGTTTGTCGCCATGCGCCAGCGGCCTGAACCGGGTAGCGGCAGGCCCGGTTTCTTTAGCCTCGGCGGGGTGCTCTCACTGCTGCGACAACCCACAGCCGCACTGGCAGCCTGGATACATATTCTGGCGTTCGATCTGATGGTCGGGCTGTATATCCGCCACGAAGGCGCCATCGCCGGCATCAGCCACTGGGCACTGTTGCCCTGTTATGTGCTGACGCTAATGTTCGGCCCACTGGGCCTGCTGGCGTTTCTAGGCTTGCGCTGGGGCTTGGTGATGGCGGCCTGAGCTAGCAGGCCGTTGAGAATGTTAGCGAGGCAGTCGAGACAAGGCGAAAACAGGCGAGGAAGCGGAGTTTACGAGCTGTAAATGAGCATTCCGAGCCTGTTTTCAACGCAGTATCGGCAACGTAGGTAATTCTTCAACGGCCTGCTAGCGGCTGCGCTCATAGTATTCAGTGCTCTGCCCTGGATACTGCTGCACCCGGTAGCCATTCGGGTACTCAATCGTTTGCTTGATCGTTCCGCGGTTTTCTATCGACTGGCTGCCGTAACGCTGCTCATGGCGCTGCAGGCCATCGGGTAGACGCTGCCCGCCATAGAGGTTATGGCTTTCGATGGTCTGCGAGCTGCCGATGCTGCCGCTGGCACCGGGGCTGATATAGGTCTTCGGAATGACCCGCAACGTCTGCGGCGCCTGCTGCTCGGCATACAGCGGCGTTACCAACAGCAGCCCGACCAGGCTGATCGCATATCGACACATCGTCATCACAACCTCTGCGCCATCGGCGCGTAACGAACCTGATGGTTTGGCAACAGCAACCCACCTGCGGTTCCGACCTGTGGTCCACCTTGGCAGACTTGAGCCGTAAAACTGCTCAAATATTGAGCAATCATCCGCGAATCGCAGAAAAGCACAAGCCCCACACTAGCCGATGCAGAAAGCCCTTGGATAAAGCTGGCATGCTGTTTCGCGATGCCCGTCCCGCTAAATCCGCCAAGCATTTATTAGTATCACCGACTACGTCTTCACTTGAGCAACACGCCCCAGATGACCTTTCGCATCGTTCTACTGTTTCTTATCAGCCTGCCCAATCTGGCACTTGCTGATCCCTTCAGCTGCAGGGCAGTGGCCATCAGCGACGGCGATACGTTCAGCTGCCAGACCACCGAGAATAAACGGTTGCGGGTTCGCCTCGCAGAAATTGACGCACCAGAAAGAAAGCAACCCTATGGCGCCGAAGCCAAGCAGGCGTTGTCAGCTTTGGTGCTGGAGAAACAGGTCGTCCTGCAGGTCAACGAGGTGGATCGCTACGGCATCACACGGGCTCGCGCCTATGTCGGTGGCACTGACGTGAACTACACACTGGTCGCGCAAGGCGCTGCCTGGGCCTATACCACGCAGCTGAAAGACCACCGACTCAAAGATGCCGAAACCCTGGCCAGAAACATGGGTAAAGGCCTCTGGCAGCTGCCCGCCGAAGACATCGTCGCGCCCTGGGACTGGCGCTACGCCGGCAGAATTGCCGCGCCGCAAAAAACCAAACCCAGTCGAACTGCATCGTTCTCTCAGTTCGGTGGCGGCTAGAACATTGGGGTTGATGGTGCCGGAGACAGGAATCGAACCTGCGACCTTCGCGTTACGAGTGCGCTGCTCTACCGACTGAGCTACACCGGCAAGATATTGCTTAAGTCGCGCACACTAGCTGCAACGCGACTCAAGCTGTCATCCCAAGCCTAGCTGACGGCCGTACACCTCACGGACTTTGCGCTGCTGTGAAGTGTAACGGCGGTTACTTGCTCGGCAGTTCGATACGGTCTTCGTGGATCACGATGCGACCCTGTTTGTACAAGCCGCCGATGGCTTTCTTGAAGTTGCCCTTGCTGACGCGAAACAACCCAGCAATTTCTTCAGGCGAGCTTTTGTCATTCACCTTGAGTACGCCATCGTGCTCGCGCAACTTGGCCAGAATCTGCTCGCCCAGGCTGCTGGCCGCTTCCTGACCAACCGGTTGCAGGCTCAGGCTGATTTTGCCGTCGGCGCGCACTTCCTTGATAAAGCCTTTTTCCTGCATGCCGCTGCGCACAAACTTGAACAGCTCATTCTTGTGGATCAGGCCCCAGTGCTTGCCATTGATAATGGCTTTGAAGCCCATATCGGTGGATTCGGCCACCAACAGATCAACTTCCTGGCCCGCCGTATAGTTGGCTGGCACGTTATCCAAGTAACGATCCAGACGTGCGGTAGCGGTGATGCGCTTGCTGCGTTTATCGAGGAATACATGCACCACGCAGTAATCACCAATCTGCAACGGGCGCTTTTCTTCGGAGTGCGGTAACAATAAATCTTTCGGCAAACCCCAATTCAGGAATAAGCCCACGCGATTTATATCCACAACTTTCAAACTGGCGAATTCACCCACCTGAACTTTTGGTTTTTCTGTGGTGGCAATTAATTTGTCTTCGCTGTCCAAGTAAATGAAGACGTTTAACCAGTCTTCCACTTCGCTTGGGGTGTCGCTCGGGATATAACGCTTAGGCAATAGAATTTCGCCATCCGCACCGCCATCCAGATACAGGCCGAAGTCGGTGTGCTTCACGACCTGCAAACTATTCATTCGTCCAATTACAGCCATGATGCCCTACCCTCATTACCAGGCCGGCATTCTAGCCGACTCGCCTCTGAATTTCTCGGCCTACCGGCCATCGCACAGCGCCAGCCTGATGACCTGCGGAGCAATCCGACCGATGGCCTAGATCGCAAGACGCTGCCTCAATACGAATTATCTATTCTTATTAAAACAATCACTTACTGGCATATCCGCTAATTACCCGGGCTATTTACAGAATAATCTCTCTGCATATCGCTACATCCGAGCTTTATTTATCAAGCAATTGTCAAGCATTTCGAGTATTATGCGCGGCCAAATTAATTTTTGAGTAGGTTAATGGCCGTCATGCGCGTAAAAGCATCCAACAGCAAACCCAAGCCGGCTCCAGCCGTGGAAACCAGCGCCTCGATCGACGCACAGATCGAAGCCTTCCTGAAATCCGGCGGGGAAATTCAGCAAATTGCCAAAGGCGTCAGCGGCCAGGTGTACGGCACCACCAAGCAGATCACCATCGGTAAAAAGTAACGCTTTCTGGCCATGCAGCGCTTTGCTCGCAATGACAAGGCGCTGGCCAGTGCATAACCCCCTCCGCTTCCAAGCCCCCTTCCTCAGTCCGACATCAGTTGTTTCACCCTTTTACGCTCCGCCCACTGGCGCTTAGCACAACCTTGTTTCAGAATCATGTCAGCCCGCATCTTGCGGCTGATTTCGGCATTGCCGCTGCTGAACGATGGCAATCGCCCCAGGAGTACCCGTGCGCGTTACCTGCAATTGGCTGCGACACCCTTCCAGCACCCTGCTTACCCTCGGTTTGTTATTACTCGCCCTACCGTTGCTCAGCCGCCACGCACTGGGCTGGTCGCACGCCTATGGCTATCTGTCTGACCTGGCAATCGGCAGTCTGCTGCTGGTTGTTCTGCACCAACGCTCCTGGCTGCTGAGCATTCCTCTGCTGCTGACCTGGTGCATCTTTACCCTGAGCACCGCCGAGCTGGTCAATGCGGTGGGGCGCATGCCGGAACCGGCCGACCTGCAGTACTTGGGCGATGCGCAGTTCGTCAGCCATTCGACCCAGGGCAGCGGCTTAAGCCAGCCGCTATTGGCTATAGCCATGGCCGTGCTGGTGGCGCTTTACCTGGGCCTGCGCAGCTTGCAGATACCACGCCGCGCCGCGCCGTTTGCACGCACCTGGCTGCTGCTACCGCTGGCACTGTTTGCCGTGCACAGCGTCGGCCAGCAATTCAAACCCAGCGAAGCCGACCAATGGTTGCAGTTCAACCTGCCGCACAAGCTGCTGGCAGAAAGCACCAATAGCAGCCAGCAATATCTGGCCGACCGGCTAGCGGGTGATGAGCCCAGCAGCCCGCCCGATATCAGCGGCCTGAACCAACTCGACCTGAACGGCACGCCGCTGCTCAAGCAGGCCGGCAGCGCTCGCAACGTCCTGATCATTACCCTGGAAGGTGTAACCGGCGCCTATCTGCAAGCCAGCCGCCAGGCCATCGGCAGCAGCTACGCGCAAGACCCGATGCCACGTTTGAGCCAGTGGGCTGAGCGCGGCATGCTCACTACCGATTACGTGCTGCATAACCATCAAACCATCCGCGGGCTCTACGCCATGCTTTGCGGTGATTACGAAAAACTCGACTCGGGCACGCCGAAGGGCGTTGAACTGCTCAACAACCCGGCGCGCAGCGAGCAATGCCTGCCCGCGCAATTGCGCGAACGCGGCCTCAGCACGCACTTCCTGCAAGGTGCCGGGCTGCGCTTTATGGCCAAAGACCAGATCATGCCGCAGATGGGTTTCGACAAGACCCTAGGCCGCGACTGGTTCAAGAACAAGCCCTATCTCGAATTCCCCTGGGGCATGGACGACAAGGCCTACTTCGAAGGTGCCCTGGGTTACGTGCAACAGCTGCGCAAGAAGCGCCAACCCTGGATGCTGACTCTGCTGACCGTGGGCACTCACCAGCCCTACTCCGCCCCGCAGGACTACCTGGACCGTCATCCCAACGCCAAACTGGCGGCGATTGCCTACCTGGATGATGCCGTCGCCGACTTCCTCGCGGCGCTGGAAAAACAGGGGGTGATGAAAGACACCCTGGTGATCGTCACCTCGGATGAATCCCACGGTCTGGAGAACGTACGCCTGGCTTCGGCCTGGGGCTTCAACCTGCTGCTGGCCCCCGAACAGGCGCAACTGCCGGCACTCAAGCAAGGCGTGTATGGTCATGTCGACCTGACCGCTTCGGTACTCGATTACTTCGCCTTCCCGGTGCCAGCCAATATTGCCGGTCGCTCATTGCTGCGCGACTACGCCACGGGCCGCGAGATCATCTCCTACACCAATGGCCTGCTGCGCCGGCATGACGGCCAGGGCACGCTGACCGAATGCGATTTCCAGAATGTCTGCCGGCGCTATGCCAGCCCTGGCTTTATTGCCGACAGCGCGCGCTACCTGGGCCGCTTCAGCGGCAAACCGGCACGCCTGATCAGCCAGCAAGCGGCACTGCTTGACCAATCCCTGAGCAACGGCGGCCAGGCCGAGCAGCGCTACCAGTTCGCCAACCAGCAGCCAATCAAGCTCAAACCCAGCGTCAGTGATGACTGGGCAGACAACCTGGTGGGCGCGCAGTACCTGACCTTGGGTGCAGCTACCCAGACCACCGTGACCCTGAAAATCCGCGCATTGCGCATGGATAAAAAGGGCGCCACGCTGCAATTGAAAACCAAGGAATACGACCGCAACGTCGACTTGGCGATCCCCGAGCTGCCGCTACTAACCCGTAACAAGCCCGTCGAAGTCAGCTTCACCTTCGACAACCCGCAAGCACGCAAGGCGTTCTCCTTCCACCTGCTGGGTCAGGGTCAGGGCGCTATCGAGATTGTCGATTTCAGCGTCAGCAGCACACCGCTGCAAACCGAGGAAGAACTGCTGGCCGCGCAAGAGGGCCTCGACGAGGTTGCACCTACGCAATAAACCGCTGAGGCACTGACGACCAACCAAGTGTCGTCAGTGCATAGCGTAGCGACGCTCGATAGTCGTGTACTCGCCACTTTCCCGAATCGTTGCCAAGCCCTGATTAAAGCGCTCGCAATGGGCCTGTTGGCGGCAACCCAGCTTGTAGTCGGTAGCCGCGAAAATCGGATACAGAGTCAGTGGCTGGGTCACATCGACCTGGGTGTACACCTCACGGTTGAAGTAACGCAGGATGCGCATGTCCGTCACCACCACATCCACTCGGCCGCTGTAGAGCATGCGGTTGCGGGCAATCTGAAACGCTTCCTCGCGATAGCGCGGATTGTTTTCGGCCATCGCCTGGTACTCACTGCCGAGCAGAAAGCGCGCGCTGAAAGGCATTTACCGAGTAGCCCACCAGGTCGCTGATGCGCTGGATATCCAGGTTTCGCGAGCGCAAGGCCACCGCGACATTCTGGTAGCGGATATAGGGCTCCGAATAAAAAATAGAACCGCCGCTGCGCTCATTGGTGGTGGCAATAACGTCGATCTGACCCTTGCTCAGCATGAGGTTCAAGCGCTCCATCGGCGCATAGTACGCCATCGGCTCCAGCCCGCCGCGCTGCGCGGCAGTCATCACGATGTCGTACTCCAGGCCACTGGCCTCACTCTCGAAGATATAAGGCGGTTTGTGCGTACCAAAGCCTACGCGCAAGGCTTGCGCCGAGACGCTAAGACTGCACGACAACAAACAACAGACCCACAACCACTTCATAGCGATACCCAAGTTGGACCAGAGCCCAGCATAGCCGGCTATGGCATGACTCTGCATTGCTCTATCGCTGAGATCGATTATTCCGAATCGGACATACGCCACGCATCAGCAGCTTTCAGTGCAAGACTGAAAGCCTAACTGCCCAGCCGTGCACTAGCGGCTGAGCACGCATTGCCAAACGTTGTTAAACGAGATTGGCTTTAGCCGCCGTATCGGCAAAAACCTCCGGCGATAACGCGGCCGGGCCCTGGTCGTCAAGCAACTCACGGGAATGCTCACCCCCAGGAATGCTGCTATCAATCATGCTGAGCAGTTGCAAGCCTCGTGGGGTCAGCACGAAATTCTCGCCGTTACCGCCCTCCTCTTCCGGCCGAGGTTCGATAAAGCCAGCGCCGAGCAACTGCGATTCGTACTCCGCCGCCAGTGCTTTCAACGCATCCAAGTTATCGGTGTGCTCACCTGCACGCTCAAGCTCCTGCGCGAGCTCCTCGGCATAAGCACGGGGCGCGAAGTTTTTACCGGCGGAACTTTGCACTTCATGCAGCAAGCGCTCGATAAGATCCCAGTTATAAGACATATCGCTCTCTCCCATTCGCGTTGCGCTCAACCCAGTGGCAAGCGCGAGGGCTGCATTGCACGCCGCCCTGTTAAGTTCCGACCCACCTCTGCCCGCTTAGGTTCGACCTGAACTTTCCCCACCCAGGCCTACTCAACCGAACACGTCTGCCTATTCGCCCGCGAGGACATTGCCATGAAGATCACTCTGCCCAGTAAAACCGCTCTGAGCCTTTGCGCTGACTTCGCTCTATTTGCCCAGAGCACGGCCTACGCTTCGTGCAGTTCCGAGGAGGCGATCGCCAAAGCCGAGCAACTCGCAGCCAAAGTCGCAGAGATCACCAAAAAAGATCCTGCCCGTGCGGAACAGCTGCGCGCAGAACTGAAGGAAACCTCACCCGAGACTTCCTCTGACGAGATGGAAAACGCTTGCGAAGGCTACGACCAGCGTCTCAATGAACTGGAAGAAGCCGGCGATAACATGCAAGACGACCCAAACTAGCCACCACTCGGCTTGTTCAACCGCTGCCGATCACCCGGATCGATAACGGAGGATTCGTCGCACCTTGGCCACTCCGGTCTAGACTTCAGCCACTTTGTTCAGCCTCTACCGGAGAATTCCCATGCTTAAAGCCGAATACCAACACCGTGGCCCACAACCTCACGAGGTGATCGCCGCTGTAGAACTGCAGCTGCCAGAGCTTGGCGCGGGCCAGGTACGCATCAAGGTGTTGGCCGCACCGATCAACCCGTCGGATGTGCTTACCCTGACCGGCGAATACGGCATGCTGCCGCCGCTGCCAGCAGTAGGCGGCAACGAAGGGGTCGGCCGCGTGGAAGTACTGGGCCCCGAGGTCAGTAACCTCAAAGTCGGCCAAATGGTGCTGTTGCCTGTGGGCTGCGGTACCTGGGTCAGCCATTTGAACGCACCGGCTAATAAATTGATTCCCCTGCCGGAAGCCGACCCACAGCAACTGGCGATGATGACGGTTAACCCACCGACCGCCTCCCTGATGCTCAGTGAATTCGTCGACCTCAAACCCGGTGACTGGGTGATCCAGAACGCCGCAAACTCCGGCGTCGGCAGCTACCTGATTCAGCTGGCCAAACTACGCGGCTTCAAGACCATCAACGTAGTGCGCCGCGATTCAGCGGTGGCAGGTGTCGAAGCAGAAGGCGGTGATGTGGTGCTGGTCGACGGTCCGGATCTGGCTAAACGCGTGCGTGCCGCCACTGGCGGTGCAAGCGTGCGCTTGGGCATTGATGCCGTGGGCGGCGAAGCCACTGATCACTTGGCCGCCAGCCTTTGCGAGGGCGGCGTATTGGTCAACTACGGCATGATGAGCCGTCAGCCGTGTCAGGTTTCGCCCGCGTCGTTTGTGTTCCGCGATGTCAGCCTGCGCGGCTTCTGGCTGGCCAAGTGGTTCCAGAACGCCAGCCAGGCCGAGCAGATGAAAGTGTTTGGTGAGTTGGTACAACTGATCGCCAGCGGCAAGCTGCATACCCGCGTTGCTGCGACCTATGACGTCAGCGAGATCAAGCAGGCCGTAGCAGCTGCCGCCAGTGGCGAGCGCGATGGCAAGATATTGATCGTACCGAAGTAAGCCCTGAAATGACGACGGCGGATTAGCTCCCCAGCCAACCCGCCGTTGTAATCACACTGCAACCGAGTTATTCCGCTGCGGGAGTACGGCGCTTCAGCGGTGCCAAGCCGTCCTGGCTGACCAGCACCGGCGCATCAGGTTTCGGCCGATTGATCGTGTTGCGTTTGCTCGGAGCATTGGCTGCCGGTTTTTTCGCCAGCTTCTTGCCCGTTTTCGGGTCGACCTTTTTCTTCTTCGGGCCAACCGCTTTACCGGACGCTTTGAGGTTTTTCGGCCCCTGGTAGATGCCCTTAAGGTCTTTGATATTGCGGCGCTCGAAACGCTGTTTGAGGTAGCGCTCGATGCTCGACATCAGCGCCCAGTCGTTGTGACAGATCAGCGAAATCGCCAGACCTTCAGCGCCAGCACGGCCAGTGCGACCGATGCGGTGTACGTATTCGTCGCCGGAGCGCGGCATATCGAAGTTGATCACCAGATCCAGGCCGTCAACATCCAGACCACGGGCCGCCACATCGGTGGCCACCAGAATCTTCACCGCACCTTGCTTGAGGCGGTCGATGGCCAGCTTGCGATCCTTCTGGTCCTTCTCGCCGTGCAACACAAAGGTCTTGAAGTCATGGGCGACCAACTTGCCGTACAGGCGGTCAGCCTGGACGCGGGTATTGGTGAAGATGATCGCCTTGTCGTAGGTCTCGTTCTTCAGCAGCCACTCGACCAGACGCTCTTTATGATGGTTGTGGTCAGCGGTGATGATCTGCTGACGGGTACCTTCATTGAGCTGGCTGACGCGGTTGAGCTGCAGGTGCTCAGGCTCTTTCAGCACCTTGCCGACCACTTCGCGCAGCACTGCGCCGCCGCTGGTGGCGGAGAACAGCAAGGTCTGGCGGTCGGCATTGCACAGCTCGGACAAACGCTGCACGTCCTCGGCAAAGCCCATGTCGAGCATGCGGTCGGCTTCATCGAGCACCAGCACTTCGACTTCATCGAGCAGCAGGTTGCCAGCGTTGGCGTGTTCGATCAGACGGCCAGGCGTGCCGATCAGGATGTCGACCTTGCGCAGCATGGCGGCCTGCACCTTGAAGTCTTCACCACCGGTGATCAGACCACCCTTGAGAAAGGTGAACTGAGCAAAGCGCTCGACTTCCTTGAGGGTTTGCTGGGCCAGCTCACGGGTTGGCAGCAGGATCATCGCGCGCACGCTCATACGTGGCTGGGAAGCGCCATCGCCGAGCAGGCGATTGAGCATTGGCAGCACAAAGGCTGCGGTCTTGCCGCTGCCGGTTTGCGCGGTAACCCGCAAGTCTTTTCCTTGCAGCGCCAGCGGAATGGCCGCCAACTGCACCGGGGTGGGCTCGACAAAATTAAGCTCGGCCACGGCTTTGAGCAGGCGTTCATGCAGGGCGAATTGGGAAAACACGGGTATACCTCGACAAAAAATCAGCAATACAGCGGCATAGATTACCGGTTCTGCCGGCTAAAAGCCCGAACGGCCTGGCCAACGGCGTCTGTAGCCTAGTTGGCGGCCCTGCAGCCGCGCGCAGAAACAGCACAGATCGACGCCTCCCGTCAGACCACTACGCATCTACTGCATCGCGCCGGTAGAATGCGCGCCGCCATTCAATTCCGGGTGGCATGGGTTCCCTAACCCCATTCAGCAAAAAGGTTCCGTCATGCTTATTACCGCCCCTCAGCGCCTGCGCAATGCGCTTATTGCATTGGTGCTGTTTCATATCCTGATCATCATCGCCAGCAATTACCTGGTGCAGCTGCCGATCACCCTGTTCGGCTGGCACACCACCTGGGGCGCGTTCAGCTTCCCGTTTATCTTCCTGGCCACTGACCTGACCGTACGCCTACTCGGCAAACAGGCGGCGCGCCGGGTGATTGCCCGGGTGATGCTGCCGGCGCTGCTGATTTCCTACATCGTCTCGGTGCTGTTTCAGGAAGCCAGCTTTCGCGGCTTCGGCGCCTTGCTGGAGTTCAACGAGTTCGTGCTGCGCATTTCCATCGCCAGCTTCCTCGCCTACGTCCTGGGACAGTTCCTCGATATTCAGGTATTCGACCGCCTGCGCCAGCTGTCGCTATGGTGGGTAGCGCCGACAGTCTCGACCGTCCTGGGCAACCTGCTGGACACCTATGCGTTCTTCTCGGTGGCATTCTGGAACAGCAGCAACCCGTTTATGGCCGAGCACTGGGTGGAAATTGCCACGGTCGATTACGGGGTCAAACTGGCGGTCAGCCTGCTGCTGTTCGTGCCGCTCTACGGTATGTTGCTCAATGCCATTCTGCGCATGTTGGCTGGGCGAACTCAGGCCGCCAGCTAAGCGCGCAAGACCAGCAGGAAACTTTGCTGCGCAATCCGACTCAACCGTTCAACAGCCCTCGCCATGGGCTTGTTCGGTTGCCGGGGGGGCATCAGCATGAAATCCACTCTGATCTACTACGTCGCCGCCAGCCTGGACGGCTATATCGCTCGTCCGGATGGCCGGGTCGATTGGCTGGAAAGCATCCAGGCTGCTGGCGGCGACCACGGTTATCACGCCTTTTATGACGGCATCGACGCCCTGCTAATGGGCCGCATGACCTTCGACACGCTGATGGACTCCGAGGAGGATTGGCCCTACCTCGGCAAACCCTGCCTGGTACTGACCCGCTATCCGCACGAACAATTACCGGATGGCGTAAGCATGCGCCATTGCACACCGAGCGAAGCCCTGACGACGCTGGCCGAACAAGGCCATCAGCGTATCTGGCTGGTAGGCGGTGGTTCGCTGGCCGGTAACTGTTTCGCTGCCGGTCTGCTCGACGAGCTGGTGGTGAGCCTGGTGCCTTATCTGCTGGGCGCCGGCATCCCGATGTTCGCCAGCGGTCTGGAACGCAGCCTGAGACTGCACGAACAACGCAGTTTCAGCAGCGGCGTGGTGCAACTGCACTATCAGGTGCTGCCGGAAAACCCTGCGGATGTCGTTCTATAAACCTTGCCGCGCCTGCTTGATCAATAGCCGCGCGCTGTCCCAGCCGACCAGCAGTACCGCCAGCCAGATCGGCAGGTAGGTCAACCATTGCGCGCTATTGAACTGCTCACCGAGAAACAGCAGCGCCACCAGAAACAGCAGCACCGGCTCGACATAACTAAGGATACCGAACAGGCCCATCGGCAGCAGACGACTGGCAGCCATCATCGCGGCAAACGCCAGAGAACTGAGGATCGCCAACCCAGGCAGCAGCCACCACAGCTGCGGCGCCTGGGCAAACAGCTGCGGCGGGCTCCATTGCAGCACCAGCCAGATCGCCACCGGTGCCATAAACAGCATCTCGAAGGCAAAGCCGGACAAGGCGTCCAGGCGCATCCAGCGGCGCAGCATGAAATACGGTGGATACCCCAGCACCGTGACCATCACCACCCAGGAGAACGCCTGGGTCAGCCACAGCTCATGGGCCACACCGAGTAAGGCGCAGAACACCGCCAGACGCTGCAATGGTCGCAGCCGCTCGCCGTAAAACACCCGCCCGGCCAGCACCATGGCCAGCGGCAGCAGAAAATAGCCCAGCGACACTTCCAGCATGCGTCCGGCCAGCGGCGCCCAGACAAACAGCGCCCACTGAATCCCCATCAACAACGCGGCCAACGGCAGACTGGCCAGCAGCAACGGCTCGCGCCGCACTCGTTCGCAGGCGGCGAGCAGCACCGGCCATTGCCGCGACAAAGTGATCAGCAGCAACACCGCCGGTATTGACCACAACACCCGCTGGGCAAACACCTGCAAGCCATCCAGTGGTGCTAACAGCCGCACATAGCCCGGCACCAGAGCAAACAACACCGAGGCAATAATCGACAGCGCTACACCGCGCCCAGACAGCTGCATCACTCCACCCTGCTTAATCAGACCCTGACATCTTGCCTGGCTTGTAGTGAAGACCACAGCCACAAAGCGACACAGCCGGGTACTTAAACAGCCGTACAGTGCAAAAATGCAGGGCATAAAAAAGCCCGCACTGCATCAGCAGAGCGGGCAGAGACGTCCAGGAGCACCGGACGCCAGGAGATCAAGATATTGCGGAAAAATCAGATGGCCTGGGCCAGTTGCGCCTTGGCCTGATTCAGGCCCTTTTCCATAAACTCGCTGCCCAGGTTGAGGCCTTCGGCATGGATAAAGCTGACATCGTGGATACCGACAAAAGCCAGCGCCTGACGCAGGTAGGGTTCCTGGTGGTCCTGAGCGCTGCCGGCGTAGATGCCGCCGCGAGCGGTCAGGACAAAGGCGCGCTTGCCGCTGAGCAGGCCTTGCGGGCCGGTTTCGGTGTACTTAAAGGTCACCCCGGCGCGCAGCACGTGGTCGAGCCAGGCCTTCAGGGTGCTGGGGATGGCGAAGTTGTACATGGGCGCAGCCAGCACCAGCACATCGGCGGCCAGCAGTTCGTCAGTCAGCAGGTTGGACAGCGCCAGTGCCGCTTGCTCGGCTTCACTCTGCTGCCCGGCCGGGGTCATCCAGCCGCCCAGCAGGTTGGCATCCAAATGCGGCACCTGATCAACCGCCAGGTCACGCACTTTGATCTGATCTGCCGGATTGGCAGACGACCAGTTGGCGATAAATTGCGCCGTAAGCTGACGCGAAACCGAACCTTGCTGGCGGGCGCTGCTTTCAATTACCAGGACGTTGGCCATGTTGTGTGCTCCATCGAAGGGGTGTTGAACGTCGATGGGCAAAGAATAGGAGCGCACAATCCGATTAAAAAGCGCAAATACCTGCGCCAAACAATCCAATAATTTGATTTATAGCCTGCCCAGGCTTAGTCTCTGGGCAGTCGCGTGGCTAGAACCTATTAAAAGCCTCGCGAGCTAGAGCCATGCAAGGCAGAAACAGGCGAGGGAGCGGAGTGTACTTTTGTACATGAGCATTCCGAGCCTGTTTCTAACGCAGCAGGGCCGACGCGCAGCAGGCTGGAAGGTTTAAGACAGTTCGCAGGTCAGCTTGACCCGCAGCTTGATAATGCTACGGCTGAACTTCACCGCCAGGTTGTTGCTGTCACCAGCGGGCAGGACGACCTTGCGGGTGCGCGGCGCTTCAGGGCCGTTCCGGAAAACCGCCGTGCACTTGGCATCGCTACGGCCATAGTTGTACAGCTGTACAGCACCCATGTTGTGGTCGATTTCCTGAGTGGTGGCGGAGACTTCAGCACCATTAAGCTGTTTTTCCACCTCGATCGGGTAGGCCATTACAGTCAGCGGCAAGCAGGCCAGCAACGCACAACAGAGCTTTTTCATCAGGGCAGTCTCCGGTAAAAGACGGCCAGTTTAGGTTGATTGAGTGGGTGTTTGCACCCTCAGTACGGGAATCGAATATGAAAGCCCCCCGCGTAACGCTCGACCAATGGCGCACCCTGCAGGCCGTGGTCGATCACGGCGGTTTTGCCCAGGCCGCCGAGGTGCTGCACCGCTCGCAATCTTCGGTGAGTTATACCGTGGCACGGATGCAGGAGCAGCTGGGCGTACCGCTGCTGCGTATCGACGGACGCAAGGCGGTACTCACCGAAGCCGGCGACGTGCTGCTGCGTCGCTCGCGGCAACTGGTCAAACAGGCCAGCCAACTGGAAGACCTGGCGCACCATATGGAGCAAGGCTGGGAGGCCGAAGTACGCCTGGTGGTCGATGCCGCCTACCCCAACGCCCGCCTGGTGCGCGCGCTGACCGCCTTTATGCCGCAAAGCCGTGGCTGCCGTGTACGTCTGCGCGAGGAAGTGCTGTCCGGGGTGGAAGAAGTGCTCAAGGACGGCATGGCCGATCTGGCCATCAGCGCGCTGAACATTCCCGGTTTTCTCGGTGCGGAAATGAGTACGGTGGAGTTTGTCGCCGTGGCTCACCCCGATCATGCGCTGCATCGCCTGCAGCGCGTCGTAACCTTCCAGGACTTGGAAACCCAGATGCAGGTGGTGATTCGCGACTCAGGTCGCCAACAACCCAAGGATGTTGGCTGGCTCGGCGCCGAACAGCGCTGGACGGTCGGCAGCCTCGCCACGGCCGCCACGTTTGTCGGCAACGGCCTGGGCTTTGCCTGGTTGCCACGCCATATGATTGAGCGCGAGCTCAAGGACGGCCTGCTCAAACCGCTGCCACTGGACCAGGGTGGCAGCCGCAACCCCTTGTTCTTCCTCTACTCGAACAAGGACAAGCCCCTGGGGCCCGCTACACAGATTCTCGTTGAGCTGATTCAGCGTTTCGATGCTGCGCCGTTAAATGCAGCCTTTGCTGCGCCGCTGCCCTCGGCCTGATAAGGAGTCCCGCAGATGCCCTACTTCAACAACGATGATTGCCAGCTGCACTATGAAGACTACGGCCACGGTGCCCCTGTGCTGCTGGTGCACGGCCTTGGCTCAAGCACCCGCGATTGGGAATACCAGGTGCCCGAGCTGGCCCGTCATTACCGGGTGATCGCCCTGGATGTGCGCGGCCATGGCCGCTCGGACAAACCCCGCGAGCGCTACAGCATTCAAGGTTTCGCCGAGGATGTGGCGGCGCTGATCGAGCACCTGCAACTGGCGCAGGTGCATCTGGTGGGCATCTCTATGGGCGGCATGATCGGCTTCCAACTGGGCGTGGATCGCCCCGAATTGCTGAAAAGCCTGTGCATCGTCAACAGCGGCCCGGAAGTGAAGGCGAAAAGCCCGCGCGACTATATCGAGATCGCCAAACGCTGGACGCTGTCGCGCCTGCTCAGCCTCGACACCATTGCCAAGGCCTTGGGCAAACTGCTGTTCCCCAAGCCGGAGCAGGAAGAGCTGCGGCAGAAAATCCTGGTGCGCTGGCCACAGAACGACAAGCGTGCTTACCTTGCCAGCCTGGATGCGATTATCGGCTGGGGCGTGCGGGAACGCCTGGCGCGGATCAGCTGTCCGACCCTGGTGGTCACGGCCGACCGCGATTACACCACGGTGGCGCAGAAGCAGGCCTACGTTGACGAAATGCCCAATGCGCGCCTGCTGGTAATCGAAGATTCACGCCACGCCACACCGCTGGACCAACCCGAACAATTCAACAGCAGCCTGCTGGCCTTCCTTGCCGAAGTCGAGCAGGCCGCCCCCACTGCCACGCAACAATAAGGACTACCCGCATGTTCAAGACCCTCACCCTCGCCGCCTGCTCCATCCTGTTTGCCGGCAGCCTGCTGGCCGCCGAAAACCCGAAAGTGCTGCTGACCACCAGCCTCGGTGAAATCGAAATCGAGCTGGATGCCGAGAAGGCGCCAATCAGCACCGCCAATTTCCTCACCTACGTCGACAGCGGCTACTACGCCGGCACCCAGTTCCACCGCGTGATTCCGGGCTTTATGGTGCAAGGCGGCGGTTTCGATGCCGACATGCAGCAGAAAGACACCCAGGCGCCGATCAAGAACGAAGCCGACAACGGCCTGCACAACGTTCGCGGTACCCTGGCCATGGCCCGCACCCAGGTACGCGACTCCGCCACCAGCCAGTTCTTTATCAACCACAAGGACAACGCCTTCCTCGACCACGGCTCGCGTGACTTCGGTTACGCGGTGTTCGGCAAGGTGGTGAAGGGCATGGACGTGGTCGACAAGATCGCCCAGGTGCCGACCGCCAACCGTGGCGGCCATCAGAACGTCCCACGTGAGCCGGTGCTGATCACCGCCGCCAAGCGTCTGTAAAAATACCCCACCGGCTGGGCGGCCTGCTGCCTAGGAGCCTGTCGGGCTTGACCATTCGAAGCGAGGGGAAGTCCGGACCGAGTGAGTTTTGTTGGTCTTTCGAGGCGAATAGCGAGCTATTTAACGAGAAAGAGCAGCAAAAATGGCCGAGTCCGGCTTTTCCGCAGTAGAACAGTGTCAAGCCCGACAGGCTCCTGGCCTTCAGTTGCGCGCATGGGCCATGTGAAACTTCGCCACCCCCTCCAGCTGCGCCAGCTCATCGGCCATATCGCTGATCCGCGCACTCTTCTGCCCGTCCACCGCCACCGCAACAAAGCGCCATTCCAACTGGCCCTGCTCGAAGCTCACACTGAACGAGCCCCCGGCAATCACATAGCCGCGCTCACGGGCAATGCGCCGCAGTGTGGCCTCCTCCGGCCGCACAAACCCCGGCGCAAAACGCAGCACAATGGCAATCGCCGGCCGCGACGGCAGCCGCGCCTCCAGCTTGGCGCCCCACATCATCAACCCGGCAGAAATCAGGCTGAGCAACAGCGCCGCGCCATAAAAGCCCACGCCCACCAGCACGCCAATCGCCGAAGACGCCCAGATCGAAGCCGCCGTGGTCAGCCCGCTGATGCTCATGCCGTCCTTCATGATCAGCCCGGCGCCGAGAAAACCGATACCGGTGACCACACCCTGAATCACCCGTGTCGGGTCGACGCTGGATAGTGAGTGATCGCCCAGCCAGTGCTGCGGGTACACGCAGAGTACCGTCAGCGCGCAGGAGGCCATGCAGACCATGCCATAGGTGCGCATACCAGCCGCCCGGCCATGGTAGGAGCGCTCGTAACCGACCAACAGGCCGAGCAGCAGCGCGCCGAGCATATTCAGAAACAGGGTCAGATTGACTGCCACACCCGGAAGCAGCCAGAACTCATCGACCAGGGAAAATGCACTCACAACACACCTCGCGCAGCAGCGAACATGCTCTGAGCGTAGTTGCCGCCCCGCTAAACTGCGCGAGCCGGCGCGCTATTGGCGGTACGGCAACAGCTCGCGGGCCTGTTCAGCATAAGCGCGGATGCCATGCTGTTCCTCGGCGAGGAAATTCGCCACGGCATCGCGCAGGCCGGGGTGGCAGAGGTAGTGCCAGGAGTGGGTGATCACCGGTTCAAAACCGCGGATCAGCTTGTGTTCGCCCTGGGCACCGGCGTCGAAGCGTTGCAGGCCAGCAGCGATGGCAAAGTCCATACCCTGATAAAAACAAGTTTCGAAATGCAGCCGGTCGAACTCCGCCAGGCAACCCCAGTAACGGCCGTACAGGCTGTCGCCACCGACCAGACTGAATGCCATAGCCACAGGTCTACCGGCCTGATGGGCGAGCACTACGCGGATCATCTCGGGCATGCGCTCGGCCAGCAGGCTGAAGAAGGCGCGCGTCAGGTACGGCGACTGGCCACGCACCCGGTAGGTGTTGGCATAACACAGGTAGACGAAATCCCACTCCAGCTCACTGAGCTGATGGCCTTCTCGCCAGTCAAACTCGATGCCCTGCCCCGCCACTTGCTCGCGTTCTTTGCGCATCTGCTTGCGTTTGCGCGAACTGAGCGCATCGAGAAAGTCCTGAAAATCCCGGTAGCCACGATTGCGCCAGTGGAACTGACAACCCAGACGCTGCAACCAGCCGTCACGGCCCTGCAGCAGGGCATTTTCGGCCTCGGTGGTGAAGTTGATATGCAGGCTCGACAGGCCCTTCTGTTCCAGGCTGGCGCTGAGCTCGTCGAGTAGTTGCCCGGCAGCCAGCGGCGCGCCCAGCAGCCGTTGACCGGTAACCGGAGAGAAGGGAATCGCGCCGAGCAGCTTGGGGTAATAGTCGATGCCGGCGCGGTGGCAGGCATCGGCCCAGCCGTGATCGAACACGTACTCTCCATAGGAATGGCTTTTCACGTAGCTCGGCATGGCGGCTAGCAATTGACCCTGTGCATCGAGCAACGCCGCATGGGCCGACTGCCAGCCACTGCGCCCGCCAACGCTGCCGCTGTCTTCCAGCGCCGAGAGAAAAGCATGGCGCAAGAAGGGCTGCGCATCAGTCAGCAGAGCATCCCACTGACTGGCAGCAATTTCATCGATGGAATTCAGGCAGGTCGGCAACATCGGCAGCTCGGTGAGTCAGGCAAAGCTGCACTATATATAGCCACACGCCTTGATGCTGCCTTGGCTTTATTGGCGCGTGGCCTTGTAGGCAACCATATACGGCAGCTTCTTGCTGGCCATCTTGCCCATTTCTTTGCGGTCAACAGATGAGTAGCCGCCCAGCTCAGCCGCCTTGAAGCCGCTGTCACCCACCGTGCTGTCAGCCTGCAGCGCTACCATCAGCTTGGCTGCCTCGCCAATCGCGTCGCGGTAGTCGCCTTTGTCGCGCAGGTCGTACTTGCTCAGGTCGAGCTGGCCGCGCAGCCAGTTGCCCCAATAGAATTCAAGAAACTCTGGGGCCACGTCGCCCGAACGCGGTTTGTCGTAGGCCACTTCACGGGTGAAATACACCAGCGCGCGGTAGGGATCATCCGCCAGGCTGCCCAGGCCAAGCTGCGCTGGAATCTGCTCCGGGGTAATCACCTGGCCTTGGCCATCCTTGAGCCAGACCTTGCGCGCGGCCTGCATGCGCTGCCAGAAGCTGGCCAGATCCGCGCTATCGCTGAAGTTGTCGGTCACCTTGACCCACATCTGCAGCTTGGCGCCGCCTTCAGGCTGCTCCCACAGCGTGGTGAAGGTGTGGTGCCCATCGGTCAGGTACAACTGGCCCTCTGGGCCGACCACCACGGTTTTCATCTCACTGCTGCGTGAAGCCACTGCGCCCTGGCAGCTGAAGCTATCCGGCTGATGCAAATTGGCGCCCTTTGGCACCTTGCTGCTTTCGCCCTGGCCATTGCCCTCGCAGTACTCATCGAAGAGCTTGTTCGGCTCTTTGGCAAAACGCCCGAGCTTGTAATAAATCTGGTCATAACCCACTACGGCCTGGGTCGGGTGCAACTGCTCAAGACGCACCTGCAACAAATCACCCGGTTTGGCCGCACGGTAATCCTCAGCCACAGCCATAGCGCTAAAACCCGCCAGTAGTAACAACAGAGCACAAACGCGCATCGGTCCTTCCCCACATAAAAATTGCGAAAAAAAGCCCCGCACTAGGCGGGGCTCAAAGATAGGAGCAGCGGTTAAGCGGTGTTGGTTAGAACAGGTATTGCAGACGTACCGTCACAGCATCACCGTCGTCATCGCCAGCAGTGTTTGCCAGATCGTCTGCTTCGGCAGTGATGTAGTTAGCAGCGACTTTAACGGACTCGTTGGCGTACCAGTTCACGCCCACGGTATGTACTTTGGCACCGGCTTCGATGGTGTCGGTGGTAAGGCCAGCGACAGCACCGGCGGGCAAACGTGCCGTCTCGTCTACTGTGATATTGTCGTAGCGGTAGAACACTTCCCATGCACCCAACTGCTTGTTGCTCGGCTTGATCTTGTCGAACAAGCCACCATCGAGCTTGTAGCTGCGCGACTCGCCGGTCAGCGTGTAGGCCAACTGAACGTTATAACCGGACGCTTCTAGATCGTTATCGTTGCCGTTCAACAGATCGGAGCCATCGGCAGTGCGCTTCAGGTATTCGCCCTGCACGGAGAACGGCCCCATCATATAGGCCGCTTCGAGACCATAGGCGCTATCAGTACCGTCCAGGAAAGCGTCGCCGTAAGTACCACGGTTGCCATTGACTTCATCTTCGGTGGTGCCGCGTACCGAAAGGCGAGAGCGAATACGTTCACGGAAGCCATCTTCAACTTCGCGGGTTGCGTAGTTCAGACCGAAATGCAGAACCTGGCGCTCTTCAACGATTGGCGCAAATACGCCACGGGTGACGATGGAGTAGTTGTTCTGGCCGTCTTGGTCCTGGTTACCGTCTTGGCGATAGGCACCGGCCTCGCCATGAAACATGCCGCCGAGAGTAGTACGCAGACGGATACCTTCGCCATCCTCGTGGTTATTCGCCCACGGGACCAAGTCATAGATGGCCGAACGCTCGATGGAAGTAATCCACTTGGAGCTGGTAGCCTCTTCCAGACCGAAAGTCGGATTGAAGCGGCCTACGCTCAGGGTGACCGGATCAAAACCGTTGTAAGAGACGGACATTTCGTTCCAGTTATCGTCTGCACCGCTATCGCCAAAGTTGCGGTTGAATACATATCCCCAATCTTGGTAGGCAACACCGGAAATTTCCAGGCGGGCACGGCGTAGATAGGTTTCGTCGGCACGGTTGCCATTTTGAGTGTAGAAACCGTCGAAGCTGCCGCCATCGAGTTGCAGACGACCACCAATCTTGAAGCTGAACTGCTTGTCGACGGTGCCGACTTCCAGGCCGCCTTTGGTTTTAACAACGATATCGGCGCCGTCGGTGGTTACAGTGCCAGCCAAAGCCTGGGCGGAAACGAACAGGGCCAGAGCGCTGGCTGCGAAACCGGTCCCTACTCCACGGAAGCTGTGCTTACGGATCATCGAAAATTCCTCTAATGGACTTAGTGTTGAAAACACCCGAGCGCTGGGGCTCGTTTGTGCTGAAGGGAATCTTGGCGGCGGGATATTTCAGGGCGGTTGCTGATATATAAATATTTGATTACAGCGGAACTTTTTACTTCGTTTGCATATAAGCAGTTGACCGCTCTAGTCCGCACCTTTTACGGCTCATGCGGCGGGGCCTCAATGTGGCAAGGCGGCGCATAAGCGATTATTCGCGGCTAAAGCCGCTCCCACATGGCTCACGAACTCTGTGGGAGCGGCTTTAGCCGCGAAGCTTGAATGCAACCCTCAGGGGCGGCGCAGCCCCTTGGCCAGCCAATAATCCAGGCTCAGCCAGCGCCCGGCGCCACTGAAGAACAGAGCGACCAGCATGACCAGGTAGGTGACGGCGAATTCGACGCCGTTGTTCAGCACCACCAGCTTGCCGCTGCCGGTCAGCCAGTCGTAATTGCCGTGCTCCTTGAGAATCGCCCGCGCCCGCTCGATCTTTTCCACCGAGGCCATGACTCGCTCGTTGGCGAACGGCGCCGAGGCATCGGCAATCGCCTGCCAGCCGAACGGCAGGTGCACGGCGAAGATTGCCACCAGCATGGTGACGATCAGTGGAATGCTGATCCAGCGCACCGCCAGGCCGAACAACAGCAACAGCGCACCACCGGTTTCGGTCAGCGCCGCGGCCCAGGCCAGCAGCGTCGGGAACGGCAGGCCCAGGCCCCAATCCGGGTTGCCGAACCAGGCGGCGGTGGCGCCGATATCGGCCAGTTTGTGGGTACCGGCCATCCAGAAGATCGGTACCAGATACAGGCGCAGCAACAACGGGCCCAGAAAATCCAGGCGACGAGTAGCGTCCAGGCAATCCTGGAGACGATTGAGCAGGGTCAGCATGGTGAATCTCCACAAGCCGGCGCTTGGCGCCGAGGGTCAGATACAGCGAGGGATTAAGGGAGCCAGATGCCCTGGCGCTGCCAGCCATCCAGCAGGGCTTTGGCGTTGTTGAAATAGGCGTTGTCGGCGTTTAGGCCATGCTGCTGCGCCAGCTCCAGCAGAGCCGGCTCAGCCGTCTCACCGGCCTGCAGGCGCGCCGCCAATTGATAGGCAAACGGGCTGAGTTGCATAAAGCGCACCTTGTCCTGCGCATCACGCCAGACCAGCAGACAGGTCGGCTCGGCATCTGGCGCACAAGGCTGAAAGTCCACACCAATGCGCTGCACCGGCCACTGATAAGCCAGCGGCCAAGCCAATGGCGACCAGCCCTGCGCAGGCACTTCGGCCTCGCTGATATCCAGCGCCAGCTCCACCCATTCGTAATGCGCCAGTTCGAGGATAAACGGCGGATCGCCCGCCTCGGCGACATAGCCCTGCTGCAACCAGGCGAGAAACTCCTGGCTGATCTCAAGAAAGTACGGCGTGCGCGCCTGATGCTCGGCGATAAAACTGCGCACCAAGCGTTGCCAACGACTGGCCTCGATCAGCCGGTGCAGCACCGGAAAGGCGCCGCTGATAAAGCCTTCGATATTGTTGAAAAACAGCGTTTCATACACCGCCATACGCTCGGCGCTTATGCCATCAAGCAACGGCTGCTCTGCCGGTTGGCGAATACGCGCGGCAAACGCGCGCTGTGCTTCGACGCCACTCATGTGCCGTAACTCCGCAAAGGAGCCGCAGCCGCTTGCAGCTGGCGAATCTGCGCCACCTCGGCATACAGCTCGGCAATCGGTGGGAAGTTGAAATCCCGTTCCAGCAAGGTCGGGCGCACGCCGTGCGTGGCGTAAGCCTGTTCCAGCAGCGCCCAGACCGGGTCGATCACCGGCGCGCCGTGGGTGTCGATTTTCAGATCACTGGCCTGATCGTAATGCCCGGCCACATGCAAATAGGCGATGCGCGCACTGGGCATGGCCGTGATATAGGCGGCCGCATCGAAGTCGAAATTGATGCTGTTGACGAAGACGTTGTTCACGTCGAGCAACAGCTGGCAGTCGGCCTGCTCCAACACCGCGCTGACAAACGCCGCTTCATCCAGCTCACCCGGCAACTGCGCGTAGGCCGAGACGTTCTCGATAATCAGCGGACGCTCAAGCACGTCCTGCACGATGCGCACGCGCTCGGCGATACGCAGCACCGACTCCTCGGAAAACGGCAGCGGCATCAGGTCATACAGCTGGCCATGGTCGGCGCAAGCCGACAGGTGCTCGCTGTAACCGCGTACGCCATGCAAGTCGAGAAAGCCCTTGATGGCCTTGAGCAGTTCGAGATCCAGCGGGGCAAAACCACCGAGATTGAGGGACAGACCATGGCAGAGCAGCGGCAGGCGCTCGCTCAGGGCACGCAGCTGCTTGCCCAGGCGCCCACCGACACCGATCCAGTTCTCCGGCGCCAGCTCGAGGAAATCCACCTCGTCTGCGCTGCAGTCCTGCAGCGCGCCAAGCAGGCCGCGACGCAGGCCCAGCCCGGCACCGTTAACGAAATCCATCTGCATGTTCTGCCCCTGCACTCAGTCCGTTACTCGGTTTTCTGCTCGCCGCCGCACTTGCCTTCACCGCATTTGCCTTCGCCTTCGGCCTTGGCTTCGCCACCGCATTTACCCTCGCCGCACTTGCCTTCGCCTTCGGCTTTTTTCATTTCGCCGCCGCATTTGCCTTCGCCACAGCTGCCTTCAGCGGATTTCTCGCCAGCAGCCAGGCTGTAGCCGCTGCTCAGCTCCTGCGCGGCAAACGGGTTGCTCGCGGCCTGCACGCTCAATGCAGCGCTGCTCAGCAGTACCGCGCCCAGGGATGCAACAACAGTGTTCAGATGGTTCATGGCAACGCTCCAATGGTGGTTTACAGTGGCGGCCGATTGGCTGCCTCGGCCCAATAGACGAGGCCGACCGGCGGCTGTTACAGCTGCGCTGAAAAAATTTCGCAACCCAGCTGACGACAGCTAAACCCTAGAAGATTTTTGCCGCCAGCCAAGCGATCCGGCACACTACGCCCCCCGAGCAAATGCTCGTTTTCAAGCCTGCAGACTCCGTATGACCCGATCTCCGCTCCGCCGTCTCGTTTTTGGCACCTTGCGCCGCGTGCTGTACCTCTGGGTGCGCTCGGAAACCATCAACCAGTCCGCCTTCACCCTCAAGCTCGACCGCAGCAAGCCGGTGCTCTACGTGCTGCAACAGCCGTCGCTGAGTGACCTGGCGGTGGTCGATACGGAGTGCCGCAAGGCCGGCCTGCCGCGCCCGGTGCTACCGGTGGCCGTGGGTGAGCTGCTGGAGCCTGCCGCCTTCTTCTACCTGACCCCAGAGCCCGACTGGCTCGGCCGGCAGGACAAACGCGGCATCTCGCCGACCCTGCAACGCCTGGTCAGCGCACTCAGCCAGCATGCGGTGGACGATGCGCAGATCATTCCGGTCAGCGTGTTCTGGGGCCAGTCGCCGGACCGTGAAACCAGCCCGTGGAAGCTGCTGTTCGCCGACAGCTGGGCGGTTACAGGGCGTCTACGCCGCTTGGTGAGCATCCTGATCCTGGGCCGTAAGACCCGCGTGCAGTTCTCCACGCCGATTCATCTGCGCGAGCTGGTCGAGCAAGACAAAGGCCACGAGCGCACCCTGCGCATGGTCCAGCGCATCCTGCGTGTGCACTTCCGCAACCAGAAAGCCGCCGTGATCGGCCCGGACGTGTCGCACCGCCGCAACCTGGTTAAAGGCCTGGTGCATGGCCCGCAGGTGCGTCAGGCGATCATCGAAGAAGCCGAACGCGAGAACATCAGCCTGGAGAAGGCCGAAAGCCAGGCCCTGCGCTATGGCAACGAAATCGCCTCGGACTACACCTACACCGCCATTCGCTTCCTCGAACTGGTGCTGAGCTGGTTCTGGAACAAGATCTACGACGGCATCAAGGTCAACCATATCGAGGGCGTGCAGGAAGTCGCCCAGGGCCACGAGGTGATCTATGTGCCCTGCCACCGCAGCCATATCGACTACCTGCTGCTGTCCTACCTGCTGTTCCGCAACGGCCTGACGCCGCCGCATATCGCTGCCGGCATCAACCTGAATATGCCGGTGATCGGCGGGCTGCTGCGGCGTGGCGGGGCATTCTTTATGCGCCGCACCTTCAAGGGCAACCCGCTCTATACCGCGGTGTTCAACGAATACCTGCACACCTTGTTCAGCAAGGGCTTCCCGGTCGAGTACTTCGTCGAAGGCGGCCGTTCGCGCACCGGGCGCATGCTGCAACCGAAAACCGGCATGCTGGCCATCACCATGCGCAGCTTCCTGCGCAGCAACCGCCTGCCAGTGGTGTTTGTGCCGGTGTATATCGGCTACGAACGCGTGCTGGAAGGCCGCACCTACCTGGGTGAGCTGCGCGGCGCGAGCAAGAAGAAAGAGTCGATCTTCGACATCTTCAAGGTCATCGGCGCGCTCAAGCAGCGTTTCGGCCATGTCTGGGTCAACTTCGGCGAGCCAATCAAACTGGCGGAATTCCTCGACAGCGAGCAGCCCGACTGGCGCGAGCAGGATTACGGCACGCAGTACCGCCCGGCCTGGCTGAATGAAGCCACCAACAACCTCGGCGAGCGCGTTGCCCAACACCTTAACGAGGCGGCGGCGATCAACCCGGTCAACCTGGTGGCCCTGGCGCTACTTTCCACCAGCAAACTGGCCCTGGACGAACGCGCCCTGTCGCGGGTGCTCGACCTCTATTTAGCCCTGCTGCGCAGCGTGCCCTACTCGCCGCACACCACCCTGCCGGACGGCAACGGCCAGGCGCTGATCGAATACGTACAGAAGATGAACCTGCTCGCCGAACAAAAGGATGCCCTCGGCAAGATTCTCTATCTGGACGAGCAGAACGCCGTTCTGATGACCTACTACCGCAACAACGTGCTGCACATCTTCGCCCTGCCGGCGCTGCTGGCGAGCTTCTTCCAGAGCAGTTCACGGATGAGCCGCGAGCAGATCCTGCGCTACACCCGCGCGCTCTACCCCTACCTGCAAGCCGAACTGTTTATCCGCTGGAACCTGGATGAGCTGGACGGTGTGGTCGATCAATGGCTGACAGCCTTCGTTGAACAGGGCCTGCTCAAGCTCGATGGCGATATGTATGTACGTCCGGCGCCTAGCTCGCGCGAGTTCGTCCTGCTCACCCTGCTGGCCCGCGCCATCGTGCAGACCCTGCAGCGCTTCTATATGGCCACCGCCCTGCTGCTGAATGCCGGCCAGAACGCCATCAGCGCCGAAGAGCTGGAAGACCTCTGCACCGTGATGGCCCAGCGCCTGTCGATCCTGCATGGCCTGAACGCCCCGGAGTTCTTCGACAAGAGCCTGTTCCGTCACTTTATCCAGAGCCTGCTCGACCAGGGCGTACTGCGTCAGGATGAAGCCGGCAAGCTCAGCCATCATCCGCTGCTCAGCGAACTGGCCGAAGGCGCCGCCAAGCGCGTGCTGCCGGCAGAGCTGCGCCTATCGATCCGCCAGGTCACCATGGATCGCAACGAGGATGTCGCCGAGCCTGTGTAAACCGGCCTGGCCGCAGCGTTATGAGCGAAACCAACGACCAACCCGCACGGCCCTCCCGTGCGGCATTTCACCAAGCCAACCAGGCCCGCGCCGAAGCCGAAGCCCAGCGCCTGCTGGCCGCCAAGGCCGAGTTGGGTGGCCGTTGGCTCAGCTGGGTGGCGGCCGAGCTGTATGCCCTTAAGCCTGCCGCCTACGCACAAATGGTGCGTCGCGAGCTGCAGCGCTTAACCAACTAGCTTCGCCCCTTCTCCCTCTCCAGCGACCTTCTGGCGCGACGCCCTGCCAGAGCGGCGACGCAACTGCAGATTTGCCTGCGCGCGCCACTCCGTTAAGCTCCAGTCACTACCTTACCAACCGCACAAGGATGCCCATCATGCTCCGTCTTATCTCCCTGGCCGCCGGCCTCGCCCTCTCCAGCAGTGCTTTCGCCCTGTCGCTGGCCGATCTTTCGCAAAGCGACGCCAGCGGCGGCCTCAAGGACGCCCTCACCCAAGGCGCCAAAGTAGCCGTGCAGCAGCTGGGCAAACCCGGCGGTTTCAGCAACAACCCGGACGTACGCATCGAGCTGCCGGGCAACCTCGGCAAAGCCGCAAAAACCATGAAGATGATGGGCATGGGCGCGCAGGTTGATCAGCTTGAAGCGAGCATGAACAAAGCCGCTGAGGCTGCCGTGCCGCAGGCCCAGGCGCTGCTGGTGGATTCGGTGAAGAAGATGACCGTGCAAGACGCCAAGAGCATCCTCAGCGGCCCGCAAGATTCCGCCACCCAGTACCTGAACAAAACCAGCCGCGAACAGATCCGCGCCAAGTTCCTGCCCATCGTCAAGCAAGCCACCGACCAGGTCGGCCTGGCCAAGCAATACAACAGCTTCGCCGGCCAAGCCGCGAGCTTCGGCGTGATCGACGCGAAAAGCGCGAATATCGAGAACTATGTGACAGAGCAGGCGCTGGACGGCCTGTTCGCCATGATCGCCGAGCAGGAAGCCAGCATCCGGGAGAATCCGGCTGGTGCGGCGACCAGTTTGGCTAAGAAGGTGTTTGGGGCGTTGTAAGAAAGGTTGGATAGATGTGAAAAAGCCAGACCGTTAGGTCTGGCTTTTTTGTGAGAATTCAAGCAATTAATTCGCAATAGAATTATTCAGATTCTAAAAGCCGATCAAGCTTTATGACCAACTTCAGAAAGATACCATCTTGCGCCTGGGCCATTACCTCGCCTAGCGACATATGCAGCCTCACGTAGAAAAGCACTTGTATGCGTAGATTTTTTATGTGCCAACAGCTTGGTGAAATTCTCGTTAGACCCTTCAGAGAACTCCATAAGATAATCAAAAACCTTCACATGCTTATCTGAAGCCCTGTTAATTTTTAGAGTCTGACGAACATCAAAAAAATCTGCCCACTTAGGCTTTATACGAACAAAAACCCCATCTTTAGTGCCACAAAGCTCAATCTCCTCATGTCTAGCCACTGCATCTTTTATTGCAGCCCAAGGGTCACTTACGATACCTTTAAGCCGCTTAGTCAAATCAGCAACAACTTTATAACCAACCCGATAAAGGCTATTAAAAATAATCAAATCATCAACACCATACTTTGATGGATTAGTCTGTGTTTTGATAAAGATACTTGGAATAATAGCTTTCGCCGACAACGCAACCTCTACAGTATCAAATGACTCCTTAAACTCAGGAAACTCACGACCGTACGCCAAAGAACCTAAACCCATTCGTTTGACCCCCATACCCGCCCTATCAACCAGCTGAAAGTTCATCAACATCTTAGCCAGTGCCTTATTACGATGCCTGGGCTGGTGCGTACCAATATTCTCCGGCGTTACCCCACCATAAAAAACACCCGGATTAGTTACAACGAGTTTATCATTATCATAATCAACTACAACCATGCCTTCTATAGAATAATCACGATGAACAAGCGCATTCATAAACCCCTCATGAAACGCCGAATCATCCAAAGTTTTACACTTATACTTATCGCCTCTGAAGGAAAGCTCAATTTCCATATTACAGAAATCAAAATGCCTCTTTGCCCGATCAATCGTGTCCCATATGTTTGAATCCCACACATCATTTATAATCAGCTGCCCTGAGCGAGTACGCCAGCTAAAGCGATACTCATAAACTCCTAACCACTTAGCAATCTCATCCGCCTTACCTAAAAATAGCAATCCTGCCTTAGTCGGCTTACCGTTCGAAGTAACGCCAATAGCCTCAAGAAACGCTTCTTCAAGAGGAAGCTTTTCTACGGAGTACTCCTTACGAATACAGTAATCTTTGTAGGCAGATGCAACTGATTCAATATCAAAACAAGAAAAATCAAGATTCTCTAACGTATCAGCCGTCCAGTCGTAACTCAACAAACCACTAACAGCAGACTTTATTTCCTCAGGCATCATTGGCCTACTAGATCGCCCATCACGAATACATGTCTTCCCGCTCGACGTAGCAACCAAGATATCCCGCCTAGTAGGAACGTGAATCACAACATAATTCTTATGATCAAATGCTATATTCTGAACCTTAATATCTAAGTACGGCTTTATTTTCCCTCTCAACCTTTGCTCCAGCTCAATACTATCTACAGGCTCAAAACCAACCAACTGGGACGACCAATTTTTATTGGACACATTGGACCCATCCTTTATACCAACCAATACTATTCCACCCTTATGATTAGCAAGTGCAGAAATCTCCTCTGCTAATTCCTTGCTACCGTGCAAACTACTCAGACCAGAAAATTCCTTAAACTCAACAACATCGCTCTCGAGAAGCTCACTATCAACATGCCGACAAGCAGAAATAATCTCAATAATTTGCTCAGCACTCTTCATGTACATGACAAACCTCAAAATTTAAAACAATTAAAATTAGAATCAAAAAATATCTCTACAACTCATAAATCCTGAACAATCCCCTTACACTTCGGAAACTGCGAACAACCCCAAAATTCATTACCAATATTCGCCCCACGTTTTGCTACTCGCTTTTGCATAGCCGAGCTGCAGACAGGGCAACTTGGTGCACGCGCTTGTTCAGGTACGAAGCTGGTTTGAGCTGGGGTAGCAACCGAGGGTTTGGCTTGAGCCGTGCGTGAAGCGGCGATCCAGCGATTAAGCTCTGTACCCTCCACCAAGCGGATATTGCGACCACTGGCAAAGGACTTAGGGAAACTCTGAAAAAGACTTCCTGATTTTGGCAAAATCCCCGGACTCCACCCGCCGAGTTTTCCGATGAAGCAGATGACCTTCGCCGACGCCGAGTACGCCGGCAAGCGCAAACAGACCCGCAAAGA
>NZ_JAAQXA010000011.1:0-158373 GCF_012985775.1 Pseudomonas sp. WS 5011
TTTTGCCCATCATTTCCATACTGATCACCCTGTGTTCTCCTGCTCAAAAATTGAGCAGAAGCAGTTGAACACCTGGGTCAGTTTTCAGTCGGCAGAACAGCCTCTACTGGGTCAGTTTTCGGTCAGCGGCAACAGCACTGTGCTCAGGGGCTGAGCAATGTGCTGGCCTTGATGGCTAAAAGCCTCAGTGCCGTACGCTCAGGCCGTAGCTTTGCGCGCCAACGCAAACGCGCAGCCAGCCGAGGTTGTGAGGGCTACAAACCGACGCGCTGAAGAAACACCACCGTCCAACCTCCGTGCAAAAAAAAGCTGGCCACAAGCGGTCGGCATAGGCTCGTCCGGAGAACGAGAAATCTCGCCTAGACAGCCGGTACAGACGATGATCACATCACCGCCAGCCCAGCTAGACCGCCTGATGGAGCGGCAGAGGCCTGGTCATCGCCCGACGGCCATGGCGGCTGGCTGCTTCGGGGGCTTGCCTTGGGCAGGGCTGCAGCTTAGGTTGATGACATTGAGTGCTACCTTGGGCCTCTGTGGGAAAGTCAGATTTGCGTGCCTGACGAAATCCATTGTCTATCCGCTTCGTGCGGGGCGTCAAGCCCTGCACAGCTCCGTTCATCCTCGAAAAAGTTTTAATCGTGAGCAGCGAGCTGTAAGTGTGTTTGTTTGCTCGAGAAGGATGATTTGTCTCTGCTCAGGTGCATCTCGAATGTGATGACTTGTAGAGCGGCGAATGGCAATGGAATTTCTGAGATGATTAATCCTCAGCTGAAATATGATCAGATTGTAGGCAGACAAGGAAACTTTAAGTGGGGTGATATCTACATCCCATGTACTTTGGCTGTACCAAAAGAAGCACCTAAAGGCTCTCGCATAAGTAGGCTGAACAGCCGGAAACTCGGCCGGACGATACATGCGCTGTCGACACCCGAGCGTGTATTTGTGCAGTTTGCTCTTTACAATCCCGCACTTATCGATATCCACGAACAAAAGATGCTGTCTCCTATACCGACAGTTCATCCTTTGCGTGGACATCCGTTGTCGACAGAGTCATTTCCTCCGCCGCTATCAGGAACTCTATCGATAGCGCAAGCAATCGGATTTGAGCACTACATCATTGTCTATGCGCACCAAAATGGGGAGCGGAAGAAGAAGCCGTTTCCATACCAGGGAGATCTTTTGCTGTTCTTAACAGATTTCTCTGGAAGGCCATTCGCCGTTAATTGGACAGTCAAGGATACAGCAGTAGCTTTTTCAGAAAGGCGAAGCACAAAGGCTAAAACGCCTGCTCAACAAAAGAAAGATCGAGACTTCGCCGAGATGCGCGCGCAACTTGAGGCTGACTACTATGCGAGTGGTGGCATAAGGACGCATCAAGTTTCTATGGATATGCTGGACACAGCAGTAATAGCAAATTTAGACCTCATATTTAGCATGCATGGTCTACAGCTTACGCATGACCCGCAGCTTATGGAGGACTTTAGTATTGCTGTGCAACGTGCTTATACCGAAGGAACGCCCGTAGCACAGATAGCAATTCAGTATGGGTCACGCTGGGGTCGCCGGGATCAGTTTATAGCAAGAATCTATCAAGATATTTGGAATCGCAAGCTTGCGGTTGATATGTTCAAACCAATACATATAGATCATCCACTTAACCATGAGGAAAAGGATCTTCTAACTGCCTTTGGCTATTTGTTTGAGGGCTTTAGTGGATGATGATCGGGGCCAGAATAGTTGCACCTGAAGGATTTCAGTGCTTGGCAAAAGGTGCCGTTTACCATTTCCTTCATAGTGATTCCGATTCTAATCGCGTGAAGCTTGTTCAGTTTGATGATGAATCAGGCGACTTAACAGCGGAGCTATTGATGCTTCCTCAAAATGTATTTGAGGAAGCATTAGAGCAAGAATTGTTGTTGGAGGATGGGCGCGATGAGACCCCGCCTTGGTTAAACAATATTCAGGGTTGCTCTATTTCTTATTTGGAGAGCCGCCGTTCATCGAACAAGGAAAATTATAATCAAAAAGTTGACCGTAGGTACATGGCGATATCTAAGCTTGTGGATAGATATAGAGAAATATTGAGCAGTGATAATCCCAATGCAATCATAAACAGTCATGCCAAATCTCAACGCCCTCAACAAAATTCGAGTCGGTTGAGGTTTTGGTTTTATAGCTATGTTGTATTCGGATTCAACAAGTGGGCGCTAATGCCTTTATTCCACCGTATTGGTGGCTGGAATCGTGAAACAACCTCTAAGGTTAAGCATGGAAGGCCTCATCGCAAAGGTCCTTCTTTTGGTTACAACTGCTCGCCAGACATGAAGGAAAAAATTCTAACTGGGCTTTTGGCATATAAGAATCCGAATGACAAAAAAACAAGGTTATATAGTGATATATTAACCAAGAAATTTGGTTGTGAAGTTAAACTTGAGAGTGGCGTTAAAACCTTCAAGCACCCGAAAGGCGAGCCATTCCCATCTTTTGGCCAGATAAAGTATTGGGCCGAACAAATGATTGGACCAAAAGAGCTAGCCCGTGAGCTCAATGGGAAACACAAAGCGAGGTCCCAATCAGGTTCTGCGGGAAGCTTTGCAGAGCGCTTGACTAATTTATGTCAGCGGGTTGAGTTCGATGGTTATTACATCTCTGAAAAGCTCTCAGGTATTACAGAAGGCAGTTCCGTAGATGGTTTTTGCGTGGTTCGGGCCGTCTGTGGCCTATCCGGCGCTGTAGTGGGTATCGGTTTCGCAGAGGGTAAAGAGACCATGGAGGCCTACAAGATGGCTCTTTTTTCCATGGCACTCGATAAGGTGAAGTTTTGCGAGCTGTTCGGAATCAATATCAGACCTGAAGAGTGGCCCTGCTATGGGCTGTCTGGTGGAGTCATTTTTGATAGGGGGCCTGGCGCAACATATGGCAGTGAGCCAGAGATTAATTGGTTGGGAAGCATTGAGTTAACTCCATCATATTCTGGCCAGTCTAAAGCTACCGTTGAGTCGTCTCATCCGAGAGATAAGAAGAGCTTGGAGCAGCCGACCTATTTCCAGAGCAAATTGAATTTTGTGTTAATGGCAAGACGCGAGATTTATCAAGCTCTAGCCGATAACCAATCTTCAGATGCAAGCGGTAGGGTGACGGAAGAGATGATTATCAATCGGGTCAAGCCAACACCCCATGATATTTGGAATTTCCTAGACGGTCGTGGGCGTAACAGCGCCATAGGAATGCCGTTCGATGAGGCTGTTAGGACTTTCCTCACAGAGCATCCAGTAACCATCCGAAAAGACGCGGTATATTTTTATGGCAGAAAGTACAGATCTACGGCGCTTATAGGTACGAATGTATTCGATAAGATTGCAAGAGCCGGTGTTATTAAGAGTACAGCGTTTGCCCTCACAATGTGTGTGCGGCATATTTGGATCGAGCTTGATGGTTTGCTTTTCGAGTTGGATTTTGTGAGCTCCGCAACAACCCCGGAAGGGAGTGTTGATATCACATTATCCGCTCTAAAGCAGATTGATAAAATTCGCCGCGAACATGCGGCCGATCTTCGCGATGAGATACCTGCTATTCAGCAGGAATTTCGTGATCGCTTCAAAAAAGATACTGGTGAAGATTGGGATAGCGGTCAGCGTAAACAAGGAAGACCTACCAAAGGTGGTGCCGCTCGCCGCGATACTGATGATTTCAATCGCTTCACAGGAAAGGCGAAGTGAACGAAAGTTTTAGTTCCCGGTTTGACAGTTGCGTAGACATAGAAGTCATTAGGCAACGAATTACGGTTAGGCCTGACCCCGTTAAAGGCTTGGCTAGTAAGGAATCATTGGTTGCTGCACAAATCTTGTCCGGGGCACTGGAACAGATATATCTGCCAAATGATTTCTCACTTTCCTTTATTAAGGAATTGTCTGCAAAAGCGGCGTTGCACAGCCAATGGTTATTCTCAAGTGAAGTGGACTATATTTCGCGGTTCTACACTCCTCCTGATGTTGAGGTTAGACCAATCTGCTTGACAGGCTTGGCTGGTGTTGGAAAAAGTCAAACCATTGCTGCTCTACGGAAAGTACTACCTGCGCCTATCGATTTCGCATGCGATCATTTCCATGGAAACCTCAAGCTATTTTCTCATTGGTATGTAAGTGCCAGAGGTAAAGCAGGTGGCAGGCAACTGTTAGCAGACTTTGTAGGTGCCACTGGCGGTAACGCTGCAAAGCTACTTGTTGAATGTCGGCGCCGAGCAAACAGAGATGGAATTTCGCTACTGCTACTGGATGAAACCCAGCACATAAATACAGGTCAGGGTGCCTCTAGGGTCACAGAAATGCTGCTTACGATGGCTGCGATTGGCCCGCCGATGGTGTTTGTTTCCAACTACAGCCTTTTACACAAGCTGCAGGGGCGCAATAGCGAAGATAAGCAACGTCTGCTTACTGAACCGCGGATCATGCTTCCGGATGATCCTGATAGCGAGAGTTGGAGGGGGTACATCGCCGAATGCATCAGAGTCGCGGGCGGTTGCATCAAAGGGTCGGTTGATGATTTCTCCCAAGAAATATATCGCTCTACATTCGGTATCAAGCGTCTAGCCGTTGAACTCTTGAAGAATGCCTACATCGCTGCGCGTGGGGGGGGGCGTGAGTGCTTGGAGTTGGCCGACCTCAGCAAAGCCTACCAGTGCGTTGCCTACGCAGCGACTAAGGAGGACGTCGAGGAACTGCACATCCAGGCCCTACAGGGCCGCAGTTCGCGTCTCCGGTTGGATTTGCGATGTCCGTTTGAGCTCCCTGCTTCCTTGAAGTCAAACGTCGTGGCTTTTGCGCGGAATGATCGTGAGACCAGGGTCATTAACAAGGTTTTCGAATCATCACTCACGGTGGGTGAGCGAGAAGCCCTGGAGGAGATTCAGCCGGCAGCGGCAAAAGCTCCCCGACCCAAAACACCACGTAAACCACCCTTGCCCAAGTCCTCGATGGACGATCTTGAGAGAGCTTTTCTTGAGGACTTGGTGGCGACCCCGCTACCAAAGCCTAAGAAGCCCTAGAACGCAGGTATAGCGGGCTGCGACAGTTTTTATTTGCTGACACTTGCCCTTTGGGTTCACTTGGCCAGGGTTGCGACAGTTTTGCGTTTCTCTTCGTTCGCTCTGGAGCCCCCGAATCATGAGGGAGTGGTGCGACAGTTTTTATTTTCTAAATCCAGCGTGAAGATATAAAGAGCAAGCAGGCTCAGGGCGTGCTCTTTGATACCCATATCATCGTCAACCCGTCCAATACCCGGGAATGGATCGTGCTGTTGAAGAAAGGCGCGGGCACCAGCTTCTTTCTGGTCGATGACCAGGAGCAGGTTGAGTCCTTCGCCGATCTCAATGGTCTGATCGAAGAGTTGCGCCTACTCGGCATCAAGGGCGCGGAGATTCATCTCTAAGCCCTGCCGTTCACCCGAGGCACTTATGCCTATTCGCTATGCGAGAAGCCTGACCGGACGGACGCGCAGTGTCGTAGCCAATCGGCATCTGGGTTTTGCCCTGGCTTTCGTTGCAGGGGCGATCAATGCCGGCGGCTTTCTTGCCGTGCAGCAATACACCTCGCATATGACCGGCATCGTCTCGGCCATGGCGGACAACATTGCTCTGGGTGCCTATGGCCTGGTGTGGAGTGGTCTCGGCGGTGTGCTGTCATTCCTACTGGGTGCAGCCTGCTCGACGGTGATGATCAACTACTCACGGCGGCGCCAGCTGCACAGCGAATACGCCCTGCCGTTGCTGCTCGAAGCTGCGCTGTTGCTGTGTTTTGGCTTTCTTGGCGCATCGCTGGCGCAGATTACCGGCCTGTTTGTGCCGCTGACGGTGATGCTGCTGTGTTTCATCATGGGCCTGCAGAACGCGCTGATTACCAAACTCTCCAGGGCGGAAATCCGCACCACCCATATCACCGGAATCATCACCGACATCGGTATCGAGCTAGGCAAGCTGTTCTATTGGAATCGCACGCGTGGCCCTGATATCGCTCGGGTGATGGCCGACCGCCAACGTCTGCGGGTGCTCAGCCTGTTGGCGCTGTACTTCTTCCTCGGCGGGGTGATCGGCGCACTGGGCTTTAACCACCTGGGTTATATCGCCACCGTGCCGCTGGCCTTGCTGCTGGTGTTATTGGCCAGTGTGCCGGCGCTCGATGATCTGCTGCTGCTCACACGGCGCGTATTGCGCCGATAAGCCTGGCCGACTGCCTGCGGCTCAGTCTTCTGCCGACCTGAACAGGTGGCGATGCTCGGCGTTGTACAGCGCCGAGTCGGCGAACTGTTCGGCGTGCAGCACGCGGCCGACGAGGATCAGCGCGGTGCGGCGAAAGCCTTTGGCGCGCACCTGTTCTTCGATGGTGGCCAGGGTGCCGCTGACCCAATCCTGATCCGGCCAGCTGGCGCGATGCACTACGGCAATCGGGCAATCTGCGCCGTAATGCGGCAGCAACTCAGTGACGATTTTGCTCAGGTGCACCACGCCCAGGTGGATGGCCATGGTCGCGCCGTGGCGCGCCAGGTCGCCCAATGCCTCGCCCTCAGGCATATTCGACTTGCTCGCGTAGCGCGTGAGGATCAGCGTCTGCGACACCTCGGGCAGGGTCAGTTCGCTTTCCAGCAGGGCAGCGCACGCCGCAGTTGCCGTCACCCCAGGGATGATCTCGAAGGCAATGCCCAGCCGGCGCAGGTGGCGAATCTGCTCGCCAATCGCGCCGTACAGCGACGGGTCGCCGGAA
Source organism: Pseudomonas sp. WS 5011 (assembly GCF_012985775.1). Lineage (NCBI taxonomy): Bacteria > Pseudomonadati > Pseudomonadota > Gammaproteobacteria > Pseudomonadales > Pseudomonadaceae > Pseudomonas > Pseudomonas sp. WS 5011. Next base: position 6,756 of record NZ_JAAQXA010000011.1, read on the forward strand.
TGTACGCGGGCCACATCCTGGCCTTTGTCATCGGCCTGGCTAATCAGCTCGATGATTTCATCCAGATGCAGCTCGGCAGTGTTGATCACCTGCTCGGCACTGTGGCCTTCGAGTACTGCTGCAGGCACCAGCGAGCCGGCGTAGAGAATCACCGGGCAGCTGCGCAGCAAGCGCTGGCCCTTGACGGTGATCAGCTCGGGGTCGCCGGGGCCGGCGCCGATAAAGTAGACGGTCATGACACATCCTTGGGTGCAATCGACGCCAGGGCGCAGGTGGCGCTGGCGTTGCGGGTTTTCTCGCCGAGCAGGCGGGCCGGTTGGCCGCCCAGCCTTTCAGCCAGGGCCAGGGCGCAGGGTTCGGCGACGGCCGGGCTGCCAGTGGCGGCCTGGGTGAGCGGCGAGAATTGCACACGGTGCTGATAGGGCTGCAGTTCTTCCGCACTAAAGCAGTTCAGCTGCAGACCTAGGCGTTCGGCCAGTGCCAGCAGCCCCGGCTCGTCGTGTTTATGCGTGACGCTGGCCAGCCCCGCCAGGTTATCCACAGTCAGACCATGCGTCTGCAGGCTATGCAGCAGCAGGCTGAGCAAGTCCTCCACACTGCAGCAGCTGCGACAGCCCAGCCCAGCGACCACCTGAACGGCGGCAGCGGGGCGGCGAGGGGTGTGGCTGGGGATCATCTGCGGCGCTCGGTGTGTGCGGCGGCGTAGCTCAACATGGCGGCCGGCACCGGTCAACCGCGATTGACCGGCCGCCATGGCCTGCGTAGCCTTGTCGCGTTCGAGGTTCTTCGTGGGCATGCCCACGAAGCTAAGAGGGAACAAGGTTGATGCCTTGGCTGCCCCCGCAACTGTAAACGGTCCAAAGCCCTTCGATACACCACTGCCGCCAGGCGGGAAGGTGAAGGGTCGCGCAAGGCGCAGACCGTGAGCCAGGAGACCTGCCTCGTCACGCTTTCGACAACCGGGCGGGGTGATCCGGTGGTGTTGGCTGACGCCCCGTGGCTGTCATGTCTGTGCCGCCTCCTGCTCGTCTTTCTTTCGACGTCACGCAGGACTCGCCATGCAAACCCTCGCCAAACTTCCCGTCACCATCGTTACCGGCTTTCTCGGCGCCGGCAAAACCACCCTGCTGCGGCATATGCTCGGCCATGCCGACGGGCGGCGCATCGCGGTGATCGTCAACGAGTTCGGCGAGCTGGGCATCGACGGCGAAATCCTCAAGCAGTGCTCCATCGGTTGCAGCGAAGAAGAAGCCAACGGTCGCATCTTTGAACTGGCCAACGGCTGCCTGTGCTGCACCGTGCAGGAAGAGTTCTTCCCGGTAATGCGCGAGCTGGTGGCACGGCGCGGCGAGCTGGACCATATCCTCATTGAAACCTCCGGCCTGGCCCTGCCCAAGCCGCTGGTACAGGCCTTTAACTGGCCGGAAATTCGTAACGCCTGCACCGTCGATGCGGTCATCACCGTGGTCGACAGCCCGGCCGTGGCCGCCGGCACCTTCGCCGCCTTCCCTGATCAGGTCGATGCGCAGCGCAAGCTCGACCCGAATCTGGATCACGAATCGCCGCTGCACGAATTGTTCGCCGACCAACTGGCCAGCGCCGACCTGGTAATCCTCAACAAGGCCGACCTGCTCGACGCCGCCGCTCTGGCTGCGGTGCGCGCGGAAGTGGCCGAGGAGCTGCCGCCCGCAGTGAAAATCATCGAAGCCCATGGCGGCGAGCTGCCGCTGGACGTGCTGCTGGGCCTGAACTGCGAGACCGAGCTGCATATCGAGGGGCGCAAGACCCACCATGATCTGGAGGGCCATGAAGACCACGATCACGACGAGTTCGCCTCGTTCCACGTGGAACTGCCTGAAGCCGAGGAAGCGCGTTTGCTGCAAGCGCTGAAGGAGGCGGTCAGCAAACACGGCATTCTGCGCATCAAGGGTTTTGCGGCGATTCCCGGCAAGCCGATGCGCCTGCTGTTGCAAGGCGTTGGCCAGCGTTTCGACAAACACTTCGACCGCGCCTGGCAGGCCGATGAGCCGCGCATCACCCGCCTGGTGGTGATTGGCCAGACGTTGGATCAGGCCGCTATCGAAGCCGAGCTTAACGCCGCGCTGGCAGGCTAAGCCCGCATGCACCTGCTGCGCACCCAGCCCGGCAGCCAGCTGCCGGCCGACAGCATTGCCGACCTCGGCCAGACCCCGGCCGAGCTGGTGATCCTCTGCACCGGCGATTCGCACCTGTCGTTGCTGGCCGAAGTGGCGCGGCAGTTGCCGATGGATTACCCCAGCTTGCGCCTGGCCAGCCCGGCGCAGCTGAGCAATCACGCCTCGGTGGATCTCTACGTCGAGCAGGTGCTGCAGCACGCCAAGGTCATCCTGATTTCCGTGCACGGCGGCGTCAGCTATTGGCGCTACGGCATCGAGCGTCTGGTCGAACTGGCTGAGCGCGGCGCGCAGGTGATTATGGTTCCGGGTTGCGACAACCCCGATCCGGAGCTGATGGCCCTGAGCAACGTGCCAGTGGCCGAGGCCGAGCGGCTTTGGCAGTTCCTGCGCCAGGGCGGCGCAGGCAATGCGCTGCAGCTGTTTAACTGCATCGCCAGCCAGTGGCTGCAGCGCGAGTATTCTTGGGTAGAACCACAGCCGTTGCCACGCGTGGGCCTGTATCACCCGCAACTGGCTAACCCGAGCCTGGCCGATTGGCAAGCCAGCTGGCAGGTTGGTGCACCGGTGGCGGCGCTGTTGTTCTACCGCACCCAGGTGCAGGCGGCGAACACCGGCTTTATCGATGTGTTCTGTGAGCGCTTACAGGCCCAGGGCCTTAATCCGCTGCCGATTGCCGTGGCCAGCCTTAAGGAAGCGGCCTGCCTGGCCCAGGTCGAGGACTGGCTGGACCAAGCCGATGCCCGCCTGATCATCAACACCACGGCCTTTGCCCTGTCCAACCCGGAAGCGCCGAGCGCACGGCCTTTTCGCCGCGATATCCCGGTGCTGCAAGCCATTTGTTCGTTGGATAACCATGCACAGTGGCAGGCCAATGCCCAGGGCCTGGGTTCACGCGACCTGGCCATGCATATCGTGCTGCCCGAGCTGGACGGCCGGCTGATTACCCAGCCGATCAGCTTCAAGGGCCTGGCCTGGCGCAGCGAGCGCAGCCAGAGCGACGTGGTCTGTTACCAGCCGCATCTGCCGGGGATGGATTTCGTCGCCGAACTGGCGCGCAACTGGGTCGCCCTGGCGCACAAAGGTAACGCCGATAAGCGCATTGCCCTGATCCTGGCCAACTACCCGACCCGCGACGGCCGTATCGGCAATGGCGTCGGCCTGGACACCCCGGCGGCGGCGCTAAATATCCTCAAGGCGCTGCAAGAGCAGGGCTACCCAGTCGCAGACCTGCCCGACAGCGGTACTGCACTGATCCACCAGCTGCTTGGCGGCGTGACCAATGATCTGGACAGTCTCGACGCGCGGCCCTGCGCCCAGAGCCTGGCGCTGGATGAGTACCTGGCGTTCTTCCACAGCCTGCCCGCAGCTAACCAGCAGGCGGTGCGCGAGCGCTGGGGCGAGCCGCAGCAGGACCCTATGTTCCGAGGCGGGCGGCTGATGATCGCCGGTCTGCGTTTCGGCCTGACCTTTGTCGGCATCCAGCCGGCGCGCGGTTATCAGCTGGACGCGGCAGCGGTGTATCACGACCCGGATCTGGTGCCGCCCCATGGCTACCTGGCGTTCTATTGCTGGCTGCGCAAGGCCTTTGCGTGTGACGCGGTGATCCACGTCGGCAAACACGGCAATCTGGAATGGCTGCCGGGCAAGAGTGTCGGTCTTTCCGAACAATGCTGGCCGAGCGCGATTCTCGGCCCGCTGCCGAATATCTACCCGTTTATCGTCAACGATCCGGGCGAGGGTGCGCAGGCCAAACGGCGCACCCAGGCGGTGATCATCGACCACCTGATGCCGCCGCTGACCCGCGCCGAAAGCTACGGCCCGTTGCGCGATCTGGAGCGCTTGGCCGACGAATACTACGAAGCCAGCCAGCTCGACCTGCGCCGCGCCGCCGAGCTGCGCGGCGAGATTATGCTCAAGGTGCGCGAGGCCAGCCTCGATCGCGAGCTGGGTCTGCAACTCAACGCAGACCCCAATAGCTGGCTGCCGCAGCTGGATGCCTATTTGTGCGATTTAAAGGAATCGCAGATCCGCGATGGCCTGCATGTATTCGGCGAATCGCCGGCCGGCACGCTGCGTCGCGACACTCTGCTGGCGCTGCTGCGCATTCCCCGTGGCGACGGCCAGGGCGGCAACGCCAGCCTGCTGCGCGCCTTGGCCCGCGATTTGGAGCTGGGCTTCGATCCGCTCGACTGCGAGGTGGCCGCGCCTTGGCATGGCCCGCGCCCGGCGGTGTTGCAGAGCCTGAGCGATGACAGCTGGCGCAGTGCTGGCGATACCCGCGAGCGTTTGGAGCTGCTGGCCTTGCAGTTGATTAGCGCGGCGGATTTTGAATCCGTTGGTGCGGAAAGCACCCAGGTGTTGCAGCGTTTGCGTGAGCAGATCGCGCCGCTGCTGGATGCCTGCGGCCCGGCCGAAATTCACGGCCTGCTCGCGGCGCTAAGCGGGCGGTTTGTGCCAGCCGGGCCGAGTGGCGCGCCGAGTCGTGGGCGGCTGGATGTGCTGCCCACTGGGCGCAATTTCTACAGCGTCGATGTGCGCAACCTGCCCACGCCGACCGCCTGGCGTATCGGCGTGCAGGCGGCGGATCGTCTGCTGGAGCGGCATCTGCAAGACCACGGCGACCACCTGCGTCAGCTCGGCCTGTCGATGTGGGGCACCGCGACCATGCGCACTGGCGGCGACGATATGGCCCAGGCCCTCGCGCTGATTGGTGTGCGCCCTGTGTGGCAGGCCGGCAGCCAGCGCGTCGAGCGTTTCGAGGTGCTGCCGCTGGCGCAACTCGGCCGCCCTCGGGTGGACGTGACCCTGCGCGTGTCCGGCTTCTTCCGCGATGCCTTTAGCAACCTGATTCGTCTGTTCGATGACGCCGTGCAGGCGGTGGTTGATCTCGATGAGCCGGAAGACATGAATCCGCTGTCGGCGCGGGTCTGGCGTGAGTCGCTGAACTTGCAGGACAGTGGTCTTGATGAACACGAAGCGCGCAAACGGGCTGGCTGGAGGGTGTTCGGCTCCAAGCCGGGGGCCTACGGCGCGGGCGTGCAGAACGCCATCGAAGAACGTCTGTGGCAAACCCGCGAGGACCTCGCCGAGGTCTACCTGAATTGGGGCGGCTACGCCTACGGCAGCCACAGCGAAGGCACTCCGGCGCGCGCGCAGTTCGCTGAGCGCCTGGAGCAGATGCAGGCGGTGCTGCACAACCAGGACAACCGCGAGCACGACATCCTCGATTCCAACGACTACTACCAGTTTCAAGGCGGCATGCTCGCCGCGGTGGAAACCCTGCGCGGGGCCAAGGTGGCCAGCTACCACGGCGATAACAGCCAGCCCGACACCCCGCGTATCCGCACCCTGAAGGAAGAACTCAACCGCGTGGTGCGCGCCCGTGCAGCCAATCCTAAGTGGATCGACGGCATGAAGCGCCATGGCTATAAGGGCGCGTTCGAACTGGCTGCGACCATCGACTACCTGTTCGCCTTCGACGCCACCAGCGAACTGGTTGATGACCACCAGTACGCACTGCTCACCGATGCCTATCTGCTCGACAAAAACACCCGCGACTTTATCCAGCAGCACAACCCCGGGGCCCTGCAGGACATCCTCGAACGCCTGCTCGAAGCCCAGCAACGCGGTCTCTGGCAAGATCCCGGCGAGTACCGCGAAGCGTTGGAAAACCTGCTGATTGATAGCGAAGAATCCTAGAGAGCCTGCCATGACCGATAGCCACTTCCCCCTCGCTGCCGTGGTCGCCGCCGATGACCTGAAACTGGCGCTGTGCCTGGCGGCCATCGACCCGGCGATTGGCGGTGTGCTGATCGAAGGCCCGCGCGGCATGGCCAAATCGACCCTGGCCCGTGGCCTGGCCGACCTGCTGGCCAGCGGCACCTTTGTCACCTTGCCGCTGGGCGCGAGTGAGGAACGCATCGTTGGCACTCTCGATCTGGACGCTGCGCTGGGCGAAGGCCGCGCGCAGTTCAGCCCGGGTCTGCTGGCCAAGGCCAATGGCGGCGTGTTGTACGTCGATGAGGTCAATCTGCTGCCCGATCATTTGGTCGACCTGCTGCTGGATGCCGCCGCCAGCGGGGTCAACCATATCGAGCGTGACGGCATCTCCCATCGGCATGCCGCGCGTTTTGTGCTGATCGGCACCATGAACGCGGAAGAGGGCGAGTTGCGCCCGCAGCTGCTCGATCGCTTCGGCCTTAACCTGGCCCTGGACGCCCAGCCGCAACCGGCCCAGCGCGCCGAAATCGTTCGCCGCCGCCTAGCCTTCGATGCCGACCCGCAGGCGTTTCTGCAGCGCTGGCAAACGCAGCAGGATGAACTGCGCGAGCGTTGCCAGAGTGCCCGTGTGCGCCTGGCGGTGATTGCGCTGGATGACGCCGCTCTGGAGCAGATCAGCCAGCGCTGTTTCGCCGCCGCCGTCGATGGCCTGCGCGCCGACCTGGTCTGGCTGCGCGCCGCCCGCGCCCATGCCGCCTGGCGCGGTGCGGAACATATTGAGGCGGTAGATATCGATGCGGTGGCAGACTTTGTGCTGCGTCACCGCCGCCGGCATAACCCGCCGGCCGCGCAACCACCGCAATCCCAGTCTCAACCCAGTAACAGCGAACCTAGCGAGCAGCCACAAGCACCGCAAGGCGAAGGGCAGTGGGGCGAATTACCGGCCCAGGCGCAGAGCCTCGGCGTACGGCGTGAACCGCCGCGCTGGGCAAAAAAGCCCTAGGCATCCGCCCGCGCACAGCCCCAGGCGCGGATGCCCGGGCCGCTCCCGGCAAATTAGGCAATGGCCGCAACGGTGCCAGTCGCAGTGGCGCGGCGGGTCGTATCGACTGGCCGGCGAGCCTGCTTAAGGGCCGCCCGCGTACTCGGCATGATCTCGTCCTGCGCCCGCGCAGCGCCAGGCCCGGCGAACTTTGGTTGGTGATAGTCGATGCTTCGGCCTCGACCCGTCGCCATGGCGCGCTGAGCAAGGCCAAGGGTTTGCTCAGTGAAGTGTTCGAGCAGGCACGTCGGCAGCGCGCGCGCCTGGCCTTGCTGCACGCCACCGGCCGCCAGGCGCAATGGCTCTGGCAGGGGCAAAAAGCCTCCCAGGCCTTGCAGCAGTGGCTCGCCGAGCTGGGCGCGGGCGGCGGCACGCCGCTGTTTGCTGCTTTGCAGCAGGCTGCCGACTGGCAGGCGCGGCGCCAGCGCCTGCACCCGGCCGAGCGTCAGCGTTTGTTGATCATCACCGATGGCCGCCTGCGCGACTGGCCAGCCTTAACCCCGAGCGCCTGCCCGGCGCTGCTGGTGGATATCGAAAGCGCGCCGATCCGCCTCGGCCGCGCGCGCCAATTGGCCACTGAGCTGGGCGCAGACTACCGACATATCGATTCGCTGCCGCTGTTAGCCGGCAGCCTGGAGACCGCCTTATGAAAACCCTGTTGATAATCGGCATCGGCGCCGGCGACCCGGACTACCTGACGGTGCAGGCGATCACCGCCCTTAACCGCACGGACGTGTTTTTCCTGATGGACAAGGGCAGCGCCAAGGACAGCCTGATCGGCCTGCGCAAGACGATCTGCGAGCGCTTTATCCAGGGCCGCGACTACCGCTTTGTCAGCGCCGACTGCCCGGAGCGGGTGCGCGATGTGCCGGACTATCGCGGCAGCGTGGTCGATCTGAATCAGGACAAGCAGCAGGTGTTCGAAGGCATGATCCGCGAGCAGATGAGCGATGGCGAAACCGGCGCCTTTCTGGTCTGGGGCGACCCGGCGCTGTACGACAGCACCCTGCGCATCGTCGAGCAGATCGTGACCAACAGCAGCGAGCAGATCGAGTACGAGGTGATCCCCGGTATCACCAGCCTGCAAGCCCTGGCGGCCAAGCATAAGGTCTGCTTTAACAGCATCGGTCAGGCCTTCCAGATCACCCCGGCGCGGCGCCTGGCCGAAGGCGGTTTTCCCGATGGCTTGGACAGCGTGCTGGTGATGCTCGACGCGCAGGACACCTACCAGCGCTTTGTCGATCAGCCCATGCATATCTACTGGGGCGCCTATATCGGCACCCCGGATGAAGTGCTGATTGCTGGGCCGCTAAGTGAGGTTGCCGAGACTATCCGCACTCGCCGTGCCGAGCTGCGCGAGCAGCTTGGCTGGATAATGGATAGCTATTTGCTGCGTAAGCTGGGAAAGGAGAGTGCTTGAGGGATTGGTGGACAAGCGAAGTGTTGTCCATCGTGACTATTTGCCTGGAGTCGGTTTTCGACTCATTGCTGTTGGTCGTATCAGGCTGCAACCGGCCCAGAGTGTGTAAAAACACTTTCGCATCTTGGGTGCCTCAGCCCAGTGTTCCTGGGCGAGGCGGTTTCCCAAGCAAATAGCCGCGATCAGCGCCAATAGCGCGTCAGAGCGTTTATGAAGCGCTTTGGCACCTCTTGGAGCAGCAAAAGCTGGGGCTTTTACGCCGTCATCGCCTTCAACAGGCCTTCGGTGCCGATGATTTTCATCACCCGTTTCAAGTTGTAGGCGAGCACATTCAAGCTCATCTCCGCACTCACCCCGTTCAGCTTTCGGGTCAGGAAGTGCGTTGCGCCCATCCATTGCTTGAGCGTACCGAAGGGATGCTCAACAGTCCGTTTTCGAACCCGCATCATCTCTGGTGCTTGGTTCAACCGGCGCTGCATTTCCTCCAGCACTGCTTCATGCTCCCAGCGCCTTACTCGACGATTTGTGCTTGGTGTGCACTGGGTTTTCAGCGCACAACTCTGGCACTTAGAACTCCAGTAACAGTGCATATTCATGCCTTTCTCAACGCTGGAGAATCGCCAGATCAGTGCCTCTCCCGCCGGGCAGGTGTATTCGTTTTTCGTCGGGTCATACACGAAGGCATCTTTATTGAATCGGCCATCAGCCTTGGCGCTTGAAGTCATTGGCTTAGGCACGTAGGCCGTGATGTTTGCGTCGTGACAGGCAAGGATCTCTTCACCCTTGAAGTAGCCTCGGTCAGCCACCACGGACAGCGTTTCTGCGCCGATGGCTTCACGAGCCTGCTTCGCCATTGAACTGAGTTGGTCGCGGTCTGAACCGCTGTTGGTGACCTCGTGAGCAACGATCAGGTGGTGCTGCGTATCGACAGCCGTCTGCACGTTGTAGCCGACGATACCGCTGCCGCGCGTCATCATCGAACGGGCATCCGGGTCGGTCAGCGAAACCTGTTTATCAGGGGAATCGTTGAGCTGAGTTTCGATCCCTTGAAGCTCTTTCATATGCGCTTTTAGCTTGGCAATCTTATCTTCCAGGCTGGCAGTGTCTGGCGCGGAGGCGCTAGGAATCTGTCGATCAGCCGCATCGAGCACAGCCAAATAACGGCTGATGCTCGCCTCGATTTCTTCCATACGCCGCTTCAGTTTGGCGCTGGTGAAATTGCGGTCACGGTTGTTCACTGCCTTGAATTTGCTGCCGTCGATGGCAACCAAGTTTTCGCCAAACAACCCCAACTGCTGGCAGAGCAAAACGAACTGGCGGCAGACGCCGCGAATGGCCTTGCTGTTATCTTTTCGGAAGTTGGCGATGGTCTTGAAATCGGGCATCAATCGCCCGGTTAACCACATGAGTTCGACGTTGCGCTGAGCTTCTCGCTCAAGACGCCGGCTCGATTGAATGCGGTTTAGATAGCCGTAGATATAGATCTTCAGCAGGATCGAAGGGTGGTAAGCCGGTCTTCCGGTTTCGGCTGGAATGACGCCATCAAAACCTAGCGTGGCTAGGTCGAGTTCATCGACGAAAACGTCAACCACCCGAACCGGATTGGTATCGCTGACGTAGTCGTCGAGGCTTTCGGGAAGTAAGGTGCTTTGACCTCGGTGTTCACCCTGGATAAACCGTTTCATGGGCGTCCCATACGCTGAGATTCTCGGAAATCATAGCAAGGGTTTACCGGTGCGTTTTTACACACTCTGGGCCAGAAGGAGTCTTCCTATATGCCTGAGAGTTCAAGAGCCCCCCTCCATCCAAGATAAATCGTTACTTTTTGGATACAAGCTCGCCAGCTTTTTCACTTTTCACGGGTCCATTTTTTTTAGTCAATCTTTCGACCAGGTCAGAAGGGGAAATATATAGAGTTTTTCTGCCATCCTTAGTATCCATAAATAGCTTCAAATCGCAAAGCCCGTTGAGATGCGTCCTGGCCGTATTTTCCGAAACATCATAACTGCTAGAAACCTCCTTCACAGTGAAAATTCTACCAGGCTCTTTCGCCCCCTTTTTCACCAAATCCTTCTGAATGAAATTTAATGAAGAGTTATACTTAGTTGACTCTAGGAGTTTAACAACTTTCTGAAATTCACTTGAACGGCTTTCCAAATAACTTTGCAGCTCTTCAAAGGCCTTAAGAATTATTTCAACTTGAAAATCAATGAAGTAAGTTAAATCATTTTGATCTTTTTCAGTGTACAGGTATGACAAGCCATATCCCTTGGGGTTGTCTTTTAGAAGCTTGCTTATTGACACATATCTAAATAAATCATAATCGCACTTCAACATATACCAATAGAAAAGAGCCCTAGCAGTTCTTCCATTGCCATCCCTGAATGGATGCTCGTATCCAATCATAAAATGAAGAATTATTGCCTTTATTACTGGGTGTATAAATTCGCAGCCGTTATCTCCGGAGTGGTCTTGATTAGCGAAGGCGCACAGTGACAAAAGCCTACTGGGGATTTCTTCAAAAGATGGAGGCTGATAAGAAATTTCGTCATTAGTATCCGAAACGTAAATATCATCAGTTTTCCTAAACTCACCCGGGACTACATTATTTTCAGTAGTGCCCTGTGTGGCTATGCGATGAAATTCTAAAATCAGATCCAGTGTAAGCGGGTCATCTCTTGTCAATTCCGCATGCTTTAAAAGCATGTAGTTATTCAGAATCATCCGCTCATCTTCATCTAAAGGAGGTCTTTCCTCCTCAAGCATTTTTTTTGCCACTTCTCTAGTAGTAGAAGCCCCTTCAAGCTGAGCGCTCGATATGGCCTCTTCCATAATTAGAGAAGACACTAAAAACTTACTCTGCAAACTCTCAGGGGCTTTACTTCCCGCAATGGAAGCGACACTTCCACCAGCCAGCTTAACAATTCTATGAAGCTTGGAATCTACAGAATGTGGGATGCAATATGTGAAGACTTCACCAGTACTAGCTAGCAATGCCAAAGGTTTCATCTGCATGTATCTTTTAAATTTCACAGCAAACCAAATATCGGTAGCCTCTGCTCTTGGTACTCGCCACTTGAATTTGTCCCAGTGAAGATAGTTTCCCTTTTCGTCTGTAACATCATATTTAGAAAAATACTTGCCGATTTTTTCAAATTCGACTTTTGACGGATCAAATTTCGGCGGCCGCTCAACACTTGGCTTTGTCATTTCATCACTCAATTATGAAAATTTGCGTTTTAGTGTTGAGATACTGGCATGGTCCAGCACAAAGTCAAGGCTTACACCCATCATTACCGGCCAGCATTAAAGCGAGAGGTGCGATGTAATAAGCCGCTTTACCTCAAAAAATTGTCCCGGCGCTCATGCATAAATCGAGGTGGATTTCTCGTATCTCTACCGGCATAGAAAAATTGCGAGATACCACGCCTCGCCTGTACGACGCCGACTCAGCGTGTGAGCGGTGCATTGGTGACACTTGGTCGATTAAAGTGTGGATAGAAGCGCCTTGACCAGCCGCTTTCCGTGCTGGGGCGCTCGGGGGTAGACCACGAATTACTAAAGGTTTTCACCCGCTCGTAGGATGAGTTGAGCGTAGCGATACCCTTGCTGCTGTCAGCCCATCATCTGTGAGCCGTAAAACCCCTGATGGTTATCGCAGGCTCAACCCATCCTACGTCCGTTACAGCTGCGGATAACTCCTCGGCGTATACACCCACTCCCCTCCCTCGGCGCGCGGGAAGCGGCAGGTTTGGCTGGAGCCGATAATCACCAGGGTGCGCATATCGACCATCTCTGGCGTCAGCTCGCCAAGTGTGAGGGTGCGCAGGGTTTCGCCGGGGCGGCCGATGTCGCGGCCGAGAACCACCAGGGTTTCCGGGGTGCGTTGCTGGCGGACGATATCCAGCGCGCTGCCGAGCTGCCAGGGGCGGGCTTTGGAAATGGGGTTGTAGAAGGCCATCACCAGGTCGGCAGCGGCGGCGTGGGTCAGGCGTTTTTCGATAATGGCCCAGGGCTTGAGGTTGTCCGACAGGGAGATCAGGCAGAAGTCGTGTCCCAGCGGCGCGCCGGCTTTGGCGGCGGTGGCCAGGGCGGCGGAAACGCCGGGGAACACCTGCAAGTCGACGCGCTGCCATTCGGCGTCGGTCGATTCATGCAGGGCTTCCAGCACGGCGGCGGCCATGGCGAACACGCCGGGGTCGCCGGACGACACCACCACCACGCGCCGACCGCTGGCGGCCAACTCGAAGGCATGGCGGGCGCGCTGCATTTCTTCGCGGTTGTCGGTGCAGTGGCGCACCTGCTCCGGGCGCAGTGGGCCGGCCATGTTGATATAGGTTTCGTAGCCGAGCAGGTCCTGGGCTTCGTCCAGCGCCTGGCGCGCGGCGGGCACCATAAATTTGGCGGCACCGGGGCCGAGGCCGATCACCGTCAGGCGGCCACGGGGGCGACCAAGCTGGCTGGCGTCGATCGGTGCGGCGGCCAGCAGCAGGCGCAGGTTGGCGTGCTGGCTATGCAGTGGCGGCAGTTGCGTAGCGTCGTCGATAAAGCGCAGCGGCAGTTTGAGTTGCGCGGCGGCGCTATGCAGTTCGGCGTTGGCCATCAATTCTGGTGCGGCCAGCAGGCATGCCAAACTCTGCAGGGCCAGGTTGCTGGCATGCAGTGCCTGCTGCAGTTCGCTAAGTAAATCGGCGTTGGCCTGTTCGACCCACACGGCCACTTGCTGGGGGTGGATCAGCAGTTCATCGGCATTGGCCGCGCGGCTGTGCGGGCTAATGTGGATAACCCGGTTGGCCTGGTTATCCACAGGCAGCTTGGCCTGGGCCAGCCAGGGCGCGTCGCCCTCAATCCGCACGGCATGGCCGCCGAGTAGGTCGCTGACAAAACCTTTGCCCTGTTCCAGATCGGCCAGCACATAGCCGGCTGGCGGTTCCAGCAGGCAGGTGCCAAAACGCAGTTCACCGCTGGTGGTGATCGCCGCGTTGACCTGCAGGTGCGCGGCCAGCTCCCGCGCCATGCGGTTGACCCCGCCGAGGCCGCCGAGCAGCGGCACCACGGCGCTGCCATCTTCGGCCACGGCCAGTACCGGCGGTTCGCTGTCTTTCTCGCCAAGCACGGCGGCCAAACTGCGAATCACGATGCCGGCGGCGCACAGCACGATCAGCGGCGTGCCGGTGCGGTAGAGCGCGCGCAGGGTGTCGCCGAAGTCCTCATAGGTCCGTTCAACGTCCGCCACCCGGCTGTGCAGGCCGTGGATCTCGGCCTGTGGATAAAGCGCCTGGATACGCCGCGCGCAAGGCAGGGCGGAGGGGCCGAGGATGATGATGGCGGGAGCGGCGGTCATAAGGTGTTCCATAGTGGGCGGGGGCGCGGTTGGCGGATCAACCGCGCCATTTCTCGCCGGGAATGACGATCATTGAGAAGTACGGCGAGGACATCGGCTCCACTTCATCCAGCGGCACGATGCGCTGGTTGCCCATGGTCGCGCGCTCGACGTAATGGGCGCGTTGGTCGATGCCCAGCTCCTGCAACACGCGGCGGACCTTCTCGAAGTTGCGCCCCAGCTTCATCACCACGGCGGCTTCGGCGCTGTGCAGGCGCTGCTTGAGTTCGTCTTCGGGGAGCACGCCGGAGAGCACGCTTAACGATTGGTTGCGGTACACCAGCGGGGTGCCGAGCACCGAGGCGCAACCGAGCATGGAGCACACGCCGGGTACTACTTCCACGTCGTAACGGTCGGCCAAGCGGTCGTGCAGGTACATATAGGAGCCGTAGAAGAACGGGTCGCCTTCGCAGATCACCGCTACGTCCTGGCCAGCGTCCAGGCGGGCTGCGATCTGCACCGCGCAGGTGTCGTAGAAATCGCTGATCACATCTTCATAGCTGAGCGGCGCGGCGAGTTTTTCCGTGGTCACCGGGTATACCAGCGGCAGGCGCTGCTGGGCGTCGCTCAGGTGCGCCTCGATAATGCCGAAGGCGTTGCCGCCATGGCCTTTATTGGCTTTAGCCTTGGCCACAAAGTAGCCGACCACCGCTGCCGATTTCAGCAGGCGCAGGGCCTTGAGGGTGATCAGCTCCGGGTCGCCGGGGCCGACGCCGATGCCAAGCAGACGGCCTTTTTGCACAGTCATCACTCCACCTCCGTGGCCAGGGCGTTGACCGCCGCCACCGCCATGGCGCTGCCGCCGCGACGGCCGCGCACGATCACATAGGGCACGCCACGGCTGTCGGCGGCGAGGGCGTCCTTGGATTCCGCCGCGCCGATAAAGCCCACCGGCATGCCGATAATCAGCGCCGGTTTCGGTGCGCCGGCGTCGAGCATTTCCAGCAGGTAGAACAGCGCGGTGGGGGCGTTGCCGATCACCACCACGCTGCCTTCCAGGTGCTCGCGCCAGTGTTCCAATGCGACGGCCGAACGGGTATTGCCCAGTGCGCGGGCCTGCTCAATCACGCCGTCGTTATGCAGGGTGCAGATCACCGGGTTATTCGCGGCCAGGCGCGGGCGGGTGATGCCTTCGGCGACCATCCGCGCATCGCAGAGAATCGCCGCGCCCTTGGCCAACGCAGCGCGGCCAGCAGCACCGGCGCCGGGCGAGAAGCGCAGATCCTGCACCACATCGACCATGCCGCAGGCGTGGATCACGCGCACTGCGAGTTTTTCCAGGTCTGCCGGGATCGCCGACAGGTCGGCCTCGGCGCGGATGGTGGCGAAGGACTGGCGGTAGATTTCCTGGCCGTCGCGGATGTACTCAAGCATCGCTGTTTCCTGTTGCGCAGTGGGCGGCGAACCAGTCGCCGGCCTCGTCGATAGTCATGGCGCTGGCCAGCAGTTGGCCGAAACCGGCCGCCTCGGGCGTGCGTTGATAGAGCTGGTAATGCCCGGCGCTGCTGGCCAGCAGGGTAAAGGGCGCGGTATGCGCGGCGGCGCAGGAGCGCGGGCAGGCGCTGAGATGCACGTGCGGCCGTGCGCTGCTGGCGCGTAGGCGCTCGGCGAGATGCAGGGCATCGGCCTTGCTGTCGGCCAGGCCTTTGCCGCAGGCGCTGGAGCCGGTGCAGGCGATCAGCTGGCTAAGCGGTTCCTGTGCATCGATCAGCAGGCCCAGTTCGGCCAGTTTGTGCAGCAGGTTGTCTGCCGAGCGCTCGGGGATATTTGGCAGCAGCAGGCCCTGCCAGGGCGTCAGGCGCAGGCTGGCATCGCCGTGCTGCTCGGCCAGATCGGCCAGGGCGTTGAGTTGTGCGGCGTCGATTCGGCCCAGGCGCGAGGCGGCGGCGACCATGCACAGGCCGGCTTGCTGCTGTGGATAAATGCCAATCGGCGCGCGTTGGCTGACCGGTGCGCGTTGCCAATCGGCCGGCGGCGCTTGTACGGCAAAGGGCAGGCGCATTTGCAGCTGTTGCAGCAGTTGGTTGGGGACAATTACGGCAAGCAGCTGGCGCATCCGGCTGTGTTCGCTCCCAGCCAGTTCGATAAACAGCCTTAGCAATTGTTCCACCAGCGGCATGACTTGCTCAGCCTCGACCACGCCCAGCGGCCGGTCAGTCGGGCAGCCGGCCAGGCCAAAGGCCAGTCGGGTTGGCGTGCCAGGCAGGGCGCTTAGCCAGATATCGTGGCGGTGTTCGAGCATGGCCAGGGCTTCGCCGCCGTCCAGCTGCAGGGCGAACTTGGCCGACAGCCCATGCAGCGCCGGGGTGTTTTGCAGCAGGTCGAGCAGCGCGGCGGCCAGCGGGCGGGTATCGAGCAGGGCCTGCGGGTCGAGGCCGGCGGCGGGGCTGAGCAGCAGGTTGCGCACATCGTCGGCGGCCGGGTTGCTCGGGCCGAGGCCGGCAGCTAGCAGGCGTTCGATCAACTCGGCCTGCTGGCCGGGCAATACGCCGCGAATCTGCAGGTTGCTGCGGTTGGTCAGTTCCAGCACGCCGCTGGCGCAGCGCTCGGCCGCCTCGGCGATGGCGCGAGCCTGCTGACTGCTGAGTACGCCGCCGGCCAGCTTGACCCGGCAGATGCCGCCATCCAGCGCTTGGACGATGCGCAGCAGGCCGGGGCACGCGCTAGGGCGTGGGTCGGGCAGGTCGGCGGAGGTTGGACGGTCGTGCAAAAAGGGTCACCAACAACAAAGACGCGGCGACCGAACCAGCGAAACCCGCCCACAGGGGATTTCATGGCATCGGTACACCCCGCCCGATGTTGGCACTCGCGACTAGCGTCGTCGGCAGGTCTCCTGGCTGACAGGTCATCATCTGGCGCGGCCTTCCCAGTTTCCCAGTGGCGCAGTTGCGGCAGACTCGCTGTTTACAGTTGCGGGGGCAGCTCGGTCACGATCAGCGGATCGCTCCGGATTCCCTCTTAGGCCCCTCGCACCATGGCGGTGGGCACCGACGAAGGCTGTATTATGCCCGCTTTGTTTGATGCGCTGACACCCTAGCTTGTCGGGCGGGGGCAGAGGAGTGGGTATGACAGCCTGGTTAACCCTGGTGGGCATTGGTGAAGACGGTTACGCCGGCCTGGGTGAGGCGGCGCGCCGGGCGCTGGGCGAGGCGCAGTGGATTGTCGGCAGCCCACGGCAGCTGGCGCTGTTGCCTAGCGATCTGCCAGGGCAGCACGAACGCTGGCCCAGCCCGTTCAGCCTGGAGCCGGTTTTGGCGCGGCGCGGGATGCCGGTGTGTGTACTGGCCAGCGGCGACCCGCTGTTCTACGGCGTGGGTGCGAGCCTGGCGCGGCAGCTGCCGGCGGATGAATTGCGGGTGTTCTCTGCGCCCTCATCCGTCTCACTGGCTGCTGCTCGCCTGGGTTGGCCACTGCAGGACGTGACGGTGCTGTCGCTGGTGGCGCGGCCGTTGGCGGCGCTGCAGGCGCAGATTTTCCCCGGCGCGCGGTTGCTGCTGTTGAGCAATGACGGCGACTGCCCGACGGCGGTGGCCGAGTTGCTGCGTGAACGCGGTTTTGGTCCCAGCCGTTTGACCGTTTTGGAACATTTGGGCGGCGATCAGGAACGGCGCATCGATGGTCTGGCCAGCGATTGGGCATTGCCGCGCGCGGCCGATCTCAATCTGCTGGCGGTCGAGTGCGTGGCCGCCGCCGATGCACGACTGCTGCCGCTGACGCCAGGGTTGCCGGACGACGCCTATCAGCACGACGGCCAGCTGACCAAGCGCGACGTGCGCGCCATCACCCTGGCGCGCCTGGCGCCGCAACCCGGCGAGCTGCTCTGGGATGTG
Organism: Pseudomonas sp. WS 5011; assembly: GCF_012985775.1. Taxonomy (NCBI): domain Bacteria; kingdom Pseudomonadati; phylum Pseudomonadota; class Gammaproteobacteria; order Pseudomonadales; family Pseudomonadaceae; genus Pseudomonas; species Pseudomonas sp. WS 5011. Next base: position 24,307 of record NZ_JAAQXA010000011.1, read on the forward strand.
GGTGCCGGTTGCGGCTCCATCGGCATCGAATGGATGCGCGCGCATCCCAGCTGCCGGGCGCTGGCCATTGAGGCCGATGCCGGTCGTCAGGCGCATATCCAGCACAACCGCGATGCTCTCGGCGTGCCGGGTCTGCAACTGGTCGCCGGCCGCGCGCCCGAAGCCTTGGCCGGATTGGCTGCGCCGGATGCGATCTTTATTGGCGGCGGCGTGACCATCCCCGGCGTGCTGGAGCAGTGCTGGGCCAGCCTGAAACCGGGCGGGCGCCTGGTGGCCAATGCCGTGACCCTGCAAAGCGAAGCGGCACTGGTGGCCTGGCGCGAGCAGGTGGGCGGTGAGTTGACCCGTATCAGCGTGGCCCAGGCGCAGCCGTTGGGCGGTTTCGACACCTGGCGCAGCGCCTTGCCGATCACTCTGCTGGAGGTGCGCAAGCCGTGAGCCCGCGCATCCTGCTGCTTGGCGGCACTACCGAGGCCTTGCGTCTGGCGCGCCGTTTAAACCCCGAAGCCATCTACAGCCTGGCCGGGCTGGGTCGGGTGCCGGATGACTTGCCCTGCCAGGTGCGCGTTGGCGGCTTTGGCGGGGCCGAAGGATTGGCGGAGTTTATCCGCGAGCAGTGCATCGAACTGCTGTTGGATCTGACCCACCCCTATGCCGCACAGATCAGCGCCAATGCCGTCCGCGCCGCCGAGTTGAGCGGAATCGCCTGCTGGGCGCTGCGTCGTCCCGGCTGGCAAGCCGGCGAGGGTGATGACTGGCGTGAAGTGGATAACTGGGCCGGTTTGGTCGAAGCCCTGAAGGATTTCCGCCGTCCGCTGTTTACCCTGGGCCGCGAGCCGCTGGAACACCTGCACGAGATACCCCTGCATCAGCACTGGACCGTACGTTGTCTGACGGCCCAGCAAGGCGTGCCGCGTGCCGAGATTATCGGGGCGCGCGGGCCGTTCGCGCTGGACGAGGAACGCGCGTTATTCGCTCGCCTGGGCACCGATGTGCTGATCAGCAAGAACAGTGGCAGCCAGTCCACCGAGCCGAAATTGCAGGTGGCGCGGGAGTTGGGTTTGCCGGTATTGCTGCTGCACCGGCCGCTCTTGCCGAGTGTGGACCGCGAGTTTGTTAGCCTCGAAGCGCTGACCGAGGCGCTGCAGTTATAGGGCAAGTTGGCCGCCGAGCGGTTGCCCCCCAAGGCAAAAAATCCCCTGTTAGACTGCCGCCCCGCTTTGGAGGCCGCCATGACCACGCCCGTTTCCCCTTACGCCCGCATTCTGTTTGTCGGCCCTGATCTGGCCGAGGGCTCGTTTGCCGAGCTGCTGCGCCGCCGTCTGGTTGAGCTGCGCGGGGAAACAGCGCTGGCCGATATCGTCGACACCAGCGCAGGCTATGCGCCGCTCTGGCAGCGCGTGGCCGAGGGCGAGCGGCCGTTGCTGGTAATTGATCTGGAGCCGCAGAGCAGCAGTCCGCATCTCGATTGGCTGCGCAGCGAGCTAGGCCAGCAGGCCAATCCCGATCAGCTGTTTGTCGCCAGTGCGATTGGCCAGGCCGAGGGCTTGCCGGTGGAGGTCGCCTGCGCGCTGATCGAGCGTCCCGAGCTGCACCTGCCCTGTGTCGGTGTGGCCGCAGTGCCGGGGCATCACGCCTGGTCGCAGATTCCGCCGCATGCGCAGCGCCTGCTGTTGTGCAACGGCCCGCGCTGCACCCGGCGCGGTGCGCTGGACCTGTGGAAAACCCTGCGTCAGCGCCTCAAGGCCGCCGGCAAACTGGAGTGCGAAGGCGGGGTGCATATCACCCGTACGCAGTGCCAGTTCCCCTGTGATCTGGGCCCGACTGCCAGCCTTTATCCGGCCGGTGAGTGGTTCCGCGTGCGCGATGAAGCCGAGCTGATCCGCCTGGTCGATGAGCGCCTGGTGGCCGGCCGCGCAGTGCCCGAGCTGCGTATCGATCAGGGCTGAGAAGACCGCTGTAGAGCCATTCGGCAACAGCTAAAAACTTGACGTGGATTGGCCTGAATGGTCATATCCGCGCCGTTTCAGGTGTCTCACGCCGCCGTGCGTGAGGTTAAACGGGAAGTCGGTGCGCCCTTTGGGCTAGTCCGACGCTGCCCCCGCAACGGTAAGCGAGCGAAGTCATCACGATGCCACTGTGCAGTTTCTGCATGGGAAGGCGATGGCTTCATGACCCTCGCAAGCCCGGAGACCGGCCTGATTCTTAGGGATGTTGTGCGCTGCTAGTGATGCAGCGGCAACTCCCAACTGTTTGGCAACCCGCGGTGGGCGGGCGTTGACGCCGATCGTGGGTGCCTGCGCGCCCGTGTTTTGCTGTTGCGCGTTTCCATCGGGATTGCCGTGCCTATCCCTTTTGCGATGGAAGCATCATGGCGCGCTATCCCCTGTCTCAACTCTCTGTTTCCCTTGCCCTGTGCCTGGCCGGTACGGCTGTGGCGGGCGAATCTCCAGTCAATCTGCCGGCCACGACCGTGCAGGCCAAGGCTGCTGCGGAGGGCGCAAGCGATCTGCATACGCCCAGCAGCAGCGGTTCGCGTCTGGGCCTGAGCGCCCTGCAAACCCCGGCCAGCACCAGCAGCCTGAGCGGCGCGCAGGTGCGCGGTCGCAACAACCTCAGCGTTCAGGACGCGGTCACCCGCACCCCTGGCATCAGCAGAATCGGCAGCCCAGGCAATGGCGGCACCGCGCTGTCGGCGCGCGGCTTTACCGGGCACAGCGCGACCATGCAGCTGTACGACGGCACCCGTCAGTATGTCGGGGCCGGCACCGTGACCTTCCCGGTCGACACCTGGTCGGTGGAGCGCGTTGACGTGCTGCGCGGCCCGGCCTCGGTGCTGTACGGCGAAGGCGCGACCGGCGCGGTGATCAACGTGGTGCCGAAAAAGCCGTTTAGCGGCGCCATCAGCAACCAGCTGCGCCTCGGCTACGGCAGTGACGACCGCCGCCAGGCCGCGCTGGACAGTGGTGGCTCGCTCAGCGATGCGTTGAGCTACCGCCTCAACCTCAATCAGCAGGCCAGCAATGGCTGGGTCGATGACGGCGAGTCGCAGAGCCAGGCGCTCAGCGCTGCCCTGCGCTGGGATGCCAGCGATGCGCTGAGTTTCACCCTGTCCCATGATCAGGGCGATCAGGACCCGCAGCGCTACCTGGGCACACCGCTGGTCGCCGGCCAATACCGCGAGAGGCTGCGCGAGCGCAATTACAACGTCGATAACGCCGAGATTCGCTATAACGACCAGATCACCCGGCTGGTCAGCGACTGGCGGATCAACGACGCGCTGACCGCCAGCAACCAGCTCTACTACATCAAGACCCAGCGCTACTGGCGCAATGCCGAGTCCTACCGCTGGCAGCCGGGCGATCAGGTCAAGCGCAGTGACTTCTACGAGATCAAGCACACCCAGGAGCAGGTCGGCGACCGCCAGACCTTCACCCTGGATCACGCCCTATTTGGCCTGGATAGCCGCAGCGTGGTGGGCGTGGACTACAACCGCATCCACTTCGCCCGCCAGCACGACTTTGCCAGCAGCTTCACTGACAGCGTGCCGCTCGCCGGCAGCGGTGGCGGTCAGTATCAGAGCACCGATCCACTGGGTTATGGGCCGCGCGAACGCAACCTGGCGCGGCAATTCTCGCTATTCGCCGAGAACCGCACCCAGCTGACTGAGCGCCTGTCGTTGGTCAGCGGCGTGCGCCGCGATCAAGTGCATATCCAGCGCGACAACCTGCTGACCGACAGCAGCGCCGACCGCAGCCTGACGGGTGACAACTGGCGCGCCGGGTTGGTCTTCGAGGTTACGCCCGAGCTGTCGCTATACGGCCAGTACGCCACCAGCACCGAGGGCGTGAGCAACCTGCTGACGCTCAATCCGACCCAGCAGCAGTTCGACCTGAGCGAGGCCAAGCAAACCGAAATCGGCCTTAAGCAGGCGTTCTGGAATGGCCAGGGCGAATGGACGCTGGCCGCTTACCACATCGTCAAGGAGAAGCTGCTCAGCCGCGCCACCCCGACCGCGCCGACCGAGCAGATCGGCCAGCAGTCTTCCGACGGTCTGGAAGCCACCCTGGAGCTTGCGCTGGGGCAGGGTTGGCAGGTGTCGGCCAACGCCGCGTGGGTGCGTGCGGAGTACGACGATTTCCGCGAGGCTGGTGGTGACCGCAGCGGCAATCGCCCGACCAACGTGCCGCGGCGCACCGCCAACCTGTGGTTGAGCAAGGCGCTGAGCGAGCGGGTGGACGCCGGTATCGGCGCACGTTATGTCGATGCGCGCTATGCCGACACAGCGAACAGCGTGACGCTGCCGAGCTACACCGTGGTTGATGCCACTATCGGCTGGCAGGTGCAGGCGGACGTGCGCCTGGGCCTGGAGCTGAACAACCTGTTCGACCGCCAGTACGCCACCACCGGCAGCAGCGATGGCCAGCAGTGGTACCTGGGCGCGCCGCGTTCGGTGTTCGTCACTGCCGATTACCGTTTCTGATGCCGCGCTTGCAGATCAGAGACTTGGCCTGGTCGCCCAATGGCGATCAGGCCTTGCTCGACGGCATTGAACTGGTGGTGGGCGACGGTCAGCTGGTCGGCTTGCTCGGCCCCAATGGCAGCGGCAAGACCAGCCTGCTGCGCTGCGCCTACCGCTTTCAGCGGCCCGATCAGGGCCGTGTCGAGCTCGACGGTGAGGCGCTATGGAGTCGCTCGCCGCGCTGGTGCGCGCAGCGGGTGGCGGTGGTGCTGCAAGAGTTTCCCCAGGACTTCGGCCTCACCGTGGCCGAAGTCGCCGCCATGGGCCGCACGCCGCACAAGGGCCTGTTCGATGGCGATAACCAGGCCGATCTCGCCCTGGTCGAGCAGGCATTGGCGCGGGTCGGCCTGAGTGCGCACCAGCAGCAGGCCTTCGCCCATCTCTCCGGCGGGGAAAAGCAACGCGTGCTGCTGGCCCGCGCCCTGGTGCAGCAACCGACGCTGCTGATCCTCGACGAGCCGACCAACCACCTCGACCCGCGCTACCAGCTGGAGCTGTTGCGGCTGATCAAAACCCTCGGCCTGGCGACCCTGGCCAGCTTCCATGACCTCAACCTGGCAGCGGCCTTCTGCGACCGCCTGTATGTGCTCGACCACGGCCGCGTGGTGGCCAGCGGTACCCCAACCGAAGTGCTGACCGAAGCACTGCTGGCCGAGGTGTATGGCGTGCAGGCGCTGGTCGACCGTCATCCCCTCGCGGGGCATCCGCGTATTACCTGGATCAATCCATGAAGCGTTTTCTGCATTACGCCCTGTGCATTCCGTTACTGGGGGCCGCCCTGTCCGCCCAGGCGGTTACCGTCACCAGCTGCGACCGTCAGCTGACCATCGAGCAACCGCCGCAGCGCGCAGTCAGTCAGGACATCAACCTGACCGGCATGCTCCTGGCCCTCGGACTGAAATCGCGGATGGTCGGCTACAGCGGCATCAGCGCCTGGAAAACCCCCAACCCCGAGCTGATGGCGCAGCTGGCCGACTTGCCCGAGCTGGCGGCGCGGCACCCGTCGCTGGAAAACCTGCTTAACGCCGAGGCGGATTTCTTCTTTGCCGGCTGGAACTACGGCATGCGCGTCGGCGGTGAAGTTACCCCGGCCAGTCTGGCGCGGTTCGGCATCCCGGTGTACGAGCTGAGCGAGTCCTGCGCCCATGTCATGCCACGTCGGGTGGCCAGCCTGGAGGATGTCTACAACGACCTGCACAACCTCGGCCGGATCTTCGCCGTGGAGCCGCGCGCCGAGGCGCTGGTGCAGGGCATGCAGCAACGGGTGGCGGCGGTGCGTGAACGCCTGGCCGACAGCGGTCCGGCGCCACGGGTATTTCTCTACGACAGCGGCGAGGAAAGCCCCTTTACCGCCGGCCGCCTGGCCATGCCACAGGCGCTGATCGAAGCCGCTGGCGGGCGCAATGTGATGGACCAGTTGGCCGCGAGTTGGGTGCGCGTTGGCTGGGAAGCGGTGATCAGCAGCGACCCCGAGGTGATTCTGATCGTCGATTACGGCGAGCGCAGCGCGGCGCACAAGCGTGGCTTTCTGCTGCAGCACCCGGCCTTGCAGGGGCTGACGGCGATCCGTCAACAGCGCTTTGTGGTGCTGCCGTACCTGGCAGTAACCCCGAGTATGGATAACGCCGCCGCCATCGAAACCCTGGCCGCCGCGCTGCACCCGCAGGCGTTAGGCCAATGATCCGCAGCCCGCGCGCCTACCGCTTGTTGCTGCTGGTGCTGGCCTTGGCGCTGGCACTGTCCTGCGCCGCCTCCCTGGGCTTTGGCGCAGCGCCAGTGCCGTTGGCGCAGGTGTTGGAGATTCTCGGCCAGCGCCTGTTCGGTCTGCAGCCGGAACAGGCGGTGAGCAGCGCCCAGGACAGCATCGTCTGGCTGATCCGTGCGCCACGGGTGGTGCTCGGTGCACTGGTCGGCGCCGGGCTGGCGCTGGTCGGCACGGCGCTGCAGGCGGTGACGCGCAATCCGCTGGCTGATCCGCATCTGCTGGGTGTCAGCTCCGGTGCGGCGCTCGGCGCGGTGATTGTGGTGCTGTATCTGGGTGAATTTATCGGCCTGCTCAGCCTGCCGCTGGCGGCCTTTGTCGGCGCGTTGGTGAGCATGCTGCTGGTGCTGGCGATTGCCAGTCGCGGTGGTCGGCTGGAGAGTGACCGCCTGCTGCTGGCCGGGGTGGCGGTGTCGTTTGTGATGATGGCGGCAAGCAACCTGCTGCTGTTTCTCGGTGATCACCATGCCGCCAGTTCGGTGATCTTCTGGATGCTCGGCGGCCTCGGGCTAGCGCGTTGGGAACTACTCTGGCTGCCAGCGCTGTGCCTGGCGCTGGCCCTGCTGCTGTTACTCGGTCTGGCGCGGGCGCTGAATGCGCTGATGGCTGGCGAACACAGCGCGGTCAGCCTGGGGTTGGAGCCACGTCGGGTGCGCCTGCTGGTGTTTGTCTGCGCTTCGCTGCTGACCGGGGTGCTGGTGTCACTGAGCGGTGCCATCGGCTTTGTCGGGCTGATCCTGCCGCACGTGGCGCGCTTTCTGGTGGGCGCCGAGCACCGTCGCCTGTTGCCGGTCAGTGCGCTGCTTGGCGCGCTGTTTCTGGTCTGGGTTGATGTCGCTGCGCGTACCCTGTTGGCCCCGCAGGACCTGCCCATCGGCATCGCCACGGCGGCGATTGGTGGGGTGTTTTTCGTGCTTTTACTGCGTCGGCGCTGAATCGCTAAAGTTTTTTCAGCGCTGCTGTAACGCCTGTTCGTCTCGTCGCTCTAGTTGAATGCCGGCACACAAACCCCTTTTTGTCCGGCTCACCCAGATCACCCGAGGATACGCACATGACCATGAAATCCACCGCTGCTACTGGTGCTGCCATCGCCTTCGCTGCTGCTGCCATGTTCGCCGGCATGTCCGGCACTGTCGTCGCGGCTGAAGAAGCCAAGGTGCACTGCTACGGCGTCACGTCCTGCAAAGGCCAGAATGACTGCAAGACTGCCGAAAACAGCTGCAAAGGCCAGGCTGTCTGCAAAGGCCACGGCTTCAAGGCCATGACCCAGGCCGAGTGCGATGCGGCAGGCGGTACTGTCGGCGAGTAAGTGAGCCGGGGCGGCCGCCGCGCGGTTGCCCCGCATCACCTGGCAAGGAGTCAGCGATGAACGCTCAACGCGGCAATCTGGGTTTCGGCCTGGGCCTGCGCAGCACCTATTACCAAGCCATTCTCGAGCAGCAGCCGGCCATCGACTGGTTCGAGATTGTCTCGGAAAATTACCTGGTAGCGGGCGGTAAGGTCCTCTACTTTCTCGATGCCATCGGCGAGCAGTACCCGCTGGTGATGCATGGCGTGTCGCTGTCGATCGGCGGCCCGCATGAGCTGGACCGCGACTACCTGCGCCAGCTCAAACACCTGGCCGCGCGCGTGCAGCCAGCGTGGATCTCCGATCACCTGTGCTGGAGCCGGGGCAATGCCCATCAACTGCACGACCTGCTGCCGCTGCCTTATACCGAGGAGAGCCTGCAGCATGTGGCCGCGCGGGTGCGCCAGGTGCAGGACGTGATTGAGCGGCCGCTGGTGCTGGAAAACGTCTCCAGTTACCTGCGCTGCGCCGATGATCAGTTCAGCGAATGGCAGTTCCTCGCCGCACTCAGCGAGTTGAGCGGCTGCGAGCTGTTGCTGGACGTCAACAATGTCTACGTCAGTGCACGCAACCACGGCTTCGATGCCTGGACCTTTATCAGCAGCCTGCCCAAGCAGCGTATCCGTCAGCTGCACCTGGCCGGCCACAGCGATTACGGCAGCTACCTGATCGATACCCATGATCAGCCGGTCAGTGACCCGGTCTGGCAGCTTTATCAACGCACCCTGCAGCACCTCGGCCCGGTGTCCACGCTACTGGAGCGTGACGATCATTTTCCCGATCTGGATGTGCTGCTCGACGAGCTGAACACGGCGCGCCGGTTTGCCGCCCAAGCACTGCAAGGCACAGCGCAATGCGCCTGAGTGACTGGCAGGCGCAGGTGCAGGCCTACCTGCAGGGCCCCGATGCCCAGCCCAATCCGGCGCTGCAGGCCAGTCTGCTGGGTAGTGCGGCGCTGAGTGCCGAACAGGGCCTGGCGATTTACCACAACGCCTACCGCGCGCGCCTGCTGGAAGCCTTGCGTGGTGACTATCCGGCGGTGCATGGCTGGCTCGGTGATGAGGAATTCGATGCCCTGGCCCTGGCCTATCTCGACGCGCACCCCTCGCAGCATTTCAGCCTGCGCTGGTTAGGCGCACAGCTGGCGGACTTTATCGACGGCTACCTGATTCCCGCACAGGCCGAGCCGCTCAGCGAACTGGCGCGGCTGGAATGGGCGTTTACTTTGGCTTTTGATGCCGTCGACGCCGCGCCCCTGAGCCTGACGCAGATGGCCGAACTGCCGGCTGAAGACTGGCCGACCCTGCAGGTGCGTTTGCTACCGAGCGTGCAGTGGCTGGCGTGCCGGCATAACAGCCTGGCGATCTGGCGTGCGGGCAAGGAGCAGGGTGACTTCCCCGGTAGCCTGCCACTGGTTACGACAGAGACCTGTGTGGTCTGGCGCGATCAGCTGATTACCCGCTACCGCTGCCTGGCGGCCGATGAAGCGGCGGCATTGCAGGGCATGGCCGTGCAAGGCTGGAGCTTCGCTGAGCTGTGCGGCGAGCTGGCATACCTCGGCGAACAGGCACCCGTGCAGGCGGTGAGCTGGTTGCGTCAGTGGCTGGCGGATGGGCTGTTGCAGCGGGCGGATCACCTCTCGCGTTGAGTGCTCTGTCCTGACAGGGCAATTTCCTTCAATACCCTGCGCCGTGCGCCTGTCAGCCTGGCACCTCCTTTGGTTGTGCTGACAGGTGTGTGATGAATACGCTGTTTTACTCCATGGCGGGTTTTGCCCTCGCTGCTTCGATCTCTCCCGGCCCGGTCAACCTGCTGGCGCTTAGTGCCGGCGCGACCCATGGCCTGCGCCGCAGCATGCGTCACGTCACGGGTGCGACGTTCGGCTTTACCGCGCTGTTGCTGGCCATGGGCCTGGGCTTGCAGCAGCTGTTGCAGCAGTGGCCGGCGCTGACGCACGGGGTGGCCTGGTTTGGCGTCGCCTTTCTGCTGTACATGGCCTACGGCCTGGCCCGGTCTGACGGGCAACTCAGCGGCAACGATGCACAGCAGCGCCCGTCGCTGTTCAAGGGCGCGCTGATGCAGTGGCTTAACCCCAAGGCCTGGCTGGCCTCGATGGCGGGAATGGGTGCCTATGCGGCGGATGGTGACCTGTTGCGGGTAGGGCAGTTCGCGGCGCTGTATTTCGTGATTTGTTATCTGTCGATCAGCTGCTGGGCGTTGGCCGGGGTTTACCTGCGCCAGTACCTGGAGAATCCCCTGTACCTGCGCCGGTTCAATCGCGGCCTGGCCTTGTTGCTGGTGCTGTCGGCGGTTTATCTGCTGGTCTGATCAGGCGCGGCGGTATTGCCCGGGGGTGGCGGCGAGCAGCTGTTTGAAGGTGCGCTGCAAGTGCGCCTGGTCGGCAAAGCCGGCATCCAGCGCCACCTCGGCAATCGACTCGCCGCGTTTCAGCCCGGCCTGGGCTACTTGCACGCGGCAGTTGAGCAGGTAGGCATGTGGGGTCATGCCGTAGTGCTGCCGGAAACTGCGAATCAGGTACGAGGGCGACAGCTCGGCGGCGCTGCAAATGGCGTCCAGTTTGAGCGTCTGGGTGCAGTGCGTGCGGATAAATTCCGCGGCCAGACGGATGCGCGGGTTGTCCTCGCGTGCGGGGGCCGGCGCGGGTGCCAGGCGCTGTTGCAGGGTGCTGAAATAGTCGATCAGGGCGCACTCTTTGCGCAGCTGATCGACCGACGCGGCATTGAGCAGGTCGTACAGCTGGTTGAGGCCGTTGAACAGCTCAGGGTCGCGGCTGAGGATGGCGGAGAAGGGCTGCAGGTGCGGGTTGTGGCTGAAGCCCAGCTGGTGTTGCAGGTCGCCCAGCCAGGTGCTGTCGATGTAGAACATGCGATACGACCAGGGCTGCCCATCAACGGGGTTGCAGGCATGCACGTCACCCGGGTTCATCAGCACCAGCGTGCCGGCCGCGACCTGCTCGCGCGCCTTTTCATTGAAGTAGGTGCTGCGGCCCCGGGTGATGGTGCCAATCGAAAAACACTCATGGGAATGCTTGGCGTAGCACAACAAACGGCCATCGAGGGCTTCGCGCGTTTCCACGAAGGGCAGCGCCGGGTCGCGCCAGAAGCGTGGGGTGGTGGCCTGTTGCTCAGTGCTCATCATGCGTCCCTGGCGTAATCGCCGTATAGCCAGCGCTGACTATAGCGGCCGCAGGCGCTTGTTCAAACAGTCGAGCCGCTGCGCTCTGCACGGCGCGGTGCTTTGTCTTACCATGCCGGCTCCGCCTTGTTGCGAGCCGCGCATGTCTGCCTTTCTGCTGCGTTACCGCGTTGCCCTGATCGTCCTGCTGATTCTGCTCGGCCTGCTGGCGAGCATCTGGCTGGCCGGGCGTTATGCCGAGCAACGCGCCTGGCAGGAGCGCAGCCTGGAGGCGCGCGGGCAGTTGCAGCTGTATGCGCAGTCGATCCACACCCTGGTCGAACGCTTCCGCTCGGTGCCCGAGGTGCTCGCGCTGGACAGCGATATCAAGTCGCTGCTGCGCGCGCCGGATGACAGCTTGCTGCGCAGCACACTCAACGAGCGGTTGGAGCAACTCAACACGGCCGCCGGTTCAAACGTGCTGTATCTGCTCAACGATAAAGGCGAAACCCTGGTGGCCAGTAACTGGCGCGACTGGAGCAGTTTTGTCGGCAACAACTACGCCTTCCGCCCGTATTTTCAGGATGCCGTGCGCCAGTCCTCCGGGCGCTATTTTGCGGTGGGCGTGACCACCGGCATCCCCGGTTATTTCCTCTCCCATGCGGTGCGCGACGACGACGGCACGGTGCTCGGCGTGCTGGTGGTCAAGCTGGAGCTGGAAGAGCTGCAGCGTGAATGGGCTAGCCAGCCCGGCGTGCTGCTGGTGGCCGACAGCTACTCGGTGGTGATCCTCAGCAACCGTCCGGCCTGGCGTTTTCTCGCCCTCGACAGTTTGAGCGAACAGGCCCGCGCCGAACTGGTGGAGGTGCGCAAATACGCCGAACAGGCGCTGCAGCCGCTGGCCAGTACGCTGCGTCGGCAGATCGACAGCGATAGCCAGTGGCGCCGGGTCGAGGGTCCGGACGGCCCGCGTGATTACCTCTGGCAGCGCCAGGCTCTGGGTGATGAAGGTTGGACCCTGCACCTGCTGCACGAGCCGAAAACCCTGGTCGACAGCGTGCGCAGCTATCGCCTGGCCGCCGCCGGGGTGTGGATGACCCTGGCGTTTCTGCTGCTCTACCTGGCCCAGCGACGCAAGACTCAGCGCTTGCAGGCCGGTATTCGCGAGCGCCTGGAGCGTGAGGTGGCGCTGCGTACCGCCGAGTTGCGCGAGGCTCAGGAAGGCCTGGTGCATGCGGCGAAGATGGCGGCGCTGGGGCAGATGTCGGCGGCCATGGCCCATGAAATCAATCAGCCGCTGACTGCCATGCAGATGCAGCTGGGCAGCCTGCGTTTGCTGCTCGATAGCGGCCGGCAGGACGATGTGCGCGAAGGGCTGCAGCGTATCGATGGCCTGCTGCAACGCATTGCCGGGCTCACCGGCCACCTGAAGACCTTTGCCCGTAAAAGCCCGGCGGGTCTGAGCGAGCGTCTGCGCCTGAGCGATGTGCTGGAGCAGGCCCTGCAGCTGCTGGCGCCGCGCCTGCGCAGCGAACAGGTGCAGCTGCACAGCGAGATCGACAGCGAGGCGCGGGTGTTGGGTGACGCGATTCGCCTGGAGCAGGTGCTGCTCAATCTGCTGAACAATGCCCTGGATGCCATGGCGGACAGCACCGTGCGGCAGTTGCAGATTCGTATCGAGCGTCAGGCCGAGCAGTGTCTGCTGAGTATCGCCGATAGCGGCGGCGGAATCGCCAGCGAGGCGCTGGGGCATGTGTTCGAGCCGTTCTTTACCACCAAGCCGGTGGGCGCTGGGTTAGGCCTTGGGCTGGCGGTGTCCTACGGCATCGTCCGTGAGCTGGGCGGTAGCCTGGAGGCGGCCAATGGCGAGCAGGGTGCGGTGTTTACCCTGCGCCTGCCGGCAGCGCCGAATGCGTAGTGCGGGTTATTTCCCGGATTTTATCCGGGCTACACTGCCCGCCGATTTAAAGAGGGGGAGGTGATATGACTGGGCACGTAATAGTCGTCGACGATGAAGCGGCCATCCGCGAGGCGGTGCAGCAGTGGCTGGAGCTGTCCGGCTTTCGCGTGCACAGCTGCGCCACGGCGCAGGCCGCGCTGGCGCTGGTCGACCGTGACTACCCCGGCATCATCATCAGCGATGTGCGCATGCCCGGCACCGATGGCCTGCAACTGCTCGACAGCGTGCTGGAGCGTGACCGCGACCTGCCGGTGATTCTGATCACCGGGCATGGCGATGTGCCGATGGCGGTGCAGGCGCTGCGCCAAGGCGCGTATGACTTTATCGAAAAGCCCTTCACCCCCGAACGCCTGCTCGACAGTGTGCGCCGCGCGTTGGACAAGCGCCGGCTGGTCTGTGAGAACCGCCAGCTGCGTCAGCAGTTCGCCCTCAAGGACCATATCGAGGCGCAGCTGCTCGGCGTCTCGCGGCCGATGGAAACCCTGCGCCGGCAGATCCTTGAGCTGGCCGGCACCTCGGTAAATATCCTCCTGCGCGGCGACACCGGCAGCGGCAAGGAACGGGTTGCCCGTTGCCTGCATGATTTCAGCAACCGCGCCGGCAAGCCGTTTGTCGCGCTGAACTGCGCGGCGATTCCCGAGCACCTGTTCGAGAGCGAGCTGTTCGGCCATGAAAGCGGCGCCTTTACCGGCGCCCAGGGCAAGCGCATCGGCCGCATCGAACATGCCGACGGCGGCACGCTGTTTCTCGACGAGGTGGAAAGCCTGCCGTTGGCCCAGCAGGTCAAACTGCTGCGCGTGCTGCAGGAGAAAACCCTCGAACGCCTGGGTTCCAACCGCAGCATCCAGGTCGACTTGCGGGTGATCAGCGCGGTCAAGCCTGACCTGCTCGATGAGGTCAAGGCTGGGCGTTTCCGTGAAGACCTGTACTACCGGCTGAATGTCGCCACCCTGCGCATTCCGCCGCTGCGTGAACGCCGTGAAGACATTCCGCTGCTGTTCGAACACTTCGCCAACCAGGCTGCGCAACGCCATGGCCGTGAGACACCGAGCCTACCACCGAGCGAGCTGACTCGGCTGCTCGGGCACGACTGGCCGGGCAACGTGCGCGAGCTGATCAACGCCGCCGAACGCCATGCCCTGGGCTTGAGTGGCGGTGTGGAGGACGACGATGGCCTGCCGCAACAGTCGCTGGCCGAGCAGATGGAAGCCTTCGAAGCACAATGCCTGCACCGCGCCCTGCAGCACTGCCAGGGCAATATCGCCGAAGTCATGACGCTGCTGCAGCTGCCACGCCGCACCCTTAACGAGAAAATGCAGCGCCACGGTCTACTGCGCAGCAGCTATCGGCCGGCCGGCAGTGCTGATGACGAGTGAGAACTAGTCGGCGGAATTTCGCTTATCTGAGTTTTTTAACTGGCGGATTTCCGCTTACTACAGCCGCCATGCGGGCCGTGTTTTGCACGCTGAAGGCTCTAGCACGGGCTTTTCTCTCACTGGCACGGCATCTGCTATAGCTCTTGTCAGCCGGGCACTCGATTGCCTCGGCCTCTATAAGAAAGACAAGAGGTGAATCCCATGTACTGCCCCGCATCGTCTGCGCGCCTGTCGCGCTCGGCATCCACTGCCCACCTCTTGTGCGCTCGGCTCAGGCCGCGCGTGAGCCTCTGCTCCTTTTCGCTATTGCGTTAGTCCTGGCGCTGCACCGCCCCCCGGTGGCGCGCAGCGTTGACAGTGAAAACCTCTGCATAAAGCCATAACAACGACGGAGATTCTTCCATGCGAATGACCAAACGTTTCAGCCTGTTTGCTGCTGCCGCAGCCTTTACCGCAAGCACTGCGGTACTCGCCGCCCCAACTTTCATCAACGTGCTGACCGGTGGCACCAGCGGTGTGTACTACCCGATTGGCGTAGGCCTGTCGCAGCTGTACAGCAACGGCATCGAAGGCTCTAAGACCTCGGTGCAAGCCACCAAGGCCTCGGTGGAGAACCTCAACCTGCTGCAAGCCGGTCGCGGCGAACTGGCTTTCGCCCTTGGTGACTCGGTTGCCGATGCCTGGAATGGCGTGGAAGACGCCGGCTTCAAGGCGCCGCTGAAAAAGCTGCGTGCCATCGCCGGTACTTATCCGAACTATATCCAGATCGTTGCCAGCAAGGAGTCCGGCATCACCACCCTGGCTGACCTGAAGGGCAAGCGCATCTCCGTCGGCGCGCCGAAATCCGGCACCGAGCTGAACGCCCGCGCCATCTTCAAGGCCGCCGGCCTGAGCTATGAAGACATGGGCAAGGTTGAGTTTCTGCCCTACGCCGAGTCGGTCGAGCTGATCAAGAACCGTCAGCTGGATGCCACCCTGCAGTCCTCGGGCCTGGGCATGGCGGCGATTCGCGACCTGGCCGCGACCCTGCCGATCAACTTCGTGGCCATCCCGGCCGAGATCACCGCGAAAATCGACAACGCCGCTTACCAGGCGGCGTCGATTCCAGCCGGCACCTACGACGGTCAGGACAGCGACGTGCCAACCGTGGCCATCACCAACATCCTGGTCAGCCATGAAGGCGTGTCCGATGAAGTGGCCTACCAGATGACCAAGCTGATGTTCGACAACCTTGAGCGCCTGGGCAACGCCCACTCGGCGGCCAAGGACATCAAGCTGGAAGGCGCCGCCAAGGGCCTGCCGATCCCGCTGCATCCGGGTGCCGAGCGCTTCTACAAGGAAGCCGGCGCACTGTAAGGCTACTGAAGGGTTGAGGGTGTAGGTTGGCGCTGTGCGCAGCGTCAACCTCTCCGGAAACGAGCTAGAGCTGCGAATAAAACCGGCGTGCAGGCCACGGCAGGTTTTGTTGGCGATTCTTGCGCTATCGACGTTGTAACGAGGGTGTGACCTTCATGAGTGAGCAAAACCAAGGCCTCGCCGCTAACCCCAGCGATTGGCCGAAAGCGCTGTTTTATGTCGCGCTGCTGTTCTCCATCTTCCAGATCATCACCGCGGCCTTCCACCCGGTATCCAGCCAGATTCTGCGTGCCGTGCATGTGGGCTTTCTGCTGTTGGTGGTGTTTCTCTGTTTTCCCGCCCGTGGCAAGGAGCAGCCCTGGCAGCCGCTGGCTTGGCTACTGGGCCTGGCCGGCATGGCCACGGCGTTCTACCAGTGGTATTTCGAAGCCGATCTGATTCAGCGTTCCGGTGATCTGACCCAGAGCGACATGGTCGTCGGCCTGGTGCTGATCGTGCTGGTGTTTGAAGCCGCTCGGCGGGTGATGGGCATTGCCCTGCCG
Source organism: Pseudomonas sp. WS 5011 (assembly GCF_012985775.1). Lineage (NCBI taxonomy): Bacteria > Pseudomonadati > Pseudomonadota > Gammaproteobacteria > Pseudomonadales > Pseudomonadaceae > Pseudomonas > Pseudomonas sp. WS 5011. The sequence goes on from NZ_JAAQXA010000011.1 coordinate 40,308, forward strand.
CTGATCTGCGCGCTGTTTCTCGCCTACGGCCTGTTCGGCCAGTACCTGCCGGGCGACCTGATGCACCGTGGCTATGCCATCGACCAGATCGTCAACCAGTTGGCCTTCGGCACCGAGGGCCTGTACGGCACGCCGACTTATGTATCGGCCACCTACATCTTCCTGTTTATTCTGTTCGGCGCGTTCCTTGAACAGGCCGGGATGATCAAGCTGTTCACCGATTTCGCCATGGGCCTGTTCGGCCACAAACTCGGCGGCCCGGCCAAGGTGTCGGTGGTGTCGTCGGCGCTGATGGGCACCATCACCGGTTCGGGCGTGGCCAACGTGGTGACTACCGGCCAGTTCACCATCCCGCTGATGAAGCGCTTCGGCTACAAGCCGGCGTTTGCCGGCGGCGTGGAAGCAACCTCGTCGATGGGCAGCCAGATCATGCCGCCGATCATGGGTGCGGTGGCCTTTATCATGGCCGAGACGATTAACGTGCCGTTCTTCGAGGTGGCCAAGGCCGCGCTGATTCCGGCGCTGCTGTATTTCGGTTCGGTGTTCTGGATGGTTCACCTGGAAGCCAAGCGCGCCAACCTGCGCGGCCTGCCCAAAGAGGAATGCCCGAACCCCTGGGCGGCGGTGAAACAGCGCTGGTACCTGCTGATTCCGCTGTTCATCCTGATCTACCTACTGTTCTCCGGGCGCACGCCGCTGTTCTCCGGCATGGTCGGTCTGGCCCTGACCGCGATTGTGATCCTCGGCTCGGCGATCATCCTGCGGGTGTCGTCCAAGGTCATGCGTTTTGCCTTCTGGATTGCCCTGGGCGTGCTCTGCGCCGGCTTCTTCCAGCTCGGCATCGGTGTGGTGTTTGGCGTGGTCGCGTTGCTGGTGGCGATCTGCTGGTTTATCAAAGGCGGCCGCGACACTCTGGTGATCTGCCTGCATGCGCTGGTGGAAGGTGCACGCCATGCCGTGCCGGTGGGCATTGCCTGCGCCCTGGTCGGGGTGATTATCGGTGTGGTCTCGCTGACCGGCGTGGCTTCGACCTTTGCCGGTTACATCCTCGCCATTGGCCAGGACAACCTGTTCCTCTCGCTGATCCTCACCATGCTTACCTGCCTGGTGCTGGGCATGGGCATCCCGACCATCCCCAACTACATCATCACCAGCTCGATTGCTGCGCCGGCGTTGCTGGAGCTGGGCGTGCCGCTGATCGTGTCACACATGTTCGTGTTCTATTTCGGCATCATGGCCGACCTCACGCCGCCGGTGGCGCTGGCCTGTTTCGCGGCCGCACCGATTGCCAAGGAAAGCGGCCTGAAGATCAGCCTGTGGGCGATTCGTATCGCCGTGGCCGGTTTCGTGGTGCCGTTTATGGCGGTCTATGAGCCGGCGCTGATGCTGCAGGGCGACAGCCTGTTGGCTACCCTCTATGTGGTGCTCAAGGCACTGCTGGCCATTGGCATCTGGGGCGTGGTGTTTACCGGTTACCTGCAGGCCAAACTGAGCTGGTGGGAGCGCGCGCTGGGCTTTGCCGCTGGCGCCAGCCTGATTCTGGCCACACCGATGAGTGACGAGATCGGCTTCGCCCTGGCGGCGCTGTTTATCGTCCAGCATGTCTGGCGTGCTCGTCGCGCTCAGCTGGCCACTGCATGATCGGCCTGTGCCTGGGTTTGGCGGGCGCGGTATGGGCAGAAGTGCCCACGCCCAGCTTTACCCTGGCCTGGACACACACCATCGAGAAAATTCGTTGGGAAGAGGATTACCGCGTGACGCCTGAGGGATTGCTCCTCGGCGAAGCGCGGGTCAAGGGTTCCGGGGCCGGTATGGAGATTCCAGACGGCGCCGAACTGCGCGAGGGCAGCTGGCATTACCAGCGTCAGCTACCCCCCTTGCAACCACTGCGTTTGGGGCGAACCCCCGAGGCAGGGGATTATCAACTGTGTTTCAACCAGCGTTGCCACTCGATGAGTGAATGGCTCGGCCCGCCACAAGCGACCCAGCCGGCGTTGGAACTCTGGAGCTGTGAGCAAAGCTCCCCGGCCGCCTCGGCGGCAGGCCAGGACGACAGCTAAGGCGGCGTCTGCTCCCGGGCCACAAGCCCTGGTTGTTGTAGAGGAGAACCCCCATTTGGCCCAGCCGGTGGGGGTTTTGTTCGTGTGGAGTAACGGTTAGCTTCAGCAGATTGACTGACAAGCAGGATGTTATGAGCACCATCACCTATTACCTGGACATGCAGCACCCCGAGCAGATCCGCGCCAAGCCGCTGCCGGCCGACCTGAGTGTGGTGGAGTGCCGGCTCAAACAGTTTCAGCTCAACCGCTTTCTCTACCAGTTGGTCGGCGAGCCCTGGCAGTGGACCGACAAACTCAGCTGGACGGACGCGCAGTGGCGCGAGCTGATCGAGCAGCCCCATCATCGCACCTGGGTGGCCTATCACCAGGGCGCCATCGCCGGTTACTACGAGCTGCTGCGCGATGCCGACGGCGCGGTGGAGATTCTCTATTTCGGCCTGGCTGAGGCCTTCTTCGGTCAGGGCTTTGGCGGCCCGTTGCTCACTCACGCGCTGCAGTCCGCCTGGGCCTGGCCGGGCACCACCAAGGTCTGGGTGCATACCTGCAGCCTCGATCACCCCAGTGCGTTGGCCAACTACCAGGCGCGCGGCCTGCGTATCTACCGTGAAGAGGTCGAGGCAGACGCTTCCTAAGAGGGTCTACGCTTGCAGGGTCGCCCGCTCATCTCAGGAGTCGATCATGCACCGCGGTGTCAGCAAACCTCTGTTTCTTAGCCTTTGCCTGCTGCCCCAATGGCCAGGGCGAAGGCGAGACGCGCTTTGTCAGCGACAAGGAGTTCACCTCAACGGTCAACGGCACCTTCGACGGCCAGAGCAGCAGCATGCAAAGCCAAGCGCGCTGGGTGACGGTGGATTGCGGAACCTTGCAGCCGCAATAAGCAGTCGAGGTGAGTTATTGGCCGCTAAGCGGGTCGCTAATGCCATGGCGGTCTTTGAGCATTTGCACCAGTTCGGCCTGACTGCTGAGGAAGGCGTCGAACTGCTTGACCACCTCGGGGTGGCGGATGCTCGACAGGAAGTAGTGGTCATCCTGGTAGGGCAGTTTGGGGTCGAACACCAGGCTTTTTTCCGCGCTGTTGTAGAACTGGTGCTGGATCACTTGTGGGTTGAGGTAAACGCCGTCGATCCGGTCGTTCATGGCCATGGCCAGTAGTGAGTCGATCTGGTTGGCCTGGATCAGCAGAATCTTGCCGGCCTTGATTTCATCCAGATAGGGCCAAGGGGTAAAGCCGCGCTGGGTGCCGAGGCGGTGTAAGCGTGCAGAGCCCTGGCCGAGAAACTCGGGCTTGACCAGTACGCCGTCTATCGCCGGTGCGGCGGCTTGGCTGTAGTGCAGCGCATAGCCTTTTTTCTGATCAGCGTTCCAGCGCGGGTTATCCGGGTATTTGAAATCTACCCGGTCGTTGAGAAATTCACTGAGCAGGCGCCGTACCGGCAGCGGTTGGTAGATAAATTCATGGCCCTGGTGCGCCGCAAAGGCGTCGAGCAAGTCGCGGCCATAGCCCAGGTATTGGCCGTCCTGCACGTTGGAATACGGCAGGTAGGGCTGCAGCTCAACCCCGACCTTGAAGGTCTCGGCCTGCGTCAGCGCAGCCAGGGTAAAGGGCAGGCAAGCCAGCAGCGTCAGCAATGCTCTCATCAGCGACTTCTCAAACAACGACCCCGAGCAGGCCATAGGCCAACCATAGCTAATTGCCTCGCCCAGCGGGAGGCAATGTGCGGAGAAAATCTGACTCAAAAGACCAAATAACCGCCGCATAACGGGCCGTAATGGCCGCCAATACTGGCCTTGCGCCTGCACGAATGTGCCATGGCTGTTACCCTGTACCCCGCAGCCGCCGGTTTGGTGGCTGTACGAGTAGGGCAATCCCGTCCTCGTGCGCGTAAAGCGTGCCACACGTCAAAGGAGTCCCCCATGGGTCAAAACCCTTCGTCTGACACGACCCCGCAACCAGAAGCGGCAACTCTGGACGGCATCCCGGCACCCACCGGCGACGCCAATCTGATCGACACTGATTACGTGATCGGTCAGGACAACATCAAAGGCAAGTTCCTGTTCAACCTGGACATCCACGGCAAGGTCTTCACCATCTCGGCAGTCGTCGCCGTGCTGTTCGTGGTGCTGACCCTGGCCCTGCAAACCCAGGTCGAGCCGCTGTTCAGCGCCCTGCGCGACTGGCTCACCCACCACATGGCCTGGTTCTTTATCGGCTCCGCGAACATCTTTGTGCTGCTCTGCCTCGGCCTGATCGTTTCCCCTCTGGGCAAAGTGCGCCTCGGCGGCATGGACGCAAAGCCGGATTACACCTACCTCGGCTGGTTCTCCATGCTGTTTGCCGCCGGGATGGGCATTGGCCTGATGTTCTATGGCGTCTCTGAGCCGATGTCGCACTTCAGTGCGGCCATGGGCGGTATCAGCGTTGGCGCAGATGGTGTGCGCACCGACTGGGCGCCGTTGGGCGGTGCGGCCGGTAATGCCGAAGAGGCCGTGCGCCTGGGCATGGCCGCAACCATCTTCCACTGGGGCCTGCACCCTTGGGCGATCTACGCCATTGTCGCCCTGTCGCTGGCGCTGTTCTCCTTCAACAAGGGCCTGCCGCTGTCGATTCGCTCGATCTTCTACCCGATTCTTGGTGAGCGGGTGTGGGGTTGGCCGGGCCATGTGATCGATATCCTCGCGGTGTTCGCCACCCTATTCGGTCTGGTCACCTCCCTCGGTTTGGGCGCAGAACAGGCCGCAGCAGGCGTCGAATACCTGTTCGGTATCAGTGCAACGGACACCAGCAAGGTGCTGCTGATTATCGTCGTCACCATCATCGCCCTGGTTTCGGTGGTTGCGGGGTTGGACAAGGGCGTCAAGCGCCTCTCCGAGCTGAACATGGGCTTGGCCATGGCCCTGCTGCTGTTTGTGATTATCGCCGGGCCGACCCTGGCGATTCTCACCGGCTTCTTCGACAACCTTCTGGCCTACCTGCAATACCTGCCCGCGCTGGCCAACCCGATTGGCCGGGAAGACGCCAACTTCAGCCAGGGCTGGACGGCCTTCTACTGGGCGTGGTGGATCAGCTGGTCGCCGTTCGTGGGCATGTTTATCGCCCGCGTCAGCCGTGGCCGTACCGTGCGCGAGTTCCTGGTTGCCGTCTTGCTGGTGCCGTCCCTGGTATCGGTGCTGTGGATGACCGCGTTTGGCGGCACCGCGATCAATCAGTTGCTGGTTGATGGTTTTACCGGCGCGCAGGAGGCCGGCCTGGAGCTGAAGCTGTTTAGCATGCTCGGTGAGATGCCGCTGACCAGCATCACCTCGCTGATCGGCATCGTCCTGGTGGTGGTGTTCTTTATCACCTCGTCGGACTCCGGCTCGCTGGTGATCGACACCATCACCGCCGGCGGCAAGGTCAATGCACCGACCCCGCAGCGGATTTTCTGGGCCAGCATCGAGGGCGTCATCGCCATCGCCCTGCTGCTCGGCGGCGGGCTGGTGGCCCTGCAGGCCATGGCGGTGTCGACGGGTTTGCCGTTTACCATCGTGCTGTTGGTGGGCTGTGTGTCCATCGTCAAAGGCTTGATGAGCGAACCGCGCTGACCCTTGCTGTTGAGTCGTACATGAGCGCGTCTTCGGGCGCGCTTTTTTATGCCCGGCGTTTGGGGGGCGTGGCGTCGGACACCTGTGCTGCTTGTCCCTTCGCTACTGCTGCTGAAGCCGCAGCCATTCTGCCGCCACGTCGCCCATTGTTTTGGGCGCCCCATCTTTTATCCACGCCATAAACGCGCGATTAAATTGGAAGCCAGGGCCGCAAGCTTGCGTCAAAAATCGGCGAACATTCTGCGTATTGCGATAGGTCGTAGTGACCGGTGTTTCTGCCGTTATCGTGTCGCTGTGCCAGTCGAAACTATTCATCCCGGTTTCTCGAAGTAGTCAATGCGGGCGCGGTTATTTGCAGGGTGTGTTCGGCTTATAAATCAATCGTGGTGGTGTGCGCCGCCCAAGTCGTTTCTGTGTCACTGCCTCAACTCCACAATTCCCCAACCGGCGTATCCAACGCATAGCGCGTCGCCACCTGTGCCTGCAGCAGCTCGGCGGTGGCCAGTGCATCGGTCAGCGCATGGTGCGCCTGGTACATCGGCAGGTTGTAACGCTGGCGGCTATCGGCCAAACGGATCGACACCGGCTGTCGGCCCAACCAGCCGGGTTGGCGTTTGGGGTACAGGCGTGCCTCCAGCTGCATGGTGTCGATAACCGGGAACTGCAAACCCTCACCGAGTTGCTGACGCAGCGCCTGGTCGAGAAAGCTGCGCTCGATAGTGCGGTAGTGCACCACCATCACCTTGCCGGCCATGGCGGTCAGCAGCTCGTCGAGAATCTGCCCCAGGCGCGGCGCGTGGCGGATGTCGGAGTGGGTGATGTGGTGAAAGGTCACCGATTCGCCGCTCAACTCGCTGGCCGGTTTGACCACCCAGTAGCGCGCCGCGCCGCAGCGGATGCGTTGCAGGGTAAAGGGCAGCAGGCCGAGGCTGACGATGGCGTGCTGGTTGGCGTCCAGGCCGGTGGTTTCCACGTCCAGGGCCAATAACGGCACCTGCTCCAGCGGAGTGTCGGCGGTTACGCAGCCGGCCTGGTAGAAGCTTTGCAGGCGCGGGTCGCGGGCGCTGGCGGCGAGTTCGGCAAACTGCGCGGCCCAGTCCAGCGCTTTAGCAGGCGCTGTCACCGTTTGTTGCTCGGTTGCGCGGGGTAGCGAAAGCGCAGGAATTTCTGCGCGTTGCTGAGCACCTGAAAGGCTTCCTTGAGGTTATGGCGATCACTGGCGGAGACTTTTTCCGGCTCGATGTAGTTGTTTGGCTGCGCGCCTTCGGCCGCCGCCATGGCCTGGTGGCGCACGCGCACCAGGCTGAGAAATTCCAGGGCGTAGCGCAATTGGCCGAGGGCTTCGGGTTGCAGTAGCTTGGTTTTGCCGATGGCGTCGAGGCGTTCCAGGGAGTTCTGCGCCTTGCTGCCGCAGGCCAGGGCGTGCACGCGGATCAGGTCGGTGAGCGGCGCGGTGCCACGGCCTTTGAGGTTGATGATGTGTTTCTGCTGGCCGTCGGTTTCCATCACAAAGGTGCGGAAGAAGCCCAGCGGCGGCGTGCGGTTAAGGGCGTTGCGCGCCAGGGCGGCGAGGAAGGCCGGGTTGCTGCTGGCTTTCTGCGCGAGCAGGTCTTTGAGGTTTTCCACCAGTTCGACCTCGCCATACACGCCGTCGAGGTCGAAGAAGATGCAGCTGTGCAGCAGGGTTTGCGGCTTGGGATTGTCGATCCATTGCTGGAAGTAATCGCGCCAGACACTCAGCGGCTGCCGCCACTGGGCATTGCTGGCCATGATGCCGCCCTTGCAGTAGCTGTAGCCGCAGGCGGCCAGGCCGTCGCTGACAAACTGGGCGAGGGCGGCGAAGTAGGCATCGTGCTGCGCCGGGTCGAAGCGGTCGTCGAGCACCAGGGCGTTGTCCTGATCGGTGACCAGCAGCTGTTCGTCGCGGGCCATGGAGCCGGCGACCATAAAGCAGTAGGGCACCGGCGGCGGGCCGAGTGTCTGCTCGGCCAGTTCCAGCAGGCGCTGGGTAAAGGCGCGGCCGATGCCGGCCATGGCACTGCCGACCATGTGCGCGGTGGCGTGGTCGTTGACCATGCGTATAAAGGTAGCGCGCAGGTCCGGCAGCAGGCTTTGCAGCCCGGCAACATCGGGCTGGTTGAAGATCGAGTTGACCAGATATAGGCTGCTCTGCGACTCGTAGCGGATGATGTCGCTGAGGTTGATGATGCCGATGGGCCGGCGCCGCTGCACCACCGGCAGGTAGTGGATGTTATGGCGCAGCATGGACAACATGGCATCGAAAACGCTGTCATCGGCTTGAATTGTGATGGGATTAGGCGACATCACCTCACTGACCGGCGTTGTGCTGTCCAGCCCCATGGCGAGTACGCGGGTGCGCAGGTCGCGGTCCGTGAGGATGCCCACCATGCCGGCAGCGGGCGTGCTGTCGTCGACGATCACCAGTGAGGATACGCTCTGCTCGGTCATCAGCTGGGCGGCCTGTTGCACTGAGGTGTGCGGGCTGGCGGTGACTGGTTGGCGCGAGATCAGCTTGCGTACTTTTATCTGGATCAGCTCGCTGGCCTGGCCCTGGCTTTCCACCGCCGACTTGAGTCGCGATTGGCCTTCGGCCTCGACGAATTCAGCAAAGCCATCGTGCTCTTCGCACAGCTGGGCAAACACAGTGGCGGGGATGAAGTAGATCAGGCTGTCTTCAATCGCCCGCGCCGGGAAACGCACTTTGTTGCTGCGCAACAGGCCGGCCTGGCCGAAGATATCGCCCTCGCTCAGACGGTTGTACAGTTCGCCGTTGCGTCGGTAGATTTCCACCGCGCCGCTGCGTACATAGTGCAGCTCGTGAATCGCAGCGCCATACAGCAGGATGTCTGTACCGGCCTTGAAGTACGCCACCTCAACCTGCCGGGCAATGGCGTCGAGGCTGTCATCGGGCAACGCATCGAAGGGCGGAAAGCGCTGCAGGTGATCGCGGATTTCCAGTAACTCGATCTGCATGGGGTGCCTCGCAGTGGCTGGCACTCAAGGATACGGCGATTGCTGGGTGCTGTCCGCCCTGCTGGCGTTACCGGGTGTGGCGGCAGGCGCAGTCGAAGCCAGCTAGGGTGTGAGGGGCGAACGGATAGCGCAGGCGTTCAGCGGGCTTTTATCAAGGAGTGGTTATGCACGGGGCAGGATTCTGGGTGGTGCTGGCGCTGCTGGTGGCGCTCGCTGGTTTGGCGATTTATTACTACAACCGCCTGGTGTTCAACCGCGCGCGGGTGGCTGAAGCGTGGAGTGGCATTGATGTGCAACTCAAGCGACGCGCCAGCCTGATTCCGGCACTGATCGAGTGCGTGCGCCAGTACATGAGCTACGAGCAGGGCACCCTGCAGGCGCTGGTGCAGGAGCGTATGCGTGCGGTGCAGCTGGCCGACTCGCCGCTGGGCGAGCGGGCGCCGGTGGAGGCGCATCTGGGTACTCAGCTGCGTCAGCTGTTTGCCCTGGTCGAGGATTACCCGGCGCTCAAGGCGGATGGTCAATTTCTCGACCTGCAACGCACCATCACCGAGGTCGAGAACCATATCCAGATGGCCCGGCGTTATTACAACGGCGCGGTGCGCGAGTTGAATGTGCTGGTGGAATCCGTACCGAGCAACCTAGTGGCGGGGCCTTTTGCCTTTACCCAGGCGGAGTACTTCAGTCTGGATGACCCGCGTGACGCCCAGTCGCCAAAAATGGAGTTTTGACATGCTGCGAGTGCTGCGTTTTGCCCTGTTGAGCCTGTGCCTGCTGCCACTGTGGGCCGCCGCTGCCGAGGTGATTGAAGACTTTGCCGTGACCCTGCAGGTGCAGGCGGACGGCAACCTGCTGGTGACCGAGCGGATTACCGTGCAGGCCGAGGGTGAGCAGATCAAGCGCGGCATCTACCGCGATCTGCCGGTCAGCTACAGCTTGCCCTTCGGCCTGTTACAGAGCAGCCCGATCACCTTGCTTGCGGTGAGCCGCGATGGTCAGGCGGAGCGGGCGCGGGTCGAGCAGAACGGCACCTGGGTGCGCTATTACCTCGGCTCGGCCAACCAGCTGCTGCAGCCGGGACGCTATCAGTACGAACTGCGTTACCGGGTTGAGCGCCAGCTGTTGCACCACCTCAATACCGATGAGCTGTACTGGAACGTCACCGGTAATCAGTGGGTCTTTCCGATTCTCCAGGCCTCGGTCGAGGTCAAACTGCCGCCGGGTGCGCGGATGGGGGATGTGGCCGCCTATACCGGAGCCGGCGGTGATCAGGGCAAGGCCTATGAGGTGCTCGAACAGCGGGACGACACTCTGCGCTTGACTACCACCCAAGCCTTGCCGGCCTACCACGGCCTGACGGTCGCCGTGGATTGGCCAGCCGGCCTGGTGGCGCGGCCGGGTCTAACGCAGCGCCTGGGCTCGGTGCTGCTGGATAACCTTGGCCTGTGCCTGGGCGCGCTGCTGCTGGTCGGGCTGGTGATTTTTTATCTGCGGGCCTGGGATCGGGTCGGCCGTGACCCCGAAAAAGGTCTGATCATTCCACTGTTCGAAGCTCCGAAAGGCATGAGCGCGGTGCAGGCTGGCTACCTCTGGCATCGCGGTTTCAAAGGGGCTTATCAGGATGCGCGGGCGTTCAGTGTGTGGCTCACCGATATGGCCATCCGCAAGCACCTGCATCTTGAAGACAAGCCGCGCGGTGGCGGTTTTAGCCTGGCCCGCGGCACGGGTGAGCGCGCTGACTTCAGTGAGGGTGATCGCGACCTGCGCAAGCGCCTGTTTCCCGCCAATAAGGAAGGCATCGCCCTGGAGATTGGCAGCGACTACGAGCCGCGCCTGGCCGATGCCGTGGCTGGGCTGAAAACCCAGCTGCAAACCCAGGGCAAGGCCTGGTTCAGCAATAACCGTGGCATCTGGACCTGGGGCCTGATCTGGGCGCTGGTTGGCTGCCTAGTAATGGTGCTGACCGGCGCGCGTAATGAGGACGATGTGGCTGTCGGCCTGGCCGGCGTGGTGTTCACCCTGGGCTTTGGCGTGCCGTGGCTGTTTGTGCTGTACATGGCCTGGAATCAGCCCAGCTTGGGCAAGCAGATCGGTCTGGGTCTGGCGGGGTTGATGTTTGTCTGGCCAGTGCCGATTGGCTTGTGGATGCTCAGTGATGCGGCGTCGGTGCCGGCCTTGCTGCTGCTCTGCGTGTATGTGCTGGTGGTGGTGCTGTTCTATTACCTGCTGCCGGCACCATCGGTTGAAGGGCGGCGACTGCTCGATCAGCTGGAAGGCTACCGTGACTACCTGCAACTGGCGGAAAGTGACGCACTGGCCCTGGCCGGCAATGCCCCGGCGATGAGCATTGCGCTGTACGAAAAGCACCTGCCTTACGCCATGGCCCTCGGTGTGGAGGACAAGTGGAGTGCGCGCTTCAGCACGGCGTTGGCTAATGGCTTGATCGACCCGGCGCAGCGTGACTATCAGCCCGACTGGTACCACAGCCGCAGCTCATTCAGCACACCGCTGGCCATGAGCGCCGCCCTGGCTGCCGGCCTTAGCAGCGCCACGGCACTGGCTTCATCGCCACCGTCGAGCAGCTCGTCAGGTGGGGGCGGTTCATCCGGCGGTGGTTCGTCAGGCGGTGGCGGCGGTGGCGGGGGAGGCGGCGGTTGGTAGAGAGCCAAGTGCTGCTGTAGGAGCCGGGCCATGCCCGCGATTCGCACGCATGGCGTGCTCCTACAGGTGTGCGGAAACTGTCACAACACTACGGCTTGCGCGTTTCCTGCAGCTTGGCCAGCAAGACTTCGCTTTTCTCTAGCTGCTCGGCTTCGCTGAGCTGCGGGTTTTCCAGCACGCTGTCGAGTTGTGCGATCAGCTCGCTCTGCCGGTTGATCCGCTCATCGAGTTTTTCCAGTTTGCGCTGGTTGTACCAGCTCCACAGTGCCAGGGCGCAGGCGGCCAGCACCACGGCGGTTAGCACGATAATCGTCAGGGTGTTCATCGCAGCTCCAGAGTTTTGCGCATCAGCATGCGCGGCAAGTTAACAGTGCCGCGCGTCACCGTCTGTGCCTGCTGCACAGAAAATCCCTGACCGGCAAAAAAAGCCTGGGCCACTAGGCTGGCTTCGGTAAACAGCTCGCGGGTGCCGGCCGCCCGCAGGCGCTGCTCAGCTGCGGCATACAAGGCGCTGGCCACACCCTGGCGGGCATAAGCGGGCGCGCAGTACAGCAGGTCGATATGCCCATCCAGGCTAAAGCCGATAAAGCCGGCTATGGCGCTGCCATCTTCGGCGATAAGCAACTCAAGTGACGCCAAACGTGTTTGCCAGACCGATAGGTATGCAACCTCGGGAGACCAGGCTTGTCGCTGCGCTGCGTCGTAGTGCTGAGTGGTCAACTGGCTGACCGATGCCTGAAACAGTGCGACCAGGGTGGGTAAATCCTGAGGTTGGTAGGCTCGCAGATGGATCATGGAGGGGCTGGGCATTCGGCGCGTCTGTCGCTATGAGTGCTAAGCATTGTCGGCGTGCAGCGGCGTATTGCTCAAGTGGATGGGTTGCGTCAGGGTTGGAGCTTTCAGGATTTATTCTTGTTCAGACTTTTCAGGCGTTGGCTGGCGCGCTGCACGGCGGCCATCTTTTCCGGGCGCTTCATGCGTTTCCATTGCTTGATCTCAGCCTTGCTGCGCCCGCAGCTCAGACACAGGTCACCACTCAACTGGCAGACGGAAATACAGGGGTTCTCAATCTCCTTGGCCATGCCTTAGTGCTTGCTCGAACGTTGGCGCGTCAGGCGTTGTTGCCAGTTGCCGCCGTCGACCCTCAGGCACTGTTGTTCATTGTCGAGGCGGACCTGGACGGCCGGGTTCTCGAGTGCAATGTCGGCGGCCTGCAAGGCGGCAGCGGTGAGTGCTTGCATCAGGCGCTCCTGGCCCTTGGCGATGGCGGCGTCCTGTTCCGCCTGGCTGGCGAACACCCAGATCACCCGCAGGCTGGCCGGGAAACGCTGGTAGTCGACGTCATGGGTCAGCCACTCGAAGCCGACAATCTCAGCCTTGGCGGCTTCGCAGGCGTCGGTGAGGGTCGCTGCCAGCGTCCGTTCGATTCGGCTTTGCTCGCGCTTGGTCAGGCTCATGGGGCTCCTTGTTGGTGTCGGGCGGCCGTACAGGATAACGCCTGGCCCATGGATTTATGCAGGTTGCTAAGCGGTGCACCGCCAGCAACCTACCGAACAGCATGTGATTAGTCTGTCGCGGTCTGGCCGGGCATGCTTGCCTCGGTGCGCAAGCGCTCGACCAGCTCAGCCAGCGTCAGGCTGCCGAGGTTGTCGCCAGCGCGGCTGCGCAGGGTGACGCGGCCTTCGGCTTTTTCCTGCTCGCCGATGACCAGCAGGTAGGGCACTTTCTGCAGGGTGGCTTCGCGGATTTTGTAGCCGATTTTCTCGTTACGCAGGTCGGCTGCCGCGCGCAGGCCGGCGCGCTTGAGTCTGGCCAGCACCTGGCGGGCAAAGTCGTTCTGGCCTTCGGAGATGGTCAGCACCACAGCCTGCTGCGGCGCCAGCCACAGCGGGAACAGGCCGCTGTATTGCTCGATCAGGATGCCGGTAAAGCGCTCCAGCGAGCCGAACAGGGCACGGTGCAACATCACCGGACGTTCGTGTTCGCCCTGTTCGTTGACGTAGCTGATGTCGAAGCGCTCTGGCAGGTTGAGGTCCACCTGCAAGGTGCCGCACTGCCAGTCGCGGCCGATCGCATCGCGCAGCACGAACTCCAGTTTCGGCCCGTAGAAGGCGCCTTCGCCGGGGTTGAGCTGGTAGTCGATGTTCATCCGTTGCAGCGCGCCGGACAGTGCGCCTTCCAGTTGATCCCAGGTGGCGTCGCTGCCGATGCGGTTGGCCGGGCGGGTGGACAGCTTGACCGCCACTTCGTTGAAGCCGAAGTCGCGGTAGATGGCGAACACCAGGGCGATGGTGTCGGCGCATTCCTGCTCCATCTGCGCTGCGGTGCAGAAGATGTGCGCATCGTCCTGGGTGAAGTGACGCACGCGCAGCAGGCCGTGCAGCGCGCCGGAGGGTTCGTAGCGGTGCACCTTGCCGAATTCGGCCATGCGCAGCGGCAGGTCGCGGTAGCTCTTCAGGCCACGGGCGTAGAGCGCCACCGCGCCGGGGCAGTTCATTGGTTTGAGGGCGAACACGCGTTCGTCTTCGGTGGTGGTGGTGAACATGGCCTCGCGGTAGTTGAACCAGTGCCCGGAGGTTTCCCAGAGGCTGCGGTCCATCACGTCCGGGGTGTTGACCTCGACATAGCCGGCGGCGTCCTGCTGCTGGCGCATGTAGTTGATCAGCTGTTGGAAAAGCGTCCAGCCCTTGGGGTGCCAGAACACCGAGCCGGGGGCGCAGTCGTCGAAGTGGAACAGGTCGAGCTGGGCGCCGAGCTTGCGGTGGTCGCGTTTGCCGGCTTCTTCCAGGCGGGTGAGGTAGGCCTTGAGTTCTTTCGGCGTCGCCCAGCAGGTGCCGTAGATACGTTGCAGCGCGGCGTTTTTCGCATCGCCGCGCCAGTAGGCACCGGCCACCTTGGTCAGCTTGAACGCCTGCAGATGGCCGGTGCGCGGAATATGCGGGCCGCGGCAGAGGTCTTCGAAGTCGCCCTGGCGGTACAGCGACAGCATCTCGCCTGCGGGAATGTCGCGGATCAGCTCGGCCTTGTAGTGCTCGCCTTGGGCCTCGAAATGGGCGATGGCTTCATCACGCGGCAGCTCGCGGCGGCTGACCGGCAGATCGGCAGCGGCCAGCTCCAACATGCGCGCTTCGATGCGTTCGAGATCGTCGGGGGTAAAGGGCCGCTCGAAGGCAAAGTCGTAAAAAAAGCCGTCTTCGATCACCGGGCCGATGGTCACCTGAGCGCTCGGGTACAGCTGCTTTACGGCCATGGCCAGCAGGTGCGCGCAGGAGTGGCGCAGCAGCTCGAGACCTTCGCTGTCGCGGGCGGTGATCAGGCTGAGCTGGGCGTCGTGGTCAATCAGGGCGCTGGTGTCGATCAGTTGGCCATTCAGACGGCCAGCCAATGCGGCTTTGGCCAGACCGGGGCCGATATCGGCTGCTACCTCGGCCACGCTTAGCGGGTGGGAATAATGACGTTGGCTGCCGTCGGGCAGGGTGATGCTGGGCATATCGGTTCTCTAATCAGGGTCGGTTAAAGGTGAAATTCGTAGGGTGGGTTAGCGGCGCAAAGGCGCAGCTATGGCGGCCACCACTTAGTCCGTGCGCCGCGTAACCCACCATTGGTGCAACGCAGGGATATCGCCTGGTGGGTTACGCGGCGCGCCACGATGGCGGTGTCTGATCGTTTGTAGCTTGGCGCCGCTAACCCACCCTACAAAGCGGTCTTATTCGGTCGTTTTTCAGCCGCGCTGGTAGCGCAGCGGCAAGCCCTCGCAGTCGTCCTGCACCTGGCCGTCATGCCAGGCCAGTTGGCCGGAAACGATGGTGGTGCGCACTGCATGGCGGAAGGCGCGGCCCTTGAAGGGTGTCCAGCCGCAGTGGGCGAGCGTTGGGTCGGCTTCCACCGGGCGCGGTTCGCGCAGGCGCTCGATCAGGGTCAGGTCGGCCCAGTAGCCTTCGCGCAGGTAGCCGCGCTGCTCGATGGCAAAACGCTGCGCCACGGCATGACTGGTTTTCTCGACCAAGGTGCTCAGGGGCAGCAGGCCGTCCGCCACCAGTTCCAGTAGGGCGGGCAGAGCGTGTTGCACCAGCGGCAGGCCGGACGGCGCCTGCAGGTAGGGGCGCTGTTTTTCTTCCAGGGTGTGCGGGGCGTGGTCGGTGCCGATGATGTCCAACCGCCCACACAGCAGGGCCTGGCGCAGGGCATCGCGGTCGGCCTGGGTCTTGATCGCCGGGTTGCACTTGATCAGGTGGCCGAGCGCTGCGTAGTCGCGGTCATCGAAATACAGGTGGTGCGCGCAGACCTCGGCGGTGATCTGCTTGCCGGCCAGGGGGCCTGGCTGGAACAGGCTCAGCTCGCGGGCGGTGGTGATGTGCAGCACGTGCAGCTGGGTGTCAAAGCGCTGCGCCAGGCTGACGGCGAGGCTGGAGGACTGGTAGCAGGCCTCGGTATCTCGGATTAGCGGATGCTGCTCGGCGGGAATCTGCTCGCCGTACTGTGCCTGCCATTGCTGTTCGCGTTCGCGGATGCGCGGCGTGTTTTCGCAGTGGGTGAGGAGGATGGTCGGGCAATCGCGGAACAGCCGTTCCAGCGAGGGCAGGTCATCGACCAGCATGTTGCCGGTGCTGGCGCCCATAAACACCTTAACTGCTGCCACGCGTTTGGGGTCGAGCGCGGCGACGATGTCGAGGTTGTCCTGGCTGACGCCAAAGTGGAAACCGAAGTTGGTTTTCGAGCAGTTGGCGGCGCGCCGCTCTTTGGCTTCCAACACCTCCAGGTTAAGGGTCGGCGGGTTGGTGTTGGGCATGTCCATGACGCTGGTGATGCCGCCGGCCACGGCCGCCCGCGATTCCGTGGCGAAGCTGCCCTTGTTCGGCGCACCGGGATCACGGAAGTGCACCTGATCGTCGATCATCCCCGGCAGCAGAAATTGCCCGGCGGCGTCGATCTCAACCGTGGCATTCACGCCGGTCAGGCTGCTGACGATTTTCTCTATACGGCCGTGGCGCACTGACAAGTCGGCCTCAAACTCACGGCCTTCGTTTACCAGGCGCGCGTTGCGGATCAGCAGGTCAGTCATGGTGATGCTCTCGCGGGCAGTGTGTATGGGGCAGTGGGACCGGGTCGTAGCCGCCCGGATGCCAGGGATGGCAGCGCAATAAGCGGCGCAGGGCCAGCCAACTGCCGCGCAGCGCGCCGTAGCGTTCCAGTGCTTCGACGGCGTATTGCGAACAGCTGGGGTGGAAGCGGCAGCGCGGCCCGAGCAACGGGCTGATCAGGTACTGATAAAACCGCACCAGGCCCAGCAGCAGGCGTTTCATTGCGGCACGCTAATCACGCTCACCTGCGCGTCGCGGATGGCGTTGTAAAAGCAGTTGGGTCGGCCGGTGTGGCAGGCCGGGCCCTGTTGCTCAACGAGCAGCAGCAGGGCGTCGCCGTCGCAGTCCAGCCGCGCTTCGATCAGCCGTTGCCGGTGGCCGCTGGTTTCGCCCTTGCGCCACAGTTGCTGGCGCGAGCGCGACCAGTAACAGACCTGGCCGCTGGCGAGGGTTTCTTCCAGCGCGGTGCGGTTCATCCAGGCCAGCATCAGCACCTCGCCGTTGTCGTGTTGCTGGGCGATGGCGGCGATCAGGCCTTCAGCATTCCAGGGGATGGCCTCCAGCACGGCGGCCAGCGGGCGGCTCTCGTCCAGTCCGGCCTGCTCCAGTTCAAGCCATAGGCTCATGGGTTGAGCGCGGCCAGCAGGGTGTCGAGGTTGTACTTGTACATGCCTAGGTAGGTGCTGGCAGGGCCTTCGTTGGCCAGGGCATCGGAGTACAGGGTGCCGCCGATCTTGGCTCCAGCCTCGTTCGCGATCTGCTCAATCAGGCGAGGATCGCGGATGTTTTCCACAAACACGGCTTTTACTCCGTCGGCGCGAATCTGCCGGATCAGTGCGGCCACTTCGGCGGCCGAGGGCTCGTCTGCAGTGCTCAGGCCCTGGGGTGCGATAAATTTCAGGCCGTAGGCCTGGCCCAGGTAAGCGAAGGCGTCATGGCTGGTGATGATGGTGCGCTGCGCCGGGGGCAACTGGCCCAAACCGGTCTTGGCTTCTGCTAGCAGGCTGCGGATCTGCGTCAGGTAGGCATCGCGCCCGGCGTTGTAATGCGCGGCGTTGTTCGGGTCGGCCTGGACCAGCGCCTTGGCGATGTTCTGCACGTAAATTTCGGCATTGGCCAGGTTCTGCCAGGCATGCGGGTCGGCTACCTGCTGACCGTCCTCATCGAGCATCAGCGGCAGCACTCCGGCGCTGGCATCAATGCGTGTGCCAGGCGCTTCGCTGCTGTCGATTAGGCGCGCCAGCCACGGCTCGAAGCCCATGCCGTTGGCGATAATCAGGTCGGCGGCGAACACCGCTTTGGCGTCTTCGGCGCTGGGTTGGTAGATGTGAGCGTCGGCATCGGCACCGACAAGATTGCGAAGCTCTAGCTTATCTCCGGCAATTTGCTGGGTAATGTCGGCCAAAATGCTGAAGCTGGTAACAACCTTGAGTTTGTCCTCGGCGTTGGCGCAAAGGCTAAGGCTTAGGGTTAGCAGGGCAATCAGGATGCGCATGGTGGTTCCTCAATGAGCAGGCGATAAACGGAGTTGGCGGCGCAGCAGGCCATTTAGCGGCCCGAGCAGTACGGAACAGATGTAGGCCAGGCCAGCGAGCAGCACGATGCACGGGCCGCTCGGCAGGTTGGCGTAGTAGGAGAGCAGCAGCCCAAGCCAGACGCAGACCGCGCCGGTGAGTGCGGCGAGCAGCAACATGCGCGGCAGGCGGCGGCTCCAGAAACGTGCGGCGGCTGCTGGCAACATCATCAGCCCGACCACCATCAGCGCGCCGATGGCCTGAAAACCGACCACTAAATTGAGCACCACCAAACCCAGAAACAGACCGTAGGCCAGCGGCCCGAAGCGGCTGACCCCGCCGAGAAACAGTGGGTCGAGGCTGTCCATCAGCAGCCAGCGGTAAATCAGGGCGAGCAGCAACAGGCTGCCGATGGACACCAGCAACATGCCGTTCAGGGTGGGCGGGTCCACGGCCAGCACCGAGCCGAACAGCAGGTGCAGCAGGTCGAGCTTGTTCCCGGCCAGACCCAGCAGCAACACGCCGCTGGCCAGCGAAATCGGGTAAATGGCGGCCAGGCTGGCGTCTTCACGCAGGCCGGTGCGCCGCGTCACCCAGGCGGCGATTCCGGCCATGCCAAGGCCAGCGACCAGCCCGCCAATCGTCAACGCTGGCAGGCTCAGGCCAAACAGCCAGAAGCCCACTGCCGCGCCAGGCAAGATGCCGTGGGCAATCGCATCGCCCATCAGGCTCAAGCGCCGCAACACCAGAAACACACCCAGTGGTGCGGCACTGATCGCCAGCGCCACGCCGCCCAGTAACGCGCGGCGCATAAAGGCGAACTCGACGAAGGGCGTCCACAGCAGTTCCAGGCTCACGCCACGTGCTCCAGCGGCGAGTGTTGGCCCATCAGCTCGCGAATCGGCGCGAAGATGCAGCCGCTGCGCGACACCAGCAGGGCGTTGTCCAAGTGCTGACTCATGTGACTGAGGGAATGGCTGACGACAATCTGTGTGCGGCCCGCTGCCTGCCAGCGGGCGATGTGCTGCCAGAGCAGAGTTAGACCGTGTTCATCCAGCGCCGCTTCGGGTTCGTCGAGCAACAGCACCTGCGCATCGGTCAGGCTCAGGCGGGCGAGCAGGGCGCGCTGCAATTCACCGCCGGACAACGCTTGCAGGCTGTGCTGGTGCAGCTCGCTCAGCCCCCAGTCGGCCAATGCCTGCTCTAAGCGCGCCTGACGTTGCGGGCGACCTAGGCGGTTGCGCCACAACCCGGCGCTGACCAACTCCTGCAGGGTGATCGGGAATTGCCGGTCCAGCGCCTGCTGCTGCACCAGATAGGCCACGCCACCCAGGCGCGGCACGGCCAGTTCGACCTGCCCGCGCAAGGGCTGAATGATGCCCGCGATGACCTTGAGCAGGCTGCTTTTGCCACAGCCGTTGCTGCCGATCACCCCGGTCAGGCTGGCACGGGCTAAGTGCAGATTAAGCGGCGGAGTCAGCGGCTGGCCGGCAGGGCCCCATTGCAGGTTGTGGCAGTGGATCATGCCGGGCTCCAGTTCCAACGGCTGACAGCAACCGCATCGTGGGCGTGCAGGCTTTCCGCGTGCACCACGCGCAGGTGAAAGGCGCTGAAGGCCGGTTGTTCGCTCAAGGCGCTGTGCAGGCGGCGGGCAGCGTCTTCGCAGAACATCAGGTTTTGCCCGTTGGCCAGGGCGAAGGCCTGCTCATCGGCGCGCTTTACCGCCGTCTGCACGGCGGTGCCGAGGGCCTGTTCGGCGGCGTCGATCAGCTCCACCAGCGGCAATGCTGTGCTGTCGGCGTGCAAGCGCACCTGCAAGGTGGCGTAGCTGCGCTGGCTGTGTGGGGTGGCAACGATGCCTTGAGGCGAACCGAGCCATGCCAGCACCTGTTCATGGCTGAGCGGCTGGTTGGCGAAGTCGTGAGCGAATTGCTGCTGAATCAACTGGCGGGCCAGCGCGGCTGAGCAGGGGCACGTCGAGGAATAGGTCACTTCTACCTGTAGTTCCACGTGAAACCCCCATGAATCCTGGCGTGCACGCACTTCGAAGGGGTAGGCCTTCCAACCTGAGAGGGGAGTGACCAGTGCTGGGCGGTTGAGCAAGGCCTCGCCGCGCAAGGTAATCGATGCCTGCTGCGACAAACCCTGATGGCTGTCGAGAAACTCGCCCAGTAACTCTCGCAGCGTCGTCGGGTTCAGTTCGCGCTGTTCCAGCGCATGCAGCGCCAGGTATAGGCGCGACATATGGATGCCGCGGGCATTGTCATCATCCAGGCTAACCCCGACATCGGCTCTGGCATAAATGCGTTGCCCGGCCAGGTTCACCGGCAACGCGATGCCCTGCATGCCAACCCAGTCTAGGGCTTGTTCATGGGCGGGCGTTTGCGCGGCTATGTCCGGCAGTGTCAGTGCGTTCATCAGAAATCGGCGCTCGGTTGTGGGTTTAAATGTTATGTTATAACAAGTAAATTACAAAGCCAGCGAATCCTGACGATGACCGAAACGCCGCTTACCCACGCCGAACTGCTCGCCCAGCCGGCAGATGACTACATGAATGCCGCGCAGCAGCAGTTCTTCCGCGCGCTGCTGCTCACCCAGCGCGGCGAGCTGCAAACGCGCATTGCCGAAGAGTTCGAAGGCCTGCGCGAGCGCGAAACCAGCAGCGATCCCGCTGACATTGGCAGCGCCGAAGAACAGCGTCAGTGGCAACTGCGCTTGCTGGAGCGGGAAAAAAAGCTGCTCGACAAAATCGACGAAGCCCTTGAGCGGCTGGCCCGTGGTGAATACGGCCGGTGCGTGGAGACCGGCGAGCCGATTGGCCTCAAGCGCCTGTTGCTACGGCCTACCGCCAGCCTGTGCATCGAAGCCAAAGAGCGTCAGGAACAACGCGAAAAACACCTGCGCCACGCAGAATTCTGATGGAGCCTGAAACCATGACCAATCGTCTTCCCGTAACCGTGTTGTCCGGCTTTCTCGGCGCCGGTAAAAGCACCCTGCTTAACGCCATTCTGAAAAACCGCCAGGGTTTAAAGGTGGCGGTAATCGTCAACGATATGAGCGAGATCAATATCGATGGCAGCGAAGTTCAGCGCGATGTCAGCCTGAACCGCGCCGAAGAAAAGCTCGTGGAAATGAGCAACGGCTGTATCTGCTGCACCCTGCGCGAAGACCTGCTGGAAGAAGTCGGCCGCCTGGCCCGCGATGGGCGTTTCGATTACTTACTCATCGAATCCACTGGGATCAGCGAACCGCTGCCGGTGGCGGAAACCTTTACCTTCCGTGGTGAGGACGGCCAGAGCCTGGCCGATGTGGCGCGCCTGGACTGCATGGTAACGGTGGTCGACGGGGTGAACTTTCTGCGCGATTTCCATGAGGCCGAAAGCCTGGCCAGCCGTGGCGAAACCCTCGGTGAGGAGGACGAGCGCTCGATCACCGACCTGCTGATCGAGCAGGTGGAATTCGCCGATGTGCTGCTGATCAGCAAGATCGACCTGATCAGCAGCCACGAGCGCGAAGAGCTAATGGCCATCCTCAAGGGCCTCAACACTCACGCCGAAATTGTGCCGATGACCATGGGCGCGGTGCCGCTGGAGAAAATCCTCAACACCGGCCGCTTCGACTTCGAGCGCGCCGCCCAGGCACCGGGCTGGCTTAAAGAGTTGCGCGGTGAACACATTCCTGAAACCGAGGAATACGGTATTGCTTCAACGGCTTACCGTGCACGCAGGCCGCTGCATCCCGAGCGCTTCTTCAACTTCATCAACCGCGAATGGACCAATGGTCGTTTGCTGCGCAGCAAGGGCTTTTTCTGGCTGGCCAGCAAATACCAGGAGGCCGGCAGCTGGTCCCAGGCGGGCGGTTTGATGCGTCACGGCTTTGCCGGGCGCTGGTGGCGCTTCGTACCCAAGGCGCAATGGCCGACCGACGAAGAAGGGCTGCAGGCGATTATGAAAAACTGGCAGGCGCAAACCGGCGACTGCCGTCAGGAGTTGGTGTTTATCGGCCAGAACATCGACTTCGCTCAACTAACCGCCGAACTGGATGCCTGCCTGCTGACCGATGCGGAAATGGCCCTGGGCGTCGATGCCTGGCAGGCGCTGCCCGACCCGTTTGGCCCCTGGCATGAGGAAGCTGCCTGATGCTCGCGCCTGTGCTGCGCCATCCGCTGCAGCAGGTCAGCAGCGAACAGATTGATGTGCTTGGCGATGTACTGCGTGACGAGGTCAACTTGGCCGTCTGGCAACGCCAGTTGCCGGCACAGATCAGTGATTTCGCCAGCGCTTTGCTGGCTCAGGGCGAACCGCTGGGCCACTCCATGGTGCTGGAGTTGGCCAGCCCGGAGAGTGAGCCGAACCTGAGTGGCCTGGTCGATGGTTACAGCGATCTGCCGGGGCAGGCGGCTTTTTTGCAGGACGTTAGTTGGCTGATCAGTGCTTTCGCCTGCCTGTTCGATGCCAAACGCATCGGCCTGCGCCTGCGTATTCTCGACAAGGCCATGTGCCCGCGCTTTCACGTTGACCACGTGCCGGTGCGGCTGATTACCAGCTACGCCGGGGTCGGTAGTGAGTGGCTGGAAGAAGGCGTGATGGCGCGCCGCCGCTTGGGCGACCCTGGCGCTGAGCCGAGCGATCCGGCCGTGATCCAGCGCGCCGAGGCTGGCCATGTGCTGCTGGCCAAGGGTGAGAAATGGATAGGCAATGAGGGCGGCGGCTTGATCCATCGCTCGCCGCAACCACCGGCCGGTGAGCGGCGATTGCTCTTGACCCTGGATTGGCTGGCTTAAATTCCAGGCAAAAAAATAGGCTGCGGGAGAGCAGCCTTAAGCACCAGAAAGGCACACCGGCGCGTGACCCGGCATGCAGGGGTGAGGTACCCAAGGCCAAATAGAACATAGACAGGATTACGCTTTGATGACGGTTAGCGCGCCATCCATACACCCTTGCTCTGCTGCTCGCAGAAGGGCTTGAGGTAGGTGGCGTCGCTGGCCACGCCGTAGTAGTGCACATCCTGCTTATAGGGCGTGCCGCCCACCGTTGAATTACGGCATACGCCGAAGGAGCCCATCGGGCACTGCTCGACAAACTCCACCTCGACCTTCTGCCCCTGCAGCTGCGGCTGGCAGAAACCGGTGCGGAACAGGTTGGGCGGGATGCTACGGTTCTGCTGGCAGACCTTCACATCCAGGCGCTCGGCCTGGCTATGCACCACACAGGCTTCACCCCAGGCCAGGCCGGACAATATGAACAGGCTCAGCAGCAGAAAAACGCGCATCCATTGACCCTCTGAAAATATGCCGGCGACTCTAGCACGCTGTTTTTAATCAGTCTGCGTAGGGCCGCATCCTCCGATGCTGTACGCCGTTAGAATGGCCGCAGCTGAAATCTTCTTCTCGATGGACAATGGCCCGCGCCGATCATGCTGAAAAATATCCCCACCCATGTAATTGCCGGGCCGCTCGGTTCTGGCAAGACGAGTCTGATCCGCCACCTGCTGGCGCAGCGCCCGGCGCACGAGCGCTGGGCAGTGCTGATCAATGAGTTCGGCCTGGTTGGTTTGGATGCCGCTTTACTGACTACAGACGATGATGGCGTGGCCCTGGGCGAAGTGGCGGGCGGTTGCCTGTGTTGCGTTAACGGCGTGCCGTTTCAGGTTGGCCTCGGCCGGCTGTTGCGCAAAGCCAAACCGCATCGCCTACTGATCGAACCGTCCGGCCTCGGCCATCCTCTGGTACTGCTTGAGCAACTGCGTGAAATGCCCTGGGCTGGGGTTTTGGCGGTGCAGGCACCGCTGCTGGTGCTGGACGCGCAGGCGCTGGCTGCGGGTGAAGCGCTGCCGGAGAGCCAGCAGACGACGCTTAGCCGCGCCGGGCTGCTGCTGTTGAACAAGGCCGAAGACCTAGATGAAGCCACCAAGGCGCGCATCCAGGCGCAACTGCCCGCTCGCCCGATTTACTGGACCAGTCAGGGTGCATTGCCGCTCGCAGCGCTGCCCGGCTTTAGCGCCCATGCCGATGGCGACGCTATGCCGGATAACCTGCCCACGGCAGCTGCGCCATTGCCGCAACTGTGGCGCAGCTCAAGCGAGCCGATCTGCCAGGTGCAACAGCAGGCTGAAGGCTGGAGCATCGGTTGGCGCTGGCACCCCAGCCAGCAGTTTGAGCTGCTGCGCGTACAACAGTGGCTGAGCAGCTTGTCCTGGCGCCGCGCCAAGCTGGTGCTGCACACCAACGCCGGCTGGCTGTCCGCCAACGCCCTCAACGGTGATGCCCTGCATTGGCAAAACAGCGAATGGCGCAAGGACTCGCGGCTGGAACTGATCTTCAGCGAAGCGCAGGAGGTGTCGGCGTTGCAGGCCGGGTTCGCGGCCTGTGCATTAGCGCCAGAGCATTTCGGCCAGGCTGCCGAACAGCAGAATCAGCACAGCCAGGGCGCTGATACGCAAAGCCAGGGGTGAGGTGAGCCACTGCAACGCCTGCTGTTTGGGGGCTTCGCGCAGTGCATGCCACTCTTGGCGGAACGCAGGGTCGATGCGCAGGGCAAATAGCCTGTCGCGGTACAGCAGGTGCCGAGCGTGGCTCATCTGGCTGTAAAGCGGCAGGCGAATAGCAAAGTGCAGTTCGCCATCTGCGGCGCGTCCCATGTCCAGTACATGGCAGTTGATGCCGGCGCTGCTGAGTTGTTCTTGCAGGTGCTCGATAAAGCCTGCATGGCTGGATTCCAGTAAAACAAACACCCTGACGTCCTCCCTGATAGGTCTGCGGCCAGGATGCCGGAGTCAGATAGAACTGACGAGTCCTCTGGCGATGCGGATAATCCCCACCTGAATACGATCACGCAAGGCACGCTCATGCATCTCCACCCCTGGTCACACGACAGCAGCGCCGGCTTTACCTTGCGCGGTTGGCATTCACCGCCTTCGGGCAAGCCCGTGCTGCATTTTCTGCATGGCAACGGCTACTGCGGGCGGGTCTACACACCACTGCTGGCGCTGTTGGTCGAGGATTTCGACCTGTGGTTATGCGATGTACAGGGGCATGGTGAGAGTGATCACGGTGGCCGCTTCCACGGTTGGAACCGCAGCGCCGAACTGGCGGTAGAAGCTTTTAACGCCGGGCGTGAGCGGTTTGGCGGTGCGCCGGCTTATGCCTTGGGTCACAGCTTTGGCGGGGTGTTGACCAGCCTGATCCTGGCCCAGCAACCGCAACTGTTTCAGCGTGCGGTGTTGCTTGATCCGGTGCTGTTCAGCCCAGCGATGATCGGCGTTATGGCGTTGTCCGATGTTGTGGGCCTGAGCCGGCGCACAACCTTGGCCAGCAAGGCGCTCAAGCGCCGCAGCAGCTGGCCAGATCGCGCCGCTGCGTATGACGCATTGCATGGCCGTGGGATGTTCCGTGGCTGGACCGAAGAAGCGTTTGCCGCGTATATCCAGCATGCCTTGAAAGACAGCGACAAGGGCGCCGAACTGCGTTGCCGGCCAAGTCGCGAAGCCGATATTTTCAGCTCCTTTCCCAAGCGCCTGTGGCCGTCACTGGCCAAGGTGACGACGCCGACGCAGGTTCTTTATGGCGAGCGCAGCTACCCCTTTGTCGCCAAATCGGTGGCACGTTGGTGCGCCAGTAACGCCCAGGTCAGCGCCCATGTGGTACCCGGCGGACACTGCTTTATGCAGGAGCACCCGACCGACAGCGCCGCGCGGGTTACGCATTTTTTGTTGCAGCGCGATTAAGCCCGATGAGCTGCCGTGAGGATGCCTGGCTGGCGCTCTCCGAGCTGTGGCTGGACACTGAGCTGGATGAGACGGCGCTCCGATCTATCGCCACGCGGCTGCGCGCCAGTGGTTTGAGCCTGGATGAATTGCAGCAGATCTACGCGTATGAGGTTGCACCGCAGGTCTGGCTTAACCACTGGGCCGTCGCCGGGGTGTGGGAGGGGTTCGAGGCGCAATGGCTGTTTGCGGGTTGCCGGCGCAATCAGTCGGGCGGGCGTTGGCATCGGTTGAAATGCCGCGTGCTACGCCGGCCGATGACCTACGGCTGTCGCGCTGAATGGCAGCAGATCTTGGCCTTTCTGGCTGATCGGGATTTTAACTAGTCGGCCTTAATGCGGCGTGTTGTTGTCTGAATCCTGACGCTGACTGCGCCACTGCTGCATCTCAATCACCTGAGCGCTGGGTGCCGGCGGTTCACGGAAAGGGTGCGGCGCCAGTTCGATACGTCCCAGCTGTTTGCCAAACAGGGTGATGCTGCCGACATGCCGCTGCTCGCCGGTGACGGTGAATTCAAAGCCATACACCCGCGCCAGGCGCTTGCGCCCGCGTGCATCGGGTAACAGGGTGAGCCGTCGCAGGGCGACATTCTCATCCAGCAACTCGATGTCGGATTTGGCGCAATGTTGTTTCACCAACCCCAGTGCGTGTTCACGCAGACCATGGGCATGCCACAGCCAGGCGCACGCAGTGGCGAACAGCATCAGCAGAAATACATCGAAGAGGTCGATCATGGCGGCTCCGGCGGCAGGAGGCTGAGCTTAACAGAGCCTGTCGTTCGCTTACGCATCCACGCAGATACGGTTTCGCCCCTGCGCTTTGGCGTTGTAGAGCTGGGTGTCCGCGCGTTGCAGCAGCTGTTGCAGGCTGTCGCCGGGACGAGCGCAGGTCAGGCCCATGCTGACGGTGGCGTGCAATTGGCCCTGAGCGGTGGCGAGGGGCTGCGTTTGCAGGGTGCTGCGTAGCCGTTCCAGGCGCTGTTGCGCAGCGTTGAGGTCGCTGTCGGGCAGGAGGATGACGAATTCTTCACCGCCGAAGCGGGCGAACAGGTCGGTGCTGCGCGCCTGCTGTCGGCACAGTTCGCTGAAGGCTACCAGCACCTGATCGCCGACGGCATGGCCGTACTGGTCGTTGACCCGTTTGAAGTGATCGAGGTCGAGCATCGCCAGGCACAGCGGCGTGCCTTGGCGCTGGCTGCGCTGCAGTTCGTGCTCGGCGCGTTGCTGGAAGGCACGACGATTCAGGGCGCTGGTCAGCGGGTCGGTGGTGGCGAGTTGGCGCAGCTGTTCTTCCAGGGCCTTGCGCTGGCTGACATCGCGGATCTCGGCGACCTGCTGCTGCGCTTCGGCCAGGCGCGCGATGCTCAGCTCGGCGGCGAATGGCTGGCCGTCCGCACGTTGAGCAAGCAGGTCGTGCGGACGGCCATCAGCCTGTTGCAGCAGTTCGCTGAGCGGCTGTTGGCTGCTGCTGTCGAAAAGCCGCGATAGCGGTTGGCCGAGCAGTTGCTCACGGGTTTGCGCAAACAGCTGTTCCAGCTTGGGGTTGCTGTCGATGATGCGTTCGCCGTCGAGCACCATCACCCCGGCGTTGCTCACGCTCATCAGGCGTTCGAAACGTTCGGCGTTGGCAGCGGCCTGCTGGGCATTACGCTGGCTGTCGGCGAGGATGCGGCGCATGGTCAGCAGCACCAGGCCGACCAAGGCCATAAGCCACAGGGGAATGCCGAAGTTGTAGGGCAGCAGGTAGCTTACCGAGCGCGTGACGTCGTCATGGACGATGCCTTGCAGGCCATCGTGCAGGCCGACCACGCCGCGCAGCAAGGTGACCAGGGCATAACCCAGCAAGGCGATGGCAACAAACTGGCAGACGCCGCGCAGTTCCACCTCGCTGGGCGCACGCCATAGCGCCCAGCAGGCTTGCAGGGGCAGCAGGCCGCCAATGGCGGCGTACAGCGTGACGAGGTATTCCGAGTTGATGGGGCTGAGCCACCAGTGCCAGCTCAGGGCCAGGCTCATCAATCCGGCGCTGGCGGGGACAGTCCACCAGGGCAGCGGCAGGCCGAGAAAGCGGAACACGCCGAGCAGGATGATCGCCTCGCCGGCCAGTTGCAGGGCATTGCCAAGAATATTCAGCAGTTTGCTGCCACTGGCCATAAAACCCATGAACAGCAGGATGCCGATGATCAGGGTCCAGCTGCCCAGCATCCACAAACCGGGGCCCCGGTAGGGGCGGGAGAAATACCAGAGCCCGCTGCAGGCAATGGCGCTCGCCAGCATCAGGTTCAGGCCCAGCAGCATGGGGGAGAAATACAGGCTTTCCATGGCCTTACTCGGTGTTATGCACGGGGCGTAATTGTGCCGCTGGCGTGTGATGTTGTCTGCTCGTTCAGCTTTTTTCTTCGTTCAGTGCCTGGTAGCGCTGTTGCAGTTCGTGGCGGATCTGCCGTCGTTGCAGGGCCTGGCGCTGTCGCCGCAAGGCGTCCGCAGTGGTCGGCTCCAGGGCGGGAATGGGCACCGGCTTGCCCTGTTCATCCACCGCCACCATGGTGAAGAAGCAGCTGTTGGTGTGACGCACCGAGCGTTCGCGGATGTTTTCGGTGATCACCTTGATGCCGACTTCCATCGACGTACGCCCGGCGTAATTGACCGAGGCGAGGAAGGTCACCAGTTCGCCAACATGGATGGGCTCGCGAAAGATCACCTGATCCACCGACAAGGTGACCACATAGCGCCCGGCAAAACGGCTGGCACAGGCGTAGGCGACTTCATCGAGGTATTTGAGCAGGGTGCCGCCGTGAACATTGCCGGAGAAGTTGGCCATGTCCGGGGTCATCAGTACGGTCATCGACAGCTGGGCGTTTCCGGGTTCCATAGCGGGCTCTGTGCTGGGTTTGTGGCAACCATAGCAGGTGCAGGGGCAGGCCCGCGCGGTTGATCAGGGCAAGTCGAACTGCTGGCGCAGCTGGTTGAGCATGGGGGCCTGCTCGATCAGGAAGTGGTCGAAGCGTTTGATCAGCTGGGCATACCGGTAACTGCTCAGGTGAAAGCTGGTGGTGATCTGCGGTAATTGCGGGTCACGCTGCAGTTGCTGCGGGGCGATGCCAAGCAGTTGCATATGGTGTTCCACCACCTGCGGGTTGGCGTAGATGGCATCCAGGCGGCCCCGTTCGAGCATGCGGATCAGGCTCTGGATGTCCTGCACTTCCACCAGTTCGATGCTGTGTTGATCCAGCAGCGGTTGCCAGGCTTCGGCGGTAAAGCCGCGCACGATACCCACCCGTTTGATCGCATTCAGGCCCTGAGCGAGCTGCTCGCGGCGCACCAAGGTGGCGTCGACGATCTCCACCACGGCTTGGCTGTAATACAGCGGCTGGCCGTCACGGGCTTTACGGGGCCAGGCCGGATTATCGGGGAACAGCAGGTCGAGGCTATGTTCACCCAGCATATTGCGGTACAGACGGTTGACCGGTTGCGGGCGCAGCTCCAGTTCAAGGCCTTCGTGCTTGGCGAAGGCCTGCAGCAGGGCGATGCAGTAACCGTCGTAGGCCTGCCCCTCTAGAGCCTTGTAGTAGGGGTAGTAGTCGTGGTTTTCCAGGCCAACACGCAGCGGCTCGGCCAGGGCAACTACGCTGTACAGCCAGCAGACCAGGATAATGCAGAGGCGCATGGGCCACTCCAGGGTGCTCAGATCCAATACAGCGTAGCCTGCGCGGCCGTTGTCGTCAGGCGTGGGTCAGGTACCAGCGCCAATCCTGCTCGCCGACTTCGCCCATAAACTGGCGGAACTCGTTCCATTTGATCGCCAGGAACACCTTGAGGAAGTCCTCGCCGAGTGCGTCCTTGGCCCAGGCCGAGTTCTCCAGCGCGCGCAGGGCGGTCAACCAGTCGGTAGGCAGGGTTTCACGGGCCTGCTCATAGCCATTACCGATGATTTCCTCGCCCGGATCGATCTGGTTGCGGATGCCGTGGTGTATGCCGGCGAGGATTGCCGCCGCCGCCAGGTATGGGTTGGCATCGGCGCCGCAGATGCGGTGTTCCACATGTCGGCTCTTGGCCGGGCCACCGGGCACGCGGAACGACACGGTGCGGTTGTTCACGCCCCAGCTCTTGGCCAGCGGCGCGTAGCTGTTGGCCTGGAAGCGGCGGAAGGAGTTGGCGTTGGGGCAGAAGATCGCCAGGGCGTCGTTAAGCGTGGCCATCATGCCGCCGATGGCGTGCTTGAGTAGCGGCGTGCCGTGTGGGTCTTCGGAAGCCATCAGGTTATTGCCGTCGGCGTCGGCCAGGCTGACGTGCATGTGCATCCCGCTGCCGGCCAGGTCGCCGAACGGCTTGGCCATAAAGCAGGCCTGCAACCCGTGCTTGTTGGCCACGCCCTTGACCAGGCGCTTGTAGCGCACGCCTTCATCCACCGCTTGCAACGCGTCGAAGCGGTGCTCCAGGGTCAGCTCCAGCTGGCCTGGCGCGTATTCAGAGATCGCGGTGCGCACTGGCAGGCCCTGCACTTCGCAGGCGGCGTAGAGGTCGTCGAGGAAGGCTTGCTGCTGCTCCAGCTCCAGCACGCCATACACCTGCGGTGCCTGCGGGCGCACGCCGTTGGCTTGCAGCGCCGGCTGCGGACGGCCATTGGCGTCGCGGGTCTTGTCCAGCAGGTAGAACTCCAGCTCGACCGCCATTACCGGGTGGTAGCCGTCAGCCTTGAGCCGGTCGATGGCGCGCACCAGCACATGCCGTGGGTCGGCCGGTGCGGCTGGCAGGCCCTGGGTCGGATGCATGCTCACCTGTAACTGACCGGTGGGCGTGGTGCGCCAGGGTTGCAGGGTCAGGCTGCCGGGCAGCGGGTAGGTCCAGCAGTCGGCATCGGCGACTTCCCAGACCAGGCCGCTTTCCTCCACGTCCTCGCCCTGAATGGTCAATGCCAGGATCGAGCTGGGCAGCGGTCGGCCGTTCTCATAAATGGCCAGCAGTTCATCGCGGTGCAGCAGCTTGCCGCGCGGGATGCCGTTGGCATCGATCAACATGAGTTCGATCAGGCGCACGTCGGGGTGGGCGGTAAGGAAATCGCGGGCTTCCTGGGGATTGGCGAATTGCATGGTGATTCTCACAGTGAGTCGTCATTTCGTGGGAGGCGCTTTAGCGGCGATTGTTGCGGCTGAAGCCCCTCCTACAGGCTGATCGATGAGTTACTCGCGGGCGCCGGGGATGGCCAGCAGTTCGGTCAGGGCCTGGTCGAGCATGCTGATCAGCTTGTCCACATCGTCCGCTGTGGTGCTTGGGCAGCACAGGGTCATGTTATGGAAGGGCGTGATCAGGATGCCGCGGTTGATCAGGTACAGGTGCAGGGCCATCTGCAGCTCGTCGTGGAACGCTGCTTCGGCTTCGGCGCCGGTCTTCGGCGACACCGGGCAGAACTGGAACTCACTGCGCGCGCCCAGTTCGGTCACCGACCATTGCAGGTCGTGCTTGCTGATCAGCGTGCGGAAGCCGTCGGCCAGGCGCTTGGCCAGCGGTAGCATGTGTGCGTAGGCGGCCGGGGTCATCACCTCTTCCAAGTTGGCGCGCATGCAGTGCATGGCCAGGGCGTTGGCCGACAGGGTGGTGCCCATGCCGCTGTGACCGTGGCCATGGCTGCCTTCGCTGGCGCGTTTGCGCGCGGCGGTCATGGCTTCGGCCATCGCTGCGCTGCAGCCGAAGATGCCGCAAGGCACGCCGCCGGCAATCGGCTTGCCGACCACAAAGAAGTCCGGGTCGAGGTTCCACAGCTTCGTGCAGCCACCCATATCGGTGGAGATGGTGTGGGTTTCGTCAATGATCAGCAGCGCGCCGTATTTGCGGGTCAGCTCGCGGCACGTCTGCATAAAGCCCGGCTCGGGCAGGACCATGCCGATGTTGGTCATGGCTGGCTCGCAGAGCAGGGCGCAGACGTCGCCTTTAGCCAGCGCCGCTTCCAGCGCAGCCACGTCGTTGAACGGGATCGAGCGGCTGTACTCGGTCAGGTCATAGGCTTGGCCGACCAAGCCGCTGCGCGGCACGGTTTCGCCGTCGATGCAGCGCACCATTACGTCGTCCACCGTGCCGTGGTAGCAGCCGTCGAACACCAGCAGGGTCTTGCGTTCGGTAATGGCGCGGGCCCAGCGCAGCACGTAGCGGTTCGAATCGGTGGCGGTGGCGGTGACCTGCCAGAACGGCAGGCCGAAGCGCGCGGCCAGCAGCTCGCCGCAGACTACGGCGTCTTCGCCCGGCAGCATGGTGGTCAGGCCGTTGTTACCCTGTTCGGCAATGGCCTTGGCAATCGGGTCTGGCGAGTGGCCGAACATGGTGCCGGTGTCGCCCAGGCAGAAATCGATGTACTCATGACCGTCCACGTCATAGAAGCGCGCCCCCTTGGCCCGTTCGACAAACAGCGGCACCGGGGTCGACCAGTCGGCCATCCAGTGCATTGGCACGCCGCCGTACAGTGAGTGGCGCGCACGTTCGGCCAGTGCCACGGATTTTGGATTGCGCGCGATAAAGCGCTCACGCTCACGCTGGGCGAAGGTTTCTACGGCGGATGGGTGGATACCACTGGCAGTCATGTTGAACACCTCGTTCGAATATCTGCACATGCTATTTTGTGATCACAGAAAACTCAAGCGTTGGTTTGATTAGGCTTTATTGCTAGATTATCGCCATATTTGTGATCACAGGGCTCTATGAAATGGTCTTTCAACAGCACGTTGCGTTAATCAGCGGCGCGGGCAGTGAATCCGGTATCGGTCTTGCGATCGCGCGCCGGCTGGGCCGTGCCGGTGCACGAGTGTTATTAACCGCCAGCAGTGCGCGGGTCGAGCAACGGGTCGCTGAACTATGTGCAGAAGGTATTGAAGCACGGGGTCGCGCCGCTGACCTGACCAATGAGCAGCAGGTCGGCGAATTGCTCGACTGGGCGCAGGCGCAGTGGGGGCAGATCGACATTCTGGTGAACAATGCCGGCATGGCCATGCAGGGCAGCCCCGAGCCGTTTGCCGAGTTGGCGGACATGGATCTGGCGACCTGGAACCTGTCTATCGCGCGCAACCTCGGCACTGCTTTTTTGCTCACGCGCGCGGTGCTGCCAGGCATGCGTGCGCGCGGCTACGGGCGCATCGTCAATATCAGCTCGACCACCGGCACCCGTGGCAGCAACCCTGGTGAGGCGGCCTACAGCGCGGCCAAGGCTGGCATGCTCGGCCTGTCCATGGGGCTGGCGCTGGAAGTGGCCAAGCAGGGCATTACGGTCAACAGCGTGGCGCCGGGTTGGATAGCCACCGGCTCCAGCACCGACGAAGAACGCCATGCCGCCGAGTACACCCCGCTGGGTCGCGCCGGTCGGCCTGACGAAGTGGCAGCGGCGGTAGCCTTCCTTGCCTCGCCGGAGGCCAGCTACATCACCGGTGAAGTGCTGGTGGTGGATGGCGGTAACTGCCTGGTCGAGAACAAGGCGCCGTGAACCAGTAAAATTCATGCCGCCGCTCAATTGCGGCGCTCTTCGTTAGAAGGAATACCCATGCGTAACTGCTCGCTGACACTTGCCCAACTCCCTGCACCGCCGGCACAAGGATGCTGCTGAACCATGGCCGATAACCTGCAAGATCAACTCTACCAACGTATTCGTGAAGGCCTGCTGGCTGGGCGCTTCCAGCCCGGTGAACGCTTGAAAATTCGTGATCTGGCGGCCGAGTGGGGCACCAGCCCGATGCCGGTACGCGCCGCCTTGCAGCGCCTGGTCGCTGAGGGTGCGCTGGAAGGCGAGCCACAGCGCTCGGTACGAGTGCCACCGATGACCCGCGAGCGTTATCAGAGCATTTTTCAGGTGCGTCTGGGGCTCGAAGGCCTGGCTGTAGAACTGGCCACTCCGCGCCTGACGCCGGCCGACCTGGCTGAGCTGCGTGACTGTGTGGCGCGCATGGATCAAGCCATCGAGCAGCGCCAGGTGCAGGCTTACCTGAATGCCAACAGCCAGTTTCATCTGCACCTCTACAGCGCCTGTGGCAACCCAGTGCTGTTGCGCAGCATTGAGTCGTTGTGGCTGCAGGTTGGGCCGTTTTTCAACCAGCTGTTTACGGGTGCGGACCTGTCGTTGCGCCTTAACGACTTTCACGAAGAGGCCTTTACCGCCATCGAAGCCGGTGATGCCAAGGCTGCGCGCCAGGCCATGGAACAAGACTTGAGTTACTTCGCGCGCTTTCTTCTCAATTTGCTTGATCTGGAATCCGGCCAGCGTTGAGTGGACGCTGCCTTGCTGGCAGCGGGTGCACCGACAACTACACTGATTCGACTCTGAGACGACAGCACAAGGGCTCCTCAATGCTGGAATACGGCAGTAAACGCATCCTGATCGTCGATGATTTCACCGACTTTCGCAGCTCGCTTAAGTCCATGCTGCGTGACATGGGCGCGCGTGATGTGGACACCGCCGACCGCGGTGAAGAAGCCCTGAGCATGTGCCGCAACAAGCGCTACGACATCATCCTGCATGACTACAACCTGGGCGGTGGCAAGAATGGCCAGCAGGTGCTGGAAGAGTTGATCGCCGGCAAGCTGATCAGTCATCAGTGCATCTTTGTCATGGTCACCGCCGAAAGCAGCCAGGCCATGGTCCTCAGCGCCCTTGAGCACGAGCCGGATGCCTACCTGACCAAGCCGTTCAACCGCGCCAGCCTCGATCAGCGCCTGGACAAACTGGTGGAGCGCAAAACTGCACTCAAGGGCATTCTTCAAGGCCTCGACAAACAGGATCCGGCCGCCGTACTGGAGGCCTGCAAAACCCTCAGCCAGCAGGACAAGCGCTACCTGCCCTTGTGCCAGCGCTACCAATCCACGGCGCTGCGCGAGCTGGGGCGTCTGGATGAGCTGGAGCAGCTGCTCAATGGCGTATTGGCCGAGCGACCGTTGCCCTGGGCGCAGGTGGCGCTGGCCGGCCTGATGCACAAGCGCGGCGAGTTGAGTCGTGCGCAGAGCCTCTACGAGAAGGGTTTGCAGCTATTCCCGATGATGCCGGCACTGTACGACGGCCTGGCCGCCGTGCTGCTGGCGCAGGGCGAGAGCCAGCGCGCTCAGCAAGCCCTTGAAGATGCGGTCAAATTGGCTCCGCTGGCGATTCGCCGGCAGATGCAGCTGGGCAAACTGGCGCTGGATAACCAGGACTTCGACAGCGCCGGGAAGGCCTATCGACAAGCCATGGAGCAAGGTCGCACCTCCAAATTCAAGAGCCCGGAAAACTACCTTGGTCTGGCCCAGGCGATCACCGCCCAGGCCGGTGACGGCTCGCTCGATAAGCGCTTGCAGATCGAGGTCAGTCAGGCCCTCGGTGAGCTGGATAAAATCTATGCCCATGACCCCAATGTGCAGGTGCGCTCACGCCTGGCCCTGGCCAGCAGCCTGAATAAATCCGGCGAGCCCAAGCGTGCTGCGCAACTGGCCGCCGAAGCCGCTGCGGCGATGGAAAAGCTGCCGCAGCTGTTCGCCGCCGATACTGCCCTCAGCGTCGCCAGTCAGTTGCGCGCGCTGGGCCAGACGGCAGCCAGTGATGCGTTGCTGAAAAGCTGTGTCGAGGTATACGGCGACGACCCGCAGGTGATGCAAGGCGTGGCCCGGCAGACTGACAACGCCGAGATTCTCTCTGGAGGTAAAGAGGCCGTGGAGCTCAATCGCCAAGGTGTGCGCTGCTACCAGCAGAAGCAGTTCGACGAGGCGCTCCGGTTGTTCCGTCAGGCCTTTGCCCTGCAACCGAAGAACATCAGCATCGCCCTCAATACCGCACAATCGCTGTTGCAATCGGCCAGCGGCGAAGCGTCTGCCGCTTTACTCGAGGAGTGTCGGCGCTGTCTGGCCGTGGTCAGCCAGATGCCCGAGACGGATGCCCGGCATGCGCGTTACCTGCAACTGCAGCGGCGAGCGTCCGGCCAATGAGTGATTCCCCTGGCGGACTGGACTTCTCCACGGTGATCGCCTCCACCGTGCACGACATGAAAAACTCCCTGGCTATGCTCACCCGCGCACATGCGCAGTGGCAGTCGCAGCTGCCGCCGGAACAGCAGCAGGCCAGCGAGCAGGGCGTGATTGAGTATGAGTTTGCCCGTCTCAACGGCATGCTGGTGCAACTGCTCGGCCTGTATAAGCTCGGCGTTAACCAGCTGCCTATGCGCCCCGGTTATCACGAGGTTGAGGATTTTCTCCAGGCACAGCTGGCGCGGCACTTCGAGGTGCTGCAAAGCCGGCAGATCAGCGCACGCTGCGAGGTGGAAAGCTTCGATCTGATGGGCTTCTTCGATGAAGAGCTACTCGGCTCGGTGGTCGCCAACATCATCACCAACTCCATCCGCTACGCCCACAGCGCCTTGCTGATTCGGGCCTGGGAGGAAGGCGGCAAGCTGGTGCTGGCGATCTGCGACGACGGCCAGGGCTACCCGCAGGAGATGCTCAGCCAGCAATCCAACTACGTCCTCGGCCTCAAGCACAGCACCGGCAGCACCGGCCTGGGCTTGTACTTCGCCGGCCGCATCGCCGAGCTGCACGAACGCCACGGCGTGCGCGGGCATATCGAACTGGCCAACGGCGCGCCGCTGGGTGGTGGGGTGTTTCGGATTTATCTGCCCTGAAACGACTGCGGCCCTGCGGTGTGTATAACGCCGCAGGGCCGCACGTAAGACCGTAAAAAACGCTTAGCTTTCCAGCCAGACGTCACGTACCCAGTGCCAGACCGATTCCCAGGTTTCGTCTTCGTTGATTTCGCCGGTTTCCGCTTCCCACAGCAGCACGGTGCCGTCTTCTTCGACCACGTAGTAGTTGCCGTGGTCTTCGCACAGCGGCACGAATTCGCGCGGTACGCCCAGGGACCAGGCGGTGGCGGCGACTTCCGGTAGGTAGGTATGCGATTGCGGGTCGCTGGCGGTTACCGGTTCCAGGCGGCCGTAGACTACATCGCTGACCTGCAGCAGGTATTCGCGCAGGGCGAAGGGCAGATGGATAAGGATCTGCTCCTGAATCTCCACCAGGGTTTCTTCTTCCGGCAACTCCAGCGGGACGGGCACCGGCTCGTTGAGTTCGCGCAACTGTTCGATGACTTCTTCCACGGGGCTGGCCTCTTTTGCAGGTAATACGGGAGCGTCTTATACCTTAGACGGGTCTAAGCAAAAAGCTGGCACAGTGCTATTGTTCATGTGGATAGTGCGTCAATTTTTGAACGTCATTAATTGGTCGAGTCATGAAAAGTGAAACGCAAGAACCCGAAGGCGGTGCGCTCAGTGAGGAGGAGCGGCTCCAACTGCTGACCACCGCTGGCAAGCGCAACCGGCTGTTTATCCTGGCGTTGGCCGGGGTGCTGGGTAGCCTGATGCTGGTTTCGGTCGGGCTGAATATTCACAGCGTGTTCAGTGCCGGTGATGGGCCGCGTATTCAGGCGCTGGAAAAAAAGCTCCTGCAGCTTGAGCAGCAACTGGCCGTGCAGCAGACCGCATTGAGCAATCAGGAAGAGCTGTTGGCCAGTCAACAAGCCTCACAACTGACTGGGTTATTTGAGCGTGCGGAGAACCCAGACACCATCGCTGAAGTGAGCAAGGTATTGCAGGCTCAGGAGCGTGATTATCAGCAAGTGATGCAGGGACTGAAGGCCGGTATGCGTGATTTGGCCAACATGCTGCCGGGTTCGCGCAGCTGGCTGGCTGATTACAATGAAATGATTGATCGCGCGGAACTGAACAGCCGTCAGCGCCGTGAAGAAATCCAGGCATGGAGTGAAAAGGCCCAGCAGCCAGCCCCGGCGGCCAAGCCACCGGGTACCAGCGTCGATCCGGGCTAGCGGTTAGCCCATGTGGAAGAAGGCCAGTTTATTGCCGTCCAGATCACGGAAATAGCCACCATAGAAGCCCGGTATGCGTTCGCCCGGCGCCCCTTCGTCGCTTGCGCCTAACGCGATGGCCTTGGCGTAAAGTTTGTCCACACCCTCGCGTGATCCGCCAGGCAGCGCGATCATCTGGCCATTGCCTGGTGTCGGTGCTTGCTTGTCATGGGGAATACAGATGGCAAACATCGGCTGCCCCTTGGCGATGCCATAGAACGCGATGCGGCCCAAATCCATGACGATTTTGGCACCCATCTCTGCCAGCAAAGGGGTGTAGAACGACTTGGCTTTTTCCATGTCGGTGGTGCCCACAGTGGTGTATCCGATCATTGCTTAATCCTCAGGGTGGTGTGCTTGGCGCGGATCAGATTGCACTTTGAGTAGGCCGCGCGCCAGTCCATACAGTTGCTGAATGATAGACAAAGAAAACCCGGGACTTGCCCGGGTTTTCTCAGCATAGCGAGGGATCAGCCGTTCTGGCGGATACCGGCAACCAGCCACGGCTGGTTGTCACCAACGGCCCGCTCCAGACGCCAGCTTTCGCTGAATACTTCGCCCTGGTCAAAACGCGAGGTTTTTGCCACGCCGGTGAAGGTCAGGGTCGCTACGGTCTTGTCGCTCAGATCATCGACGCCATCCAGCTGTACATCGAGGTTGTCGACGTAGGTGGACTGGAAGCCATCGCCCAGGTCTGCACGCTCGCGGCTGAGGAACTCCAGCAGCTGCGGGGTGACGAACTCGGCGATCTTGTCCATCTCGTTGGCATCCCAGTGCTGTTGCAAGCTGAGGAAGTGCTCACGACCGGCGCTGATAAAGCTCTGCTCGTTGAACCAGGCCGGGGCATTGATCACCGGTTTGATCGCAGCCGCTGCACTGCTACCACCGAAGATCGAGGCTGAAGCCGCTGGCATTTCACGCTGCATCGGTGCGCCGTTGGCAGTCGCCGGGCTGGCTTGCTGACGACGGGCGGCGAGGAAGCGGAACAGCAGGAAGGCGATCAGGCCGAAGATCAGCATGTCCATGATCTGCAGGCCTTCGAAGCCGTCACCCATAAACATCGAGGCCAGCAGACCACCTGCGGCCAGACCGGCCAATGGGCCCAACCACTTCGATGCACCGCTGGCCGCAGCCGGTTGACGACCGGCGGCAGCCGGGGCAGCGGTTTGCTGGGCTGGCGCTTGGCGAGCCTGGTGGCTTGGCGCGGAACCGAAGGATTTGCCGCCGCCCAGTCGCTTGGCTTCGGCGTCGAAACTCATGGT
Source organism: Pseudomonas sp. WS 5011 (assembly GCF_012985775.1). Classification (NCBI taxonomy): domain Bacteria; kingdom Pseudomonadati; phylum Pseudomonadota; class Gammaproteobacteria; order Pseudomonadales; family Pseudomonadaceae; genus Pseudomonas; species Pseudomonas sp. WS 5011. The sequence continues at coordinate 79,079 of NZ_JAAQXA010000011.1, forward strand.
GGTCAGTCCCAGGCTGAGGAACATGGCCAGGGCGATACTAAGGAAACGCTGCATGGTTAGCTGTCTCTTGGTGATTGGATCTACGCGCGGCATCTTGCCCGGCGTGAGCGGCGCTGGCTAGGCCTAGAATGTTTCGAGCTTTTGCCCGTGCGCCTGAGTTAGCGGCGCAGCAGCACCAGTAGCGGCCCGCAGCGTAACTGCCGGCGCAGCAGGGCGCGGAAGTCGGCTGGGTTTTCCTCGGGGTGGCGCAGCCAGTGGATAAAGCAGCGCAGGTAGACGCCAGTCAGCAGGCTTTCCTCGGCGATACGGCACAGGTGCAGGGTTTCCCGCCGCGCCGCTTCACGCCACCACTGCACGGTGCGGCTGATGCGTAGCAGGCCGCCAAGCTGCAGGTGGATATGCCCCGGTTCCAGCTTGTACAGCAGCATCTGTCCGCTCACTGCGCGGTGCGCGGCCAGGCTGTCGAACCAGGCGATCAGCAGTTCTTCCAGGCGTTTGGCCGGCTCTAGCGTCAGCAGGTCTGCGTCGTTGCCGCGCGCCAGCAGGGCCTGGTCGGCACGGTCGCACCAGGCTTCCACCAGCTGATCCTTCTCGCGGTAATGCACAGCGATGGCATCCAGCCCCACACCCAGATCGGCCGCCACATCGAACAGATGCAGGCGTTCCCAGCCGCAAACATGGGCCAGTTGCAGGGCGCTATCGAGTATCTGTGACGCGGAAACAGTTGCGCGTTTCATCGGCTCACCTCGCCATGCAGTATGGGCGGCGAGCGCCGTCGGGCTGATCTGAAACGACAAACGGAACCCGAAGGTTCCGTTTGTTTGTGCGTGTGGCGGGTACTTAGCGCCAGTTGTACAACTCTTTCTCCGACAGCTGGTGCATCTGGCTGACTTGGGCCTGGAAGGCCTGCATCGAAGCCCAGATGCGCCCATTCAGCTCGCTCTGCGCGGCCAGCTCGCCGAGCACCACGGCGGATTCGCGCTGCATGGCGGCGAGTACGTCGTCGGGGAAGCGCTTGAGCAGGGTGCCTTGCTGTTTCAGCTCATCCAGCGCCATGGCGTTGTGGTAAACGTAGTCATCGAGCATGTCCTGGCTGGCGGCGCGGGCGGCTTCCGTGAGGATCGCCTGCAAGTCAGCCGGGAGGCTGTCGAGGGCCTTTTGGTTGACCAGCAGCTCGAGTACCGCCTGGGGTTCCTGCCAGCCCGGGTAGTAGTAGAACTTGGCCGCCTTGTGCAGGCCGAAGGCCAGGTCGTTGTAGGGACTGACCCAGTCGGTAGCATCGATGGCGTTGGTTTGCAGAGCGGTGAATACCTCGCCGCCTGGCAGGTTAACGGTGGTGGCGCCGAGTTTGCTCAGCACTTCGCCGCCCAGGCCCGGCATGCGGATCTTCAGGCCTTTGAGGTCATCCAGCGAGTTGATTTCCTTGTTGTACCAGCCGCCCATCTGCATGCCGGTGTTGCCCACTACCATCGGTTTTACGCCATAGGGAGCATAGGCTTCATCCCATAGCGCCTGACCGCCGCCCCTGCTCAGCCAGGCGTTCATTTCGCTGGTGGACAGGCCGAACGGCACAGCGGTGAAGAATTGCGCCGCCGGCACCTTGCCCTTCCAGTAATAGGCCGCGCCGTGACCCAGCTCGGCGGTGCCGCGTGACACGGCGTCGAATACTTCCAGCGGCGGCACCAGTTCGCCACCGGCATACACCTTGATGGTCAGGCGGCCGTTGCTCATGGCCTTGACCCGCTCGGCCAAACGCTCGGCGGCGGTGCCCAGGCCGGGGTAGTTCTTCGGCCATGCGGTGACCATCTTCCAGTGGAAAGTCTGTACCGGCTCGGCGGTAGCTTGTGGCGCGGCAGGTTCTTCCTTGCAGCCGGCCAGCCCGAAAGCGGCGAGCAGGGCGCTGGCAAGCAGCAGAGGGCGGCGGATCATGGGGGCTCCTTATTGTTTGAATAGATTGTCGATTACAGCGCCTGCAGCTTGGCGTAGCTGAGCATCAGCCACTTGCTGCCTTCGCTCTCGAAATTCACCTGCACCCGCGCCTGCGCGCCGGAGCCTTCGAAGTTGAGGATGGTGCCTTCACCAAACAGTGAGTGCTGCACGCGCTGGCCGAGGTTGAAGCCGGTGTCCGGCACCGCGCTGCCGGCGAACATGCTATCGCCGCTCATGCTGTTGCTGCCCACATTGCGGCTGACCGCGCCGAACGGCCGGCTGACGCTGTTGGACAGGCGCACTTCCTGAATCAGCTGCGGCGGTATCTCGCGAACGAAGCGCGACACCTTGTTGTAGGTCTCGCTGCCGTACAGACGGCGCGTTTCGGCGTAGGTAATCACCAGCTTGCTCATGGCGCGGGTGATGCCGACGTAGGCCAGACGACGCTCTTCTTCCAGGCGACCGGGCTCTTCCAGGCTCATCTTGTGTGGGAACAGGCCTTCTTCCATGCCCACCAGGAACACCTGGGGGAACTCCAGGCCCTTAGCGCTGTGCAGGGTCATCAGCTGCACGCTGTCTTCGTTTTCTGCCGCCTGGGTGTCGCCGGCTTCCAGCGAGGCGTGGCTGAGGAAGGCCTGCAGCGGCGTCAGCTCGTCATCCTCGGTGTTGTCGAAAGTGCGCGCGGCACTCACCAGTTCTTCCAAGTTCTCGATGCGTGCCTGGGCTTTTTCGCCTTTTTCGCCTTTTTCGGCCTTGTGGTAGGCAATCAGTCCGCTCTGCTCAATGACTGTCTGGGTCATCAGGTGCAGCGGCATGCTCAACACTTTGGCGGCGAGATTTTCGACCAGTTCGATAAACCCGGCCAGGGCACCCGACGCACGGGCCGGTAAGGCCTTGGCGGCGACCATCAGGCGAATGGCTTCCCACATCGACACATCATGGGCGCGGGCGTATTCGCGGATGGTTTCGACGCTCTTCTCGCCGATACCGCGGGCCGGCACGTTGATCACCCGCTCCAGCGCCGCATCGTTGCCGCGGCCGTCGAGCAGGCGCAGGTAGGCCATGGCGTTCTTGATTTCCGCGCGCTCGAAGAAGCGCTGGCCACCATAGATGCGGTAGGGGATTTTCTCGCGCAGCAGCGCTTCTTCAAGCACCCGTGACTGGGCGTTGGAGCGGTAGAGAATGGCGATTTCGCTGCGCTTGAGGCCGTCCTTGCGCAGGGCATCCTCAATCGATTCCACCACATAGCGGGCTTCATCGTGTTCGTTGAACGCGGAATACAGGTTGATCGGCTCGCCATCGCCGTCTTCGGTCCACAGTTCCTTGCCCAGGCGGCCCTGGTTATTGGCGATCAGGGCGTTGGCGGCCTTGAGGATGCCGGCGGTGGATCTGTAGTTCTGCTCCAGGCGGATCACTTCGGCATCGCTGAAGTCATCAGAGAACTGCTGGATGTTTTCGATCTTCGCGCCGCGCCAGCCATAGATCGACTGGTCATCGTCGCCCACCACCATCATGCTGTCGCCGCCCTTGGCGAGCAGGCGCAGCCAGGCGTACTGGACGGCGTTGGTGTCCTGGAATTCGTCCACCAGGATATGCCGGAAGCGCCGCTGGTAATGCTCCAACAAGCCCGGCTTATCCCGCCACAAATCGAGTGCGCGCAGCAGCAGCTCGGAGAAGTCGATGACCCCGGCGCGCGCGCAGGCCGCTTCGTAGCCTTCGTAGATCTTCAGCATGGTGGCGAGGAACAGGTCGCCGCCGGGCTGGATGTTCTTTGGCCGCAGGCCTTCGTCCTTCTGCCCGTTGATAAACCACTGCGCCTGTTTAGGCGGCCAGCGCTGTTCATCCAGGCCGAGGTCGCGGATCACCCGCTTAACGATGCGCTGCTGGTCGTCGGAATCGAGAATCTGGAAGTTTTCCGCCAGGCCGGCTTCCTGCCAGTGCGCGCGCAGCAGGCGGTGGGCCAGGCCGTGGAAGGTGCCGACCCACATGCCCGCCGGGCTGACACCGAGCATGTGCTCAATGCGATGACGCATTTCGGCGGCAGCCTTGTTGGTGAACGTCACCGACAGGATGCTGTGCGGCGAGGCATTCTCGATCTGGATCAACCAAGCAATGCGGTGCACCAGCACGCGAGTTTTACCGGAGCCGGCGCCGGCCAGTACCAGTTGGCGGCCCACACGCGCGGCAACAGCCTGGCGTTGGGCATCATTAAGAGAGGCAATCAGGAGTTCGGGGTCATTTTGCATCGCGGCATTCTAGGGGGCTGCGTCAGGCAGGGCAAACCAGGCTGTTGTGGCGGTTTTATTGGACGACTGGTGAGTCAGCTCAACGAGCGTAGATGGGCTATGGCTGTGACCATCGAAAGTTGGGTATTTGTACTGTGAATTGGCGCACATCCGGCTTGGGCGAAGCGTCTAGCTCGCGTATGCTGCGCCGACGTTTAGGCAACCACTATAAGAAAATCGCCTATGACCGCATCGACTTCATTTGCTGCCGCCAATAGCCTCAAGCCGACTTCCGGGCGGGAAGTGGCTCAGCTGTTCGCGACAGATATCGCCGCCGAACGCACCCGCATGCTCTATCAGGGCTCGCAGGTGCCAACCTTGTTCATGCTGCTCAGCGGCGTGGTGTGTGCCTTCCTGTTATGGGGTGCGCTGCCACCGGTGCTGCTGGTCAGCTGGGCAATCTGGCTGGTGATCCTCGCCGTGCTGCGTTTGGTGCAGGTCCGGGCCTTCAATACTGCATTACCCAGCCGTCAGGCTGAACGCTCCTGGCGTCTGCTGTTCCTGTTTGGCGCGGGCGCTTCGGGACTGACGTTGGCGTTTGCGGCTATCGCTCTGGTGCCGGCGGATGTGTTTTACCTGCAAGCCCTGGTCTACGGCCTGATTGCCGCGGCGATTCTTTCGGCCAGCGTGGCCTATGCCATCAGTTTTACCGCCTTCCTCAGTTTTGCCTTGCCTTGCCTGCTGCCTTCGGTGGGCTATCTGCTGCTCAGCGAGCATCCGTTGCAACAGGGCTGGGGTGTGCTCGGCAGTATTCTGCTGCTGGCCCTGCTGGTGGTGGCCTGGCAGGTCAATCGGCTGGTGCAGCGCAGCTTGCTGCAGCGGTTTCACAATCAGGCACTGATCAGCAACCTGGAGCACGCCAAGCAGCAGGCTGAAGGCCTCAATGGTGAGCTTGCCCATGAAGTGGAACAGCGTCGGCGTGCCGAGCACGAGTTACGCCTGGCCCATGATGAGCTGGAAATGCGCGTTGCTGAGCGCACGCTTGAACTGGATGAAACCACCTACGCCCTGAGCAAGAGCCGCGCGCGCCTGACCCTGGCGATTGAGGCCAGTGAGCTGGGCCTGTGGGACTGGGACCTGCAGAGCGATGAGGTGCACCACTCGCGCCTCAAGGAAATCTTCGGCCTGGAGCCCCATGAAGTGCAGGTGATGCTGCGCGACCTCAAGCCGCGCCTGCACCCGGATGACCTGCCAGTGCTGCGTCGTGCACTGGTCGAGCATATGAAAGGGCGCAGTGACGACTATCAGGTGGAATACCGCATCAAGCACGCCGCCGGTCATTGGGTGTGGATCGAAGACCGTGGCCGCGCGGTCGAGCGCGACGCCGAAGGCCGCGTGCTGCGCATGCTCGGCACCCGTCGTGATATCAGTGCGCGCAAGGTGCAGGAGCAGCAGCAACAGCTGGCCGCCACGGTGTTCGAGGCCGCCAGCGAAGGCATCGTGATTCTAGATCCGGACTACCGCCTGCTGTCGGTCAACCAGGCCTTCAGCGACGTGACCGGTTATCGCCAGGACGAAGTGGTCGGCAAAAGCGTAATCAGCCTGATCAGCAGCAGCGACAGCCGTCGGCAGTATCAGATGATCCGCCTGGAGCTGGAAAACAGCGGCACCTGGTGCGGTGAGCTGATCGAAACGCGCAAGAACGGCGAGCTGTATCCGCAGTGGCTGCAACTCAATGTAGTGCGCGATGCGCGGGGCAGTGTCAGCCATATCGTCGGCTTCTTCGCCGACCTGTCGTCGCGCCGGGAAGCCGAAGAGCGCCTGCGCTACCTGTCGCACTACGACGAACTGACCGGCCTGGCCAACCGCAGCCTGTTCAAGGAGCGCCTGCACGACGCCAGCCAGCGTGCGCGACAGAGCGGGCGCAGCATTGCGTTGCTGCACGTCGACCTGGACCGCTTCAAATTGCTCAACGACAGCCTCGGTCATGAAGTCGCTGACCAGCTGCTGCGCCAGGTCAGCCGGCGCCTGACTCAGGCTGTGCCGGAGGCCGATACCCTGGCGCGTCTGTCCGGTGATGAATTCGCCATCCTCATCGACGCCTACGGCAGCCTCTCCAGCCTGGCACGGTTGGCCAGCCGCCTACTGAGCAAGCTGCGCGTGCCGATGACCGTGGGCGGGCATGAGCTGGTGGTCAGCGCCTCCCTGGGCATCAGCTTGCTGCCGGATAACGCGCGGGAAATCTCCGCTCTGGTCAGCCAGGCCAATATGGCCATGCAACACGCCAAGCACCTGGGCGGCAACACCTTCCAGTTCTTCACCGATAACCTGCAGGCTTGCACCCTGGAGCGCCTGCAGCTGGAAAACCAGCTGCGCAAAGGCATCGACGAAGGCCAGTTGGAAGTGTTCTACCAGCCCAAGCTGTGCCTGGTGTCCGACAGCCTCAATGCGGCCGAGGCGCTGGTGCGCTGGCGGCATCCGGAGCTGGGCCTGGTGCCGCCGAGCGACTTTATCGGGCTGGCCGAAGAAACCGGGCTGATCGGCGCGATTGGTGAATTCGTCCTGCGCCAAGCCTGCCTGCAGGCGCGTACCTGGCAACTGCAGGGCTTGGCGCATATTCGCGTGTCGGTAAACCTCTCGGTGCATCAGCTGCGCCAGGGCAACCTGCTCAGCCTGGTGCGCCAGGTGCTCGATGAAACCGGCCTTGAGGCGCAGTACCTTGAGCTGGAGTTGACCGAAAGCCAGTTGCTGGACAACGTTGAAAGTGTGATCAGCACCTTCCAGCAATTGCGCGAACTGGGCGTCAAACTGGCGATCGATGACTTCGGCACCGGCTATTCCTCGCTCAGCTACCTCAAGCGCTTCCCGGTGGATTACGTGAAGATCGACCAGACCTTTATCCGCGACCTCACCCCCGGCAGCGAAGACGCCGCGATCACCCGCGCGATCATCGCCATGGCCCACAGCCTGGAACTCAAGGTGGTCGCCGAGGGCGTGGAAACCCAGGCGCAGATGGACTTCCTCAAGAGCCAGCGCTGCGACGAGATCCAGGGTTACCTGATCAGCAGGCCGGTGCCAGCCGAACAGTTCGCTCAATTGCTGCGCGAGCAGACGAGCAAGTTCTAGGTTCTGTTGACGTAAGGCTCACGTTAAAATTTTGCTTTGCCATGCCCTAAGAAGCAGGCTGAGCGATAACGCTTGGGCGTGTATAAGGGATCTGCTGAGCACCTTGAAAGGGGGCTCGAACACTTGGCGTTTTGTTCGCTCACTGCCAAGGCTGGCCCGCGCGTTTTTTGCCTCGGCGGCGCTGGATTTTGAGTATGGATTTGGGCTTCTTGCACTGGCCTCCGCAAAGAAAACACCCTGTGAAGGTACCGTCTCACAGGGTGTCGGGGGGATCATCTCATTAAAGCCGGCTAAAGAGCCGGCTATTGTGCAGATATATCAACTGAATCAGTTGAACGCTTCTGTTGCCTGAGCGCTGGCAGCATCGCCATTTTCAAGGAAGATGTCTTTAAGCGACTTCTTGTATACCGGGACCGGGGCATTAAAGCTGAAGCTCGATCCTTTGGCCATTTCGCCGACAGCCTTCACGCGGTCAGGGGACCACTTCAACTGAACGTTGAAACCGTGCTGTTGGACGAAGCCCATGTCCAGCGGGGTAAATCCGCCGTAGTTTTTGGCAGTCAGATCTGCACCTGCAGCAATAAGCATTTTCGCTGCGGTCAGGTCTTTCTGCCCCATGCACTGATGCAGCGGGGTCTGGCCGGTGAAGTTGGCTTTGTTCACGTCATCCAGTTTCAACAGCACAGTAAACAGGTCGTATTTTTTGTCGCTTCGGATACGATCCAGGTTTTTACAGAAGAACGAGGCTGCTGTTTCGCCATAGGCATGCTTCGACTTGGCACCGGCAGCAAGCGTTTCGTTCGCTAGGCGCATCATGTGATCGAATGAGCAGCGGCGCTCGTTTTGAATGCACATCATCAGACGCGTGGTGCCGTCAAAATCGGTGCTCTGTGGATCAAGTCCCATGCTGATCATTGGGTCGTAGTAACCCTCTGCCATGGCTGTAATAAGGTGGTCGCCGTATTGCATCACGTAGCGACCTTCACCATAGACCTTGTTCAGGTCAACCTGTGTCGTTTTAATCAAATAGGCGATGTTGTCGATGTCGGATTGGAGAGCATCTTGGCCATCGAGAACTTTGGTCATCACCATGCGTTCTCTAGTCGAGGCTTCGCCTTCCGTCCAGTTAACTCCAACTTTATCGGGGCCGAAGAACAGGGTGGCATGACCACCATCCCAGATTGGAAAGATGTGCTTCTCCAGCGTGCCTTCTGGGTAGCGAGTATCGGTTTCATAGGTCTTCCCTTCGACCATCGAGTAACCTTTGTATATGCCTTCTTCTTTCAGGCGGACTGTACCGTCTTCATAGCGTACATACTCCTTGTACGGACCATCTTGCTTGCCATCTATGTAAGTGCGTGAAAAATACATTTTTCCATCTTCGAAAAACTCTTCAGCCACACCTGTTTGCTTTCCGTCTTTAAACGTTTGCGAAGAATGAAGTTGACCATCTTTAAAATATATTTCTGACACACCGTCTTTCTTACCGACAGCATTGTAGTTTTCAACAGACTTAGGAACCTGGTTGCCATCGACAATGTGCCAGGCTTTACTTACACCGATGAAGCCAACACCCTTGAGTTTGGTTGATTCTTCGGTAAGCAGGCCAGTCTTGCAGTCAAAAGTGGTTTGCTTGATTGTGTCGCCGGAATAATCATGGGTCCAACGTATTTGACCGCTGAGTTCATCTTCACAATACTGAGTTTTTACGCCGACTTCCACGCCATTTTCCAGCGTGGCAGTTCTAAGTAGCTTGCCATCATTGCTGTAGTCAATCCACTCGCCAGTGACCTTGCCATCAACCACTTGTATGGATTTGACTACGGTCTCATCGCGCTTAAAGACCACTGTCCCAGTAATAGGGTCGCCGGATTCTTTCTCCAAAAACTCGGATGTGTAGTGGAGAGACCTATCTTTAGTCTTAATTTCTGAGCTGTCGTATTCAGAGCTGCAGCCTGCCAAAGAAGTCAGGCAGGCGAGGGCAATCGCGGTTTTCAGATGGCGCATATGAATCCTTGTTATGAGTGTTTTGATTGCCCATCGAAGATGGGCAAGGCAGTAAATTAATTGCTGCCCACTGATATTCGTTTATTTTCGTAAAGCTGAAATTTATAGCTGAAGTGTTTTTGACGCCTAGCGGCACATCGAAAAATCGGTATAACCGGTGCCAGCAATACTTTTTCGGAACCATAGAAAACGCGCATTAGGTAGTTCCTGTGCGCGTTGTTAAAGCGGCTGAAGTTACATCGCAGCCCAAGAACCGTCTTTTTTCTTGCCGAGAACAATTGTAGTTATTTTGGTTGACTCTTGATCGTTCAGTATTGCAGTTAGCTCAATGTCGCACTTGAAAACATCATCACGAATTTCGTCGCAACTCTTCACATCCACGTCAGTAACCTTAGGAACCATTCTATCGAACATCTTTGCGGCATCCTTACCTCCTATGGACTGCATCATTTGCGCTTGTTTTTCAACTTGCGCATTGAAGACTTCCATCACATCGGCACTGGAAGGATCGCCGCCACATCCTGCAAGTAATGCAGCACTAGTGATCAGGCAGAGAGCTACAAAGTTACGAACTACTTTCATTTCGACCTCGGGTTGTATATATATGTGAGCCATAAAATTTGGATGGTGTTTAGATAGATGTTTTCATTGCGCGATTTTATTTTTAATAGTGCGAGACATTATAGTTGTTTACATTCCAGCCGCATTAAGCAGCGGATTTCCGCTCTGGCCGGGTGTGCCAGCAGATTTATAAGATTTCAATAATGTACCGTTTTTGTTCCATTCAAAAACAGTATTTTCAAATTTATTAGAGCCAACAAAGGGAACGCCTGCAATTTTCGTATAGGTATAAGTCCATACTTCCTTACCAAGTACTTCATTGCGTTGACTTGGATAGCCTATTGCAGCAGCGACTTGGTCTTGTGTAGCTTTGCCGGGTTTGAACTGACCAAGAGTTTCCTGAGGTACATATACACCTGTCGTGTAGTCGAGCGGTGTGGATGCATTTTTCATACTGGCACAGCCGCTAATAAGTATTAACGATGCTATAGCTGTTGCTTTTGCTGGGAGGAATTTCATATGTATAACCTGTAAAATTATATTGGTGGTGTTTTTATTTGATTGCGCTTAAGTATTGTTTTAGTTGGCAGTGGCACCCTAGATGGAGCTGTTACTGAGTCTAGGGTGCAATCAATTTTTTAAGCTTGGGAGATGCCTAGCGCACTGCAATATGTTGCAGTGGCACTTTCTATAAGTTTAATTTTTTTGTTTGCGCGTACTAGCAAAAATATACCCATGCCGATCAAAAATACTCCGGGGATGATAAATATCAGTAGTGGAATACCGAACGCAATCGATAACCATCCAAGCAAATTGTTAAGCTTCAAGGTCTTTATCAGTATTTGTTTGTGCGAATAAATTGCATCGGAGTCAGTCAGTGACAATGCTTTATAGCCACCAATTATTGATCTTTCGTCGGATAAATTAAAGCTTGCAAGTATGGGCTTTCTCTTTGTGTTTTTAGTGTGGGTGGTTAAAAATAGATCGTGTGATTTATGATGGGAATTTCCATTCCCGCGTTATCTCAGATCTACATTCAAACTTGGTGAGCCAAATGCCACTAGGTTGGCGTTGGAGCCTTCGAAGTAGCCTTTCCAAAAGCTTTGTAACAACTCCATGGTTTTGCCGGAACGGTAGGCTTGTTTAACGTCTTTGGTGACTAGGCCTGCACCGGCCACATAAACGCGTGCATTCTGTAAATCGGCAAATAGCTGCTTTTCGCCAACACGTTTCAACTCTTGCTGCGGTTGCAGGTCGCGGATGCGATTGTTGGCGTAAAAGCTGCCAAATTCGCTGTTTTCCAACATGTCCGAGAGCAGCAGAATTACTCGTTCTTCGGCCGGTTGGCGCGCTAGGTCTTCACCTATGTCGCGTAAGGAGTGGAAGATCTCGCTGCGCGGAATCTCTTCAGATGCTTCGCGCAGACTGCTGACGAAGGTCTGGCCGAACTTCTTTCGGAAGAAGGTCTGTTGCTCCGCCAAGCATTTGTCGAATGAGCGCAGCGATTGCATGCCTATGCCGTCACGTACCTTGCCTTCGAGCGGCTGATTCAGCTCTCCGGCGAAGCGCAGTTGCATAAACTGGTTAGGTAGAAAGGCTGAAAAGCTGTACAGACGAACTTTATCGCCAGGTGCAACAAAGCGATTTATCTGCCCCCATGCGGCTTTCTGGATACTGTTCGGCATCGGAATGGTTTGATCGACTATTACCGTCAGTTCGCGGCCTGAGCCGGGTTGGCGAAACTCGTTAACTTTGGCATAGCCATAGCAATCGGGAATGTCGTTGCGTTCGCCGCCTGCTTGCACAAGGGCAGGCAGGCATAGAAGCAAGGCGGAAAGGGCCTTGAGTTTCATTTAGACCTCTTCAAAGTCTTTCAACAGTTGTTGTTCGGCCCGAATCGCCAGCACAGCGTCCAGGTCGTAGCCCTTGGCCCTGCAGATGGTGCCCAATTGCTCATCGCTGAAGGCCGTCAGATCCTTATTGCGTAGGGCGCTGAGATCGGCGGTTGGGCTTGCCACGTGGTTGAGCTCAACGGGTGCTTCGCTGGGCAGGGCAGGGGCCGCTGGCTGACTAACCGCGAGAGGTGCCTCGTCCACAGGTACGCTCTGCAGTGCTGCTGCCGCTGGAGTGGCGGTCGGAATGCTTGGTTGCGGCTGCGAGCGGTGGGTGCCGGCCTCTTCCTGCATGCGCAGTACATAGGCATTGAAATCACGGCCGTGGGCACCTTTGAGGGCTGCCTGCACATTGCTGTCTGTGGTGGTGCGCTTGGATAGCTTCATCTGCAGCATGCGCAGCTTGTGATCGGCATGAGCAGCGATCTTGCCGCGTTGGTTTTCCATCCAGCGCTCAAGTTCAACGGCGTTGTTGAACTTGTGGGTGTATTCCCAGGCCTTCTTCGATTCGACTCCGGCGAAGCCGAAGATCGAAGCCAGCCAGACGCTAACTGCCTGGATAGCGATGTAGATCACCGAGAGCACCACAAAGGTGATCAGCGAGGCGCTGCGAATTGCGTCCATTTTGTCGGTCAGGGTGCTGTCGGTGGCGTCCTGATTCACCGCTGCAGAGTCTTCGGGCAGCTCGAAGGGGCTGGCACTGTTTTCATAGCTTTGCTCAGCAAACACGCTCGGGTTGCCAACCATTTCGGTTTCGATGCTCTTAAGCTGATAGGCGCGTATGCCGAACGCTGCACAGGCCATGATTAGTACCACCAAGGCGCAGCCGATGATCCAGCCATTGCGTGGGGTTACTGTCTGGTTGGTGACGATACGCGCCAGAATACGGTTGTAGTCTTTACCGCCTTCATCCTTCTCGGTTTCTTTGATGCGCACACCCGGCTGCACCTGTTTCAGCGGGGTGACCTTGTTCTCATCCTGATCGCCTTCCCACCAGTGGCGAGCCTTGTTAACCAGTGAGTTGTGGTGGATGGCCCGGCCGGCAGCTTCGGCAAAGCCTGCGGAGATAATCGCCAGGAGGAACGCGGCCATCCATCCCAGATATGCTTGGTCATTGGATGACAGGTTCTGGTTGATAAAGGGCACCAGCACATAGGCGAAACCCACTGCTTCAAAGAGGATCAGCAGAAAGATCAGCACCAGTACCCAGATCGGGCGCTCACGGCGGTCGCCTTCACCGATAGTGTCCAGGTAGGACTCGCACTTGTTGTAGTAGTCGGAGCTTTTGTCCCCAACGTCCTGGTAGTGGTCGTAGTAGTTGTTGCACAGCGAGGCTTCGCTCAGCAGCCACTTTTTGTGATCGGTGCTGGTGCTGCCGCTGGCCAGGCGCGCGACGGTGCCGATCACTGGGGTACCGTGCCATAGGCGCATCAGAAAGTAGCCGACTTTGTCCCAGTAGACCTTGATCAGAAGTGCCGAGAGCAGGGTGGTGATCACTGCACCGGTTACCAGTTTGTTGGCCAAGGCCAAGGCCATCAGCGCATTGAAGCTGAAATCTTCCATCTTGAGTTCCTTGTATTAGGTACGAACCGGAATGAACCGGGCGCTGTAGGCTTCGCCATTACTTTTTGGATAGAACAGCATGCCGTCTGTTGCTTGCGAGTTGCCTTTACTGAACACCACATCCAGGCAGGAAACTGGTTCTTGCGGGTTGGTCACGAATACGCGATAGAGCACACGGTCTTCGCCTTCGTAGGTGTTAGCGATGGCGTTGGCCTTGACCTGGGCTTTGCGATTGCCGGCATCGTAGTTCTGCACTACCTCTACGAAGGGCTGGCGATCCACTGCGGCGGCGTCGCGCAGTATGGATACGGGGGAAATCGTCACCAGGTGGCCATTGACCGTCTGCGCCCATACGCGGTTGTTGTACCCCGGTAGGTAATCGGTGGTGGTATGGGTTTCTAGGGCTTTACCGCTTGCCAGGTTGAATACCTCGCCACTTTGGCGCGGCTTATCGCTTTCGCAGCTGCTCATGGGGATGTCGGCCGCATTTGCCGTAGAAATTATGGCGAAACCGCCACTTTTCGGCGTGATGGCCTGGCCTAGCGTCCAGTTGCTGACAATCGCGGGCTGGCCGCCAAAATCGATCACATTACCTTTGTGCACGCGTGCTGCAGCGCTGCTCGACGAGCTAGTACTGCTGGTGCTCTTAGCGACTGCCGTACCCTTGCTCGTAGCCGGTTTGGTGGAGGCGCTACTCGTTGAGGCTTTACTCGACACTGGCGTAGCGGCTTCAGTTGAGGTGCCGTGAGCCAGATATTTGGGGTTGTTCTGTTCGGCATTAACCCGCTTTACCAGGGTGTTGCGATCGTTGACTTCGACTATCTCCACGCGGCGATTCTTACCGCGTTGCAGGCTGTCACTGTTGTCGGCAATGGGCCTGGAAGCACCTGCGCCCTGAAAGTACATGCGTTCGCGGGCAATACCCTGTTCGACTAGGATGCTGGCTACAGCACGAGCGCGGCGCTCGGATAGTTGCTGGTTGCCTTGTGCGCTGCCGGTGGCGTCGGTATGGCCGACTACCAGAATCGCTGAGTTTTGCGGCTGATCGGATTGCGTGGCAAAGGCGCTGGCCAGCTTACGTACCTGGCGCTGACCATCGCTGCTGAGCGTGGAGCTGCCTACAGGAAACATGCCCTGATCTTCGATTTGCGCGACGATGCCGGCATCCTCGGGGGCTGCGCTGGGTGTGCTGCCTGAAGTCTGCAGGGTTTCCAGCTGCATCTTGAGGTTTTCTTCGCGCGCTAATTGCTCCAACTTGTTCAGACGGTCTTTGTACATCAGTGCAATGCCGCAACCAGTGGCAGCACCGACAACCGCGCTCCCAATAATGGCCTTGTCGTTCTGCTGAGTCAGAATGGCCAGAGCTACGCCCGCAGCGGCCCCCGCAGCACCGCCGGCCATGCAGTTGATATTGGCACTGTTGTTTTTGGCGAAGTTGTCGACAGTGGCGCAGCTGCTGGTGCCAAGGCTAATGGCAATGGCTAGGGCCGTGATGCGGAATGTGCGTGAGCATCGGGTATGTAGAGCGGTAGGCAAGAATGGTGCTCCTGAAGCTTGGGGGCACTTCAGGACATGCAGATTGAGCGCGAAGTCAAAATCTTCATCCATGAAGCAGTGGTCTCTTCATCGCACCTTGCGACAGATCGGAATTGCATCACACTAATGGTGGCAATTCAATGGCGTCAATAAACTGCAGGATTTCCCGCTGCGATAGGCTCCGCCTTACTGCAGGCATTCAGCGCGAATGGTGGGTAGACACCTGAATTTCGTATGCTTTTCTATACGCGAGCATCTACTGCGCTGCGCTTGTAATTCGGCTTTGCTGCCCGCTACTGTCGCAGTGTATTCGCTGCGAGATACCTAAATGTTGCCGTCAGATCGTCGCCCGGCCAATGCCACCCTGATCCTGCTGGCCTCGCTGTATTGCGCCCAGGGCTTGCCCTCGGGGCTGTTGGCACATTCGCTGCCGGTTTTGCTGCGTCAGCATGGCGTTGATCTTGCGTTGATTGGCCTGCTCAAGTTGTTGGCCTTGCCCTGGTTGCTCAAGGTGCTCTGGGCGCCGTGGGTGGATCGGCTGGCTTCGCCGCGCTTGGGTCATCACCGCGGTTGGATTCTGCCGTTGCAGCTTGGCGTCATTACGGTGATTGCGAGCCTGGCGCTGATGAGTCCCGAGCGGCTGTTCGACAGTCACTTTTTCTTGCTGATCGGCCTGTTGCTGCTGGTCAACCTGGCTGCTTCGACCCAGGACATTGCCACTGATGGGCTGGCCGTACGCCTGCTGCCAGAGCGCTGGCGCGGGCTAGGCAACAGTCTGCAGGTGGGGGGCTACAAGGTCGGCATGCTGGTCAGCGGCAGTGGTTTGCTGCTGGCGATGGATGCGTTGGGCTGGAACCTGAGTGTGGCGCTGGTGGCGCTGCTGCTGGTGCTGATGACGCTGCCGATCTGGCGTTTTAACGAGCGACGCGAGCTGCCGTTTCAACCGGCGCAGGCGGAGCCGGCCGGGCCTGGGCTGTTGCTGCGGCATTACCGTGGCTTGCTGCTGCAGCCCGGCATGCTGTTCTGGCTGGCGGTGCTGCTGAGTTTCAAGCTGGGCGATGCGCTGGGTTCGCCGATGATCAAGCCGATGTTGGTGGATCAGGGCTGGAGCAATGCCGAGCTGGGTCAGCTGACCCTGATCAGCAGTCTGGCGGGCATCGCCGGCGCGTTTCTCGGCGGTCTGCTGTATGCGCGCATCGGCGCGTTACGGGCGCTGCTGCTGTTCGGTCTGTTGCAGGCATGCGGGATCGCCGCCATGGCTCTTTTGGTAAATGCCGGCGGCAACACCGGCTTGGTTTATCTGGTGGCGTTGTTCGAGCAGACCGCCGATGGCATGTCCACGGTGGCGCTGTTCGCGGTGATGATGCGCCAGTGCCGGCCCGAGCATGAGGGCGCGGACTTTACCCTGCAGGCCAGCGTGCAGTTGCTGTTGGCCGGGTTGGTGGGTGCCACCAGCGGTTGGCTGGCCGAGCAGCTGGGTTTTGCCAATCTGTTTATCAGTGCCGGCGTGCTGGGGCTGCTGGCGCTGCCCATCGTGCTGCTGTACTTCTGGCGTGGCGCACGGCCGGCGGCCAGCGCGGCATAAGTCGCTGGCTTTTCGCCGGGGTGTTTCGTCTATTCCCACCTGCGCCGGGTGCTGCCTGCCCGGAGGGTGCGCAACCGGATCAAAGATGGCTGTCTTTGCGCCTCGGGCGGGCAATCCTGCGGGCCTGTCCGGATTGAATAGAGGTGCGTATGCGCAAACCCGCGAGCCTGAGTGTCGGCCTGCGCCTGCTGTTGGCGTCCCAGGCCATGGCCCCGTTAAGCGTCAAGCTGGGGCTGGTGCAGCAACTGGGAGCGGAGAAGGCCGCGCTGCTGGCGCCGCATATGCCGCCGGGGCAGTTGCGTGAGCTGATCATGGTCATGCCCATCGAGTTTGCCGCCGAGGTAACCACCCACCTCGACCCGCGGCTGATTCTCGACACCTACCTCAGCCTGCCTGATAGCCTGCACCTGGAGGTAGCGCGCCAGCTCTGCGCCGATGGTGCCTTTGCCACGGCGGCGCGCTACGCCGAGTGCCTGTCGGCCAAGCAGATCAAGGTGCTGATCTACGGCATCAACGATGTTGATCATGTGCTGCAGATCGCCCGGCATATCGTCGATATGCCGCTGATCAGCGAAAGCCTGCGCAGCTTCTCTACCGGTTACCTGTGCAAGCTCACCGAAGCGGCAGTGCTGGATCGCAATCTGCCGGTGGCCGCCCAGGTGCTCGGCGGCCTGTCACTGGCGCGGCAGGCCGATGTGTGCGCCGGCTTGCAGCCGAGTACGTTGCGGCAACTGCTGCCGCTGCTGCTGTTGATCAGCGGTGAGGGGCTGCGCAAGCAGTTGCCGGAGGCGGTGCTGGAGTTGTTTGAAAAACAGCTGGCCTAGCGGCTATTCCATCCACTGCCGTTCGTGGCGTTCAAGCAGGTTGCTGGCTTGCTCCGGGCCGTCGCTGCCGGCCGGGTAGGGGCGTGGGCTCTGGTAGTGCTGGTGCCAGCCTTTGATGATCGGGTCGACCCAGCTCCAGGCGGCTTCCACTTCGTCGCGGCGCATAAACAGCGTTGAGTCGCCTTCGATGACGTCGAGCAACAGGCGCTCGTAGGCATCCCAGCGGCGCTGTTTATGGAAGGCATCCGCCAGGTTGAGGTCAAGTTCAACCGGCTGCAGGTGCATGCCCTTACCGGGGCTCTTGCCCATCAGTTGCAGGCTGATGCGTTCTTCCGGTTGCAGGCGAATCAACAGGCGGTTGGCTTCGCCGCCGCCGAACAGTTGATGCGGTACTGGCTTGAACTGGATGAGTATTTCCGAGGTTTTACGCGCCAAACGTTTGCCCGTGCGCAGGTAGAACGGCACGCCGGCCCAGCGCCAGTTGTCGATTTCGGCTTGCACGGCGACAAAGGTTTCGGTGTCGCTGTCGTTGTCGACGTTCTTCTCGAAATAGTAGGCCGGCACTTCCTGGCCGCCGATCTTGCCGGCGGTGTATTGGCCGCGCACGGTCTTGTCCTGAACGTCGAGGCCGGTGATGGGTTTCAGCGCTTCGAGGATTTTCACCTTCTCGTTACGCACCGCCTCGGCATCGAAACGCACCGGCGCTTCCATGGCCACCAGGCACAGCAGCTGCAGCAGGTGGTTCTGGATCATGTCGCGCATGGCGCCGGCTTTTTCGTAGTAAGCGCCGCGATTTTCCACGCCGAGGGTTTCGCACACGCTGATCTGCACGTGATCAATATGCCCGGCGCGCCAGATAGGCTCGAACAGGGCGTTGGCAAAGCGCAGTGCCATCAGGTTCTGCACCGTCTCTTTGCCCAGGTAGTGGTCGATGCGGAACACCCGCGACTCATCGAACACGGCGCCAATGGCCGCATTGATGGCCTTAGCTGACTCCAGCGAATGGCCAATCGGCTTTTCCAGCACGATGCGCGCCTTGGGCCCAGCCAGGCTGGCGATTTTCAGGTGTGAGGCGATGTCTTCAAACAAATCCGGAGCGGTGGCCAGGTAGTAAATGCGCACCCGCTCTGGATCGTTCCCCAGGCGTTTGCCCAGGCGGCCGAAATCGGCGCTTTGGCTGGCATCCATGGCGAAGTAATCAAGCCGTGCGGCGAAGCTGGCCCAGGTATCGTTGTCGAAGTCGTTGCGCGCTACTTGAGCGCGGCAATGGCGCTCGGCCAGGGCCTGAAACGCTGAGCGGCTGAGCGCGCTGCGCGCCAGGGTCAGAATGCGTGTGTCGGTATGCAGGCGCGCGGCGCGATGCAGATGGTAGAGCGCTGGCAGCAGTTTATGCAGGGCCAGGTCGCCGGTGCCGCCAAACACCAGCATGTCGCAGGGAATGCTCAAGGTGGGAACTCCGACTCGGTTTAACCGTGCGGCGGCGGCGGCCATGTAGTATAACTACAAGACCACTACAACCTGTCTTTCGCCGATCATAACCGAGTCATGACTCCGATGCGGCGTGCTAGATGGATTCGTTAGCCAAAAGCCGAGCCTAAACCTGTGAACCTGTTGCAGCACATTGCCCAGTCGCGTCATCTACTCCGCAAATCGGAACTCAAGGTCGCCGACCATGTTCTGCTTGATCCGGCTTCGGTCATGCACAGCTCCATGGCTGAGCTGGCCCATAGCGTCGGCATAAGCGAGCCGACGATCGTACGGTTCTGTCGGGCGATTGGTTGCACCGGTTTTCAGGACCTCAAGCTCAAATTGGCGCAGAGTCTGGCGGCCGGTGCCAGCTTCGGCCAGTTCGCCATCCATGAAGACGACTCGGTGGCCGACTTCAGCCTGAAAATCTTCGACACCACCCTGCACACCCTGATCGAAGTGCGCGAAAAGCTCGACACCCAGGCCTTGCAGCAGGCCATTGCCGCCATTGCCAATGCCCAGCGTGTGGAGTTCTATGGCTTTGGTGCGTCCGGTGCGGTGGCGGCGGATGCCCAGCACAAGTTCTTCCGCCTGCTGCTCACGGCTGCAGCCTATTCCGACCCGCACATGCAGGCGATGAGTGCGGTGACCCTGAAACCTACCGACGTGGCCATCTGCATTTCGCAGTCCGGGCGCTCCAAGGATTTGCTGATCACCGCCAACCTGGTGCGTGAAACCGGCGCGACGTTGATCACCCTGTGCCCGAGTCAGACGCCGCTGGCGGATCTGGCCACGGTCAACCTGGCCATCGACGTGCAGGAAGACACTGAAATCTACACCCCGCTGACTTCGCGCATCGCCCACCTGGTGGTGATCGACGTGCTCGCCATGGGCGTGGCCATGGCCCGTGGCCCTGGCCTGGTGAATCACCTGAAGAGTGTCAAACGCAGTCTGCGCAGCCTGCGCCTGTCGCCGAAGTCGCATAAAACCGTCGAAGACTGATGTCATCGCCACGTTATCGCGTGGCCATCAAAGCGTCATATCCAGGGTCGATGCTGGTACTCCCTTACTCAGCTTGGGAGTTGCACCCTATGTCTGGCTATCTGGATAAACCGCAGTCTCACGAAAGCAGTGATGCAAAAGCTCGGCGCAAGCTGATCGACCAGCGCCGCATGGAATACCGTCGCGCCATTGAAAGCTATGCCGAGCAGCGTCAGCTGCAACATGAGTTGGTCGACTTTCCGGAGTTGATTGCAGCTAATTACCTGGCGGGCAAGCAGGCATTGGCGCAGCAAACCGCTCAGCCAGCGTGTTGATCAGGCTGCGTTGATCGCGCACGAAGGCGAAAAACGCTTGGGCCACCGGTGACAGGTATTTGCTGCGCGGGTGCACCAGGCACCAGCTGCGCAGCAGCGGCAGCTCGCTCACCGGCAGCTCACGCAGGACGCCGCATTCCAACTCGCGGCGCACCGCGTGACGTGGCAGCAGGGCCAGGCCAAGGCCGGCGATGACGCCTTCGCACTGACCTTCCATGGAGCCGACTTCCAAGGTTTGCGCGAAGTGCGCGCGCTTCTGGTGGCAATACTCCTCACAGGCCTGGCGCGTGCCGGAGCCCGCTTCGCGGATCAGCAGCGGAAATGCGGTGAGGTCCTGCAGGCTCAGTGGGCCCTGACTACACAACGGGTGATCGGCGGGCGCCACGGCGATGATCGGGTTCGTCAGAAAGGGCAGAAACTCCAGGTTCATGTCCGTTGGCACCCGCGACATGATCAACAGGTCATCACGGTTGGCGTTCAGGCGTTTGAGGGCCTGGGTGTGATTGGTGACCACCAGCTGTAAGTTGACTTCCGGGTATTGCTGGCGAAAAGCGGCGAACAGGTGCGGAATGAAGTACTTGGCGCTGGATTCGATCGCCAGGCTCAATTGCCCTTGCAGTGAGCCCTGGAGGTCAGAGAGCTGCATATCGAGGCTTTCCAGGCGGCCGAAAATATCCGCGCTGGCGCGTTGCAGGGCTTCGGCGGCTTCGGTCAGGTACAGCTTCTTGCCGATGTAATCAAACAGCGGCTGGCCGATCAGCTCTTCCAACTGGCGAATCTGCAGGCTTACGGCGGGTTGGGTCAGGGCCATTTCCTCTGCGGCGCGGCTGTAGGACAGGTGGCTGCATACAGAGCGAAACACCTGAATCTGACGAAAAGTCATACGCAGCAAGGACTTACGCACAAATTTTACCTGTGTGAGGGCAGTGGTAAGGCTTAACTATAAGCTTTAGCTAATGCCTAACCCAATAATAATTGATTTTGGTTAATCACCAAGCCGGCGTAGCGTGAGCACCTGACCGCTGCTGCTGTTGCGGTCACACGTCGACCGGTTTTGCCGTTCGCCTGCTCACGTGATCGAGGACGCTGGCTCGTGATCAAGAAAATCCTGATAGCCAACCGCGGTGAGATTGCCGTACGCATCGTGCGAGCGTGTGCCGAAATGGGTATTCGCTCGGTGGCGGTGTACTCCGATGCCGATCGCCACGCCTTGCACGTCAAGCGCGCCGACGAAGCCCACAGCATTGGCGAGGAACCGCTGGCCGGCTATCTGAACCCGCGCAAGCTGGTCAACCTGGCGGTGGAAACCGGCTGTGATGCACTGCATCCCGGCTATGGCTTTCTCTCGGAAAACGCCGAGCTGGCAGACATCTGCGTCGAGCGGGGCATCAAGTTTATCGGCCCGAGCGCGGAAGTGATCCGGCGCATGGGCGACAAGACCGAAGCGCGGCGCAGCATGATCGCCGCCGGCGTACCCTGCACCCCCGGTACCGAAGGCAACGTGGCGGATATCGCCGAGGCACTGCGCGAAGGCGACCGCATCGGCTACCCGGTAATGCTCAAGGCCACCAATGGCGGCGGCGGGCGCGGTATCCGCCGCTGTAACAGCCGCGACGAGCTGGAGCAGGCCTACCCACGGGTGATCTCCGAGGCGACCAAGGCCTTCGGTCGTGCCGAAGTGTTTCTGGAAAAGTGCATCGTCAACCCCAAGCACATTGAGGCGCAGGTGCTTGCCGACAGTTTTGGCAACACCGTGCACCTGTTCGAGCGCGATTGCTCAATTCAGCGGCGTAACCAGAAGCTGATTGAGATCGCCCCCAGTCCCCAATTGACCCCTGAGCAGCGCGCTTACATCGGCGACCTGTCGGTACGCGCCGCCAAAGCGGTGGGTTACGAGAACGCCGGTACCGTGGAGTTCCTGCTGGCCGAGGACGGCGAGCTGTACTTCATGGAGATGAACACCCGGGTGCAGGTGGAGCACACCATCACCGAAGAAATCACCGGCATCGACATCGTCCGTGAGCAGATCCGCATCGCCTCTGGGTTGGAGTTGTCGATCAAGCAGGAAGACATCATCCACCGGGGTTTCGCCCTGCAGTTCCGTATCAATGCCGAAGATCCGAAGAACAACTTCTTGCCCTCGTTCGGCAAGATCACCCGTTATTACGCCCCCGGCGGTCCTGGAGTACGCACCGACACGGCGATCTACACCGGCTACACCATTCCGCCCCACTACGACTCCATGTGCCTGAAGCTGATCGTCTGGGCGCTGACCTGGGAAGAAGCCCTGGCCCGTGGCCTGCGCGCCCTGGATGACATGCGCGTGCAAGGGGTCAAAACCACCGCCGCCTATTACCAGGAAATCCTGCGTAACCCGGAATTTCGCAGCGGCCAGTTCAACACCAGTTTTGTCGAGTCGCACCCGGAGCTGACCGAATACTCGATCAAGCGCAACCCGTCGCACCTGGCCATCGCAATTGCCACCGCCATCGCTGCCCACGCCGGCCTGTAGGGGAAGGAACCAGACCATGAACAAGAAGATCACCATCACCGATACCATCCTGCGCGATGCCCACCAGTCGATCATCGCCACCCGCATGCGCCTGGATGACATGCTGCCGATCTGCGCCAAGCTCGATCAGGTTGGTTACTGGTCGCTGGAAGTCTGGGGCGGAGCGACCTTTGATTCCTGTGTGCGCTTCCTCAAGGAAGACCCGTGGGAGCGCCTGCGCAAACTCAAGGCCGGCCTGCCCAACACTCGTCTGCAGATGCTCCTGCGCGGGCAGAACCTGCTCGGTTATCGCCATTACAGCGATGATGTGGTGCGCGCCTTTGTGGCCAAGGCGGCGGTCAACGGCATCGACGTGTTCCGCATCTTTGATGCGATGAATGACGTACGTAACCTGCGCGTATCCATTGAAGCGGTGAAGGCCGCCGGTAAGCACGCACAAGGCACCATCGCTTACACCACCAGCCCCGTACACACCGTTGAGGCGTTTGTGAAGCAGGCCAAGGCCATGCAGGCCATGGGCATCGACTCCATCGCGATCAAGGATATGGCCGGTCTGCTCACCCCGTACGCCACTGCTGATCTGGTGCGGGCGCTGAAGGCGGAAGTCGACCTGCCGGTGTTTATCCACAGCCATGACACCGCTGGCATGGGTTCGATGTGCCAGCTCAAGGCGATTGAAGCCGGTGCTGACCATATCGACACCGCCATCTCCAGCTTCGCCTGGGGCACCAGCCATCCGGGTACCGAGTCGATGGTCGCTGCGCTCAAGGGCAGCCCCTACGACACCGGGCTGGATCTGGCGCTGATTCAGGAGATCGGTCTGTACTTCCACGCCGTGCGCAAGAAGTACCACCAGTTCGAGAGCGAATTCACCGCCGTGGATACCCGCGTGCAGGTCAACCAGGTGCCGGGCGGGATGATGTCTAACCTGGCTAACCAGCTGAAAGAGCAGGGCGCGTTAAACCGCATCAACGAAGTGTTTGCGGAAATCCCGCGGGTGCGTGAAGACCTCGGCTTCCCGCCGCTGGTGACGCCGACCTCGCAGATTGTCGGCACCCAGGCGGTGTTCAACGTCCTCGCCGGTGAGCGTTATAAAACCATCACCAACGAGGTGAAGCTCTACCTGCAAGGTCGCTACGGTCTGGCGCCGGGCAAGGTCAACGAACAGCTGCGCAAGCAGGCGATTGGCAGCGAAGAAGTCATCGAAGTGCGTCCGGCCGACCTAATCAAGCCGGAGATGGCCAAACTGCGTGAGGAAATCGGCAGCCTGGCCAAGTGCGAAGAAGACGTGCTGACCTACGCCATGTTCCCGGATATCGGGCGCAAGTTCCTTGAAGACCGCGCTGCCGGCACCCTGACGCCGGAAGTGCTGCTGCCGATCCCGGAAGCCGGCGGTGTGGCCCCTGCGGGTGGTGAAGGCGTACCGACCGAATTCGTGGTGGATGTACACGGCGAAAGCTACCGCGTCGACATCACCGGCGTTGGCGTGAAGAGCGACGGCAAGCGTCACTTCTACCTGTCGATCGACGGCATGCCGGAAGAAGTGGTGTTTGAACCACTGAATGATTTTGTCGCGGGCAGTTCTGGCAAGCGTAAGCAGGCCAGTGCGCCGGGCGATGTCAGCACCAGCATGCCAGGCAATATCGTCGATGTACTGGTCAAGGTCGGTGACACGGTCAAGGCCGGTCAGGCGGTGCTGATCAGCGAAGCGATGAAGATGGAAACCGAAGTGCAGGCGCCGATTGCCGGTACCGTGACGGCGGTGCATGTGGCCAAGGGCGACCGGGTCAATCCGGGCGACGTACTGGTGGAAATCGAAGGTTAACCTCGGAAGCCCCGGCTGTTTGAACAGGCATTTGAATGGCTTTTTTGGGGCTTCTTTTTACACCGCAGGCGCGGCTTATTCGTCGCGCCTGCATGGGTTTTT
Source organism: Pseudomonas sp. WS 5011 (assembly GCF_012985775.1). Taxonomy (NCBI): domain Bacteria; kingdom Pseudomonadati; phylum Pseudomonadota; class Gammaproteobacteria; order Pseudomonadales; family Pseudomonadaceae; genus Pseudomonas; species Pseudomonas sp. WS 5011. The sequence goes on from NZ_JAAQXA010000011.1 coordinate 103,549, forward strand.
AGGCCCAGTGCCTGAGTCCCTGGAGCCGTAAGGCTCCTTTTTTCGGTTATGCCCCGCTGTGCAGGGTTCTGCTGTTCTCAGCAGGAGACTGGGCAAAACTGCGGGTATCAGCACAACGCGTGGTGGGGGCATGACCTTTTATTCGAGCAGGTGTGACGCGACAGGCGTCTTAATAGCAGTTCAATACGGGAGCAATGCGCGGTGAGTCTGGATCCGGTGGTGCTGTTCTTTGTGTTCGGCCTGTTGGCAGGTTTGCTGAAAAGCGAGCTGAAATTGCCACCTGCGCTGTATGAAACCCTCTCCATCATTCTGCTGCTGGCGATTGGTCTGCACGGCGGTGTGGAGTTGGCCGAGCAGGCCAGCTGGCAGTTGCTCGGGCAGGCGGCCTGGGTGCTGGGGCTGGGTGTGGCGCTGCCGCTGCTGGCCTTTGCTGTGCTGCGTGGCCTGGGCTTCGATCGGGTCAACGCCGCGGCAGTGGCGGCACACTATGGTTCGGTCAGCGCCGGGACCTTTGCTGTGGTAGTGGCCTATATGCTGGCCAAGGGCATCGAGTTCGAAAGCTACATGCCACTGTTTGTCGCCATTCTGGAAATCCCGGCGATTCTGGTCGGCATCCTGTTGGCTAAGGGGATTGCCCGCGACACCGATTGGGGCGAGTTGGGCCGGGAAATCTTTCTCGGCAAGAGCATCATGCTGCTGCTCGGTGGCCTGATCATCGGTGCGATTGCTGGCAAAGAGGCAATCAAGCCGCTGGAGCCGTTCTACACCAGCATGTTCAAACCGGTGCTGGCGCTGTTCCTGCTGGAGATGGGGCTGATTGCCTCGGGTCAGCTCGGCTCGCTCAAGCAGTTCGGTCTGCGCCTGCTAGGTTTTGCCTTGCTGATGCCGTTGTTCGGTGCGTTGATCGGCGCGCTACTCGGTCGTTTTATGGGCCTGAGCCTCGGCGGTACAGCGGTGCTGGCTACGCTGGCGGCGTCTGCTTCCTATATCGCCGTGCCGGCGGCCTTGCGCCTGGCCTTGCCCGAGGCCAACCCGTCGCTGTCGCTGACGGCGTCGCTGGGCATTACCTTTCCCTTCAATATCATCGTCGGCATCCCGTTGTACCTGATGCTGGCCGAACAGCTGATGGCCTGGGGGCTCTAGATGGACGCGCATATCCGCACCCTGCTTACCGTGATCTGCGAAGCGGCGCTGGAGAAAAAGCTGGTGGCTGACCTGGAACAGCTTGGCGCGCCGGGCTGGACCATCTCCGATGCCCGCGGCCGGGGTGGCCGCGGCGTGCGCAGTGCCGGCTGGGACACCGAAGGCAATATCCGCGTGGAGATCATCTGCACCCGCGATATCGCTGAACGCATCGCCGGCCACCTGCAGGCGCGCTACTACGCCAACTACGCCATGGTCTGCTACCTGGCTCAGGTGGAAGTGCTGCGCGCGGAAAAGTTTTAGCGGCGCAGGCGATGGGCGGTGCGCAGTTCCAGCAGGTCTTGATAGGTGCAGGTCTGCGGTGCTTCGCCGGTCAGATCAAAGCAGCGTTGGCCGAAACCCATTGGCCAGTAAGCGATGCCGACTGGTGGCCAAAAGATCGAGGCCACTCGGAAACGGCTCTTCAATTTGCCAGAGCGAATGGTATTGGCCTGATTGTCTTCGATACGGTAGGGAATACCAGCGCTGGCGCCCCAGGAGAAGGGACGGCTGCGGACAAGCCCCTGGTTGTTCTTCGCCGGTCGTTCGTTAATCACCAGGGTGCTGTTTTCCGGCAGTTTGAACCAGGCGCCGGTGGAGCAGCCTACGCAGGCTAGGGCGATGAGTAACAGAGTGCTGAGGCGGAGTGCGGACATGCGTGTCGATCCTTATGGTCATCCGTGAACATTCACGAGCAGGCGTCAATCTGGCCATTGGCCAGCTGCGCGGGCGCGCAATATACCCAGTTTTGATCGGGTTTGCCTGTGCCGGGGGTGTTCCTGAAAAGTTTTCCGGGCCCGGCTGTGATCAGCGTCTTGCCGCCAGCGTCTAGCCACAGAGCCCGGGCGTCTGGGCGCCGCTAAGGGCCTGAGCATGCAAGCGCTGTTGAATGAAATTCTTGATCAAGTCCGCCCGCTGATCGGGCAAGGGAAAGTGGCCGATTACATCCCGGCGCTGGCTGATGTGCCGGCCAACCAGCTGGGCATTGCGGTGTACAGAAACGACGGTGAGCTGTATTGCGCCGGTGATGCACACACGCCGTTCTCCGTGCAGAGCATTTCCAAGGTGTTCAGCCTGGTGCAGGCGATCGAGCATTCCGGTGAGGATATTTGGCAGCGTTTGGGCCATGAGCCCTCCGGCCAACCCTTCAATTCGTTGGTGCAGCTGGAGTTCGAGCGAGGCAAGCCGCGCAATCCGTTTATCAATGCCGGCGCGCTGGTGATCTGCGACATCAATCAGTCGCGCTTTGCTGCGCCAGTGCTGTCGATGCGTGACTTTGTGCGCCGTCTGGCGGGTAACCCGGAGGTGGCGGTGGACCAGCGGGTAGCCGAGTCGGAATACCAGCACCGCGCGCGCAATGCGGCGGCGGCTTACCTGATGCAGTCCTTCGGCAATTTTCACAACGATGTGGAAGCGGTGCTGCGCAGCTATTTCAGTTACTGCGCGCTGCGCATGAGCTGCGTCGACTTGGCGCGGGCGTTCTGCTTTCTGGCTAACGACGGCTTCTGCAAGCACAGCAGTCAGTCGATTTTGAGTGCGCGGCAGAGCAAACAGGTCAACGCGATCATGGCCACCAGCGGCCTGTATGACGAGGCCGGCAATTTCGCCTACCGCGTCGGTCTGCCGGGCAAGAGTGGTGTTGGTGGCGGCATTGTCGCGGTGGTGCCGGGGCGTTTCAGCGTGTGCGTGTGGTCGCCGGAGCTGAACGCCGCCGGCAACTCCCTGGCCGGGATCAAGGCCCTGGAGCTGCTGAGCGAGCGGATCGGCTGGTCGGTGTTTTAACTGCCGCCGTAGGAGCGGCGGGGTACCGCCCAGCAGCTCCTTCAGGGTGGATGCATCACCCAGCAATCAACTCCTTGGCCGCCTGGCGGTGATCGGCGATCAGCTTGGCCACGTCGAGGCCTTCGATCTGGCCGTCAATCACCCGCCACTGGCCGCCGATCATCATCCGGTCGGCCTTGTCGGCGCCGCACAGCAGCAGGGCGGAGATTGGGTCGTGGCTGCCGGAGAAGCGCAGCTCATCCAGTTTGAAGAAGGCCAGGTCGGCCTGCTTGCCCACCGCCAGTTCGCCGATATCGCTGCGCCCCAGCAGCTTGGCCGAACCCTTGCTGGCCCAGCCCAGCACCAGTTCCGGGGTGATTTTTTCGGCGCCGTAACGCAGGCGCTGGATATACAAAGCCTGACGCGCTTCGAGAATCATGTTCGAGGCATCGTTGGAGGCCGAGCCATCCACGCCGATGCCGATCGGTGCGCCGGCGGCTTCCAAGTCGAGGGTCGGACAGATGCCCGAGGCCAGGCGCATATTCGAGCTTGGGCAGTGGCAGATACCGGTGCCGGCCTGGCCGAGGCGGGCGATTTCATCCGGGTTGAAGTGAATGCCGTGGGCCAGCCAGGTGCGCGAGCTGAGCCAGCCGACGCTGTCCAGATAGTCCACAGTGCGCAGGCCGAAGCGCTGCAGGCAGAAGTCCTCTTCGTCGAGGGTTTCGGCCAGGTGGGTGTGCAGGCGCACGTCCAGTTCTTCGGCCAGTTCGGCGCTCTGGCGCATGATTTCCTGGGTCACTGAAAACGGCGAGCAGGGCGCCAGGGCGATCTGGATCTGCGCACCGTCGCCGCGCTGGTGGTAGTCCCGGATCAGCCGTTGGCTGTCGGCCAAGATGACTTCGCCCTGCTGCACCGTCTGTTGCGGCGGCAGGCCGCCGTCGGCTTCGCCCAGGCTCATCGAGCCGCGTGTGAGCATGGCGCGCATGCCCAGTTCGCGCACCGCTTCGACCTGCACGTCGATGGCGTTTTCCAGGCCGCCGGGGAACAGGTAATGGTGATCTGCCGCGGTGCTGCAGCCGGACAGCAACAGTTCGGCCAGGGCCACTTTACTGGCCAGGGCGAGCTTCTCGGGGGTCAGGCGTGCCCACACCGGGTAGAGGGTTTTCAGCCAGGGAAACAACGGCTGATTGACCACTGGGCCCCAGGCGCGGGTGAGGGTTTGATAGAAGTGGTGGTGGGTGTTGATCAGCCCCGGCAGCACCACATGTTCGCGGGCATCGAAGGTGCGATTGCAGGGTTGGCTCGGCTGCTGGCCAGCCTTGAGCAGTTCACTGATCACACCGTCTTCAATCACCAGTCCGCCGGCAGCGTCGAGGTTGTTTGCAGTGAAGATGGCGAGGGGGTTTTTGATCCAGATACGTGTAGCAGCCATTGAGTTGGCTCCTCTGAAGTTGGGTTCAGGTTAGCCAGCTCAGTGTTTACCCTGTCTGCTGATCCAGGTGCGCGGCCGGCGCAGGTGGCCGGGCGTGGCGCAGAAGATAACGCCGTAATCTGCCTGCGGCAAGAGCGCATGGCAGAATTTCTGACCACGAAGTCAGTGCTTAGAACACTTTGCGGTATTGGATGAAACCAGAGCGTTCAGCGATACGCTCATACAGCAGCATGGCCTTGCTGTTGCTCTCGTGGGTCATCCAGTAGGTACGCGAGCAGCCCTGTGCCTGGGCTTCGCGGTAGACGTGCTCGATCAGCTTACGGCCGGCACCACTGCTGCGTACATCCTTGCTGATAAACAGGTCCTGCAGGTAGCAGTAGTCGCCGGGTGTCCAGGTCGAGCGGTGGTAGATCCAGTGCACCAGGCCAATCGCCTGGCCATCATGCCAGGCCAACGCGGCATGCATCGGCTCGGCCGGGTCTAGGAAGCGCTGCCAGGTAATGTCGCTGGTCGCTGCGGCAATTTCAGTCATGTAGAAACGCTGATAACCCTGCCACAGCGGTAGCCATACGGCATGATCGGCGGCAGTTACAGGGCGGATCTCGACGGGGATGCGAACGGGCATGGCGACACTCTCCTTGGCTGGGTAAAGCCCTTACAGCCTAGCCGTAAGGGCCCAAGCTTCAATCGGCGCGTTCACCACAGACATCCAGGGCGAACCAGTGTTCCACTTCGGCCTGGCTCAGACCCGCGCCGAGCAAGGCGAACAGCTTGCCCAGAGCCGCTTCACGGGTCATGCCGCCGGCGGAAATCAGCCCGGCGCTGGCCAGTTGGCTGCCGGCGGCATACACGCCAAACTCGACATGGCCGTGCGGGCACTGGCTGATTGCGGCCAGTACCACGCCACGTGCATGGGTGGCCTTGAGGACATCGAGCAGTTCAGCGTTGTCTGACGGGCCTGTGCCGCTGCCGTAGCACTCCAGCAGCAGGCCTTGCACGCCGCTGTCCAGCAAGGCGCGCACGTGGTTTGCCTGGATGCCGGGGTAGAACGGCAGTACGGCCAGATTCACCGGCTGGCGCGGTTGGCGGTAGTCGATATTCGCTGGAATGCTTTCCGCACGTGAGCTCTGGCGCTGGCGTGGCAGCACGTGGAAGGCATCGAAGGCATCGCTGCGCAGCTTGCTCACCCGCGCGCCATGCAGCAGCTCACCGTTGAAATACAGGTGCACGCCCGGCGTGACGCCGGCCTGCAGCGCGCGCATGGCGCCGAACAGGTTGCCCCAGGCATCGCTGCCCTCGGCACCGGCCGGCAGCATCGAACCACTGAGAATCACTGGGACGGGCAAACCCAGCAGCAGAAAGCTCAAGGCGGCAGCGCTGTAGGCCAGGGTGTCGGTGCCGTGCAGCAGCAGTACGCCGTCGCAGCCGTCCTGCTCGATGCCGGCGTGAATCGCCGCGACCATCGCCAGCCAGTTGTGCTGGTTCATATTGGCGCTGTCGATTGGCGGCAGCAGCTCGCGGAAGGTCCATTGCGGCAGCGGCTGAGACTCCAGCGCTTGCTGGCGGCGCAGGCGCTCATCGAAACCGGACGCTGGGGCCAGGCCCGTGGCGCTCATTTGCATGCCGATGGTGCCACCGGTGTAGAGCACCAGAAGATTGCTACAACCCATCAGGGGTCTCCGTACTTTCATTGTTCTTATAAGAAAACAGGGGGCCAAGCCCCCTGTTTATTACAGCGTATGCAGCGTTAGCGGCGGCTTAGCGCTGATGCACGCTGTTGCCAATTTCCGCATGGTTGGCCGGGGCGTTTTGCGCCGCGTTAGGCCATGCAGCTGGGTCGAGGTCCAGGTCAGCGAAGTTTTTCGCATCGAATACGGGCGATTCCACGCCGGCCTTGATCTGGCTGTCGTAGTCGCGCATCAGACGCAGGCCGACCTTGAACAGCAGCACCAGGGCAATCAGGTTGCAGATGGCCAACAGACCCATGGTCACGTCGGCGAAGGCGAACACTGTGCCCAGATCCTGTACCGAACCCCAGAGTACCAGAGCCACCACCAGCACGCGGTAGACCATCACTGGCGCGCGTTTCTTGCTGAAGAAGCCCAGGGCGTTTTCACCGAGGTAGTAGTTGTAGATCAGGGTGGTGAACACAAACAGCAGCAGCGCCACGGTCACGAACACCCGGCCCCACTCACCGACCACGCTGGCGACGGCAGTTTGGGTCAGCACAACGCCGGCCATTTCGGTGCCCGGCGTATACACACCCGACAGCAGGATGATCAGCGCGGTGCAGCTGCACAGAATGATGGTGTCGATAAACACGCTGAGCGACTGCACGATGCCCTGAGCTACCGGGTGCTTGACCTCGGCAACGGCGGCGACGTTAGGCGCACTGCCCAGACCGGCTTCGTTGGAGAACAGGCCGCGTTTTACGCCCATCAGGATGGCCGCGCCGATACCGCCGGCAAAGGCAGGTTCCAGGCCGAACGCGCTCTTGAAGATCAGCGCCAGGGTGGCCGGGATAGCATCGACGTTACTGCCGATCACGAACAGCGCCATGGCGATGTAGGAGAAGGCCATCACGGGTACCAGCACGTCAGCAAATTTGGCGATGCGCTTGATGCCGCCGAAGATGATCAGGCCAATCACCACGGTCAGAATCAGGCCGCTGACGTAGGTCGGCAGGCCGAAGGTGTCATGCATGGAGCTGGCTACGGTGAACGATTGCACGGCGTTGAAGCCGAAACCGAAGGTCACCAGCAGCAGGATCGAAACGACGATGCCCAACCAGCGTTGGCCGAGGCCGTGCTGAATGTAGAAGGCCGGGCCACCGCGGTAGGTGCCGTCGTCTTCGCGGCGCTTGTACAGCTGCGCCAGGGTGCATTCGAAGTAGCTGGTGGCCATGCCGACCAACGCCACGACCCACATCCAGAAGATCGCGCCTGGGCCACCGAGCATGATTGCCACCGAGACACCAGCGATGTTACCGGCGCCGACGCGACCGGCTACCGAGAGCATCAGCGCCTGGAACGAGCTGAGCTGGCCAGGCTGACGCTGGAAGGCTTCGGCGAAGATGCGAAACATGCTGCCGAAGTAACGGAACTGGACGAAACGCGAGGCGATGGTGAAGTACAGACCAAGGCCGATCAGCATCACGATCAGGAGCTTGCTCCAGATCAGGTCGTTGAGAATATCGAGCATGGCAGTGAGGTCTCTCTTGTTGTTTTGTGAAGGAAATATGGGCGGGGCCGAATGGTTGAGCAGACGCGCGCGTGGTGCAATTTCGCGGGTCGCGGCGAACTGATGCGAGTTGATGCTAGAATCGCGTCGCTCGCATCACCAGGAAATCCGCCATGTCCGACCATCTAGGGTCCAATCTAAAGCTGTTGTGCAGCCATTACCGGTCAATCGCCGAGGTTTGCCGCAAGCTCGCGATCAATCGCGCCCAGTTCAACAAATACCTGAGCGGACAAAGCCGACCGACGGCTTACAACCTCAAGCGGATCTGCGATTTCTTCGGTGTCGAAGCCTACGAGCTGAGCCTGCCGGCCGAGCAGTTTGCCGACCTGATTGGTGCGCGTACGCCGGGCCAGGTTTCCGGCGCGCGTACCGACGCATTGGTGGAGCTGCTCAAGCCCCTGCGCGCGCATGCCGGCAACCTGTCGCGTTACTGCGGCTACTACTTCGAATACTCCAACTGCATGTCGGTGCCGGGCACCGTGCTGTTGTCGCTGGTGCATCTGTGGGAGGAGGACGGCGACTTCCTGTTCGAGCGCCAGGAGCGTCAGGAGCGATCCGCGAGCGCCGACGTGCAGGGCGAAGACTGGGTGCGCTGCCGTTACCTGGGTGCGGCGTTTCAGCTGCAGGACCGGCTGTTTCTGATGGACTACGAATCGCTGACCCTCAACGAAATGAGTCAGACCATTCTGATTCCCAGCTACAAGAGCCGCATCACTCGCTTGAACGGCCTGAAAACCGGCGTCTCCAGCGGCGACCGCCGTAGCCCGGCCTGTACCCGCGTGGTGTGGGAATACCTGGGCACCGAGATCAACCGCATCAGCGCCTACCGCCAGGTGCGCCTGTACCGCCCGGACGATCCGCGCATCGACGACGACGTGCGCCAGCGACTGGCCGATGCACCGCTAAAGAACGGGCTGTTCGAGATCGAATAAACCGCTGCGCTATTACCGCAGGTCTTGCAGACGCTGCTGCCGCCCCTCTGCATCGAAATTGTCCGCCGCCAGCCAGCGTTCAAAGGCCGCGTTGCAGGCCGACCATTCGCTGTCGAGGATGGAGAACCAGGCGGTGTCGCGGTTACGCCCTTTGACCACCATATGCTGGCGAAACAGCCCTTCGTAGCTGAAGCCCAGACGCTTGGCGGCGCGCATCGAGCGGGCATTGTCAGCGTTGCATTTCCATTCCAGGCGGCGGTAACCAAGCTCGCCCAATGCCAGCTTGGCCAGCAGATACACCGCCTCGGTCGACGCCGGGCTGCGCTGCATGGTGCGGCCGAAAGCGATATGACCGATCTCGATACAGCCATCCTTGGGCGCAATGCGCAGATAGCTCAGCAGACCAACTGCACGCTGCTGGCTCAGGTCGATCACGCTAAAGAACAACGGATCGCGACTGGTCGCATGACCGCTCAGCCAGGCATCGAACCCCGCGCGTTCGCTGAATGGACCGTAGGGCAGGTAATCCCAGAGTGCCGGGTCGCTATCCGGGCCTTGCAACGCCTGCCACAGATCGTCGCCATGGCGCGCCGGGTCGAGCGGTTCGAGGCGCACATACTGACCGTCCAGGGGTTTATGGGCCGGGGTGGGCACGGGCTGCCAGTCGTGTAGCGGTTGCTGGGGCATGCGGCGGCTCCTGCTTAGAACTGTTTGCGGTATTGGATAAAGCCCGAGCGCTCGGCGATGCGGTCGTAGAGCTGGCGGCCTGGGTAATTGGTTTCCTGGGTCAGCCAATGCACGCGGCTGGAGCCGGCCGCCTGGGCCTGGGCATAGACGTGCTCAATCAGCAGGCGACCGATGCCGCCGCCGCGCTGATCGGCACCGACAAACAGATCCTGCAGGTAGCAGCTGTTCTCCACCGACCAATTAGTGCGGTGGAAGATCCACTGCACCAGCCCTACGGCCTGGCCGTTGCGCCAGGCGAGGGCGGCATGGGTGGGCTCGCTCGGGTCGAGAAAACGCTGCCAGGTCATCGCGCTGACCTCGGCGGGTAACGCGCTCTGGTAGAAGTGCAGATAGCCCTGCCACAGCGGCAGCCAGGCGGCGTGATCGGCGGTGCTGACGGGACGGATTTCAATGTTCATGGCGCTTCCTTGGCTAAGTGTTGGCTATTGATCTGTGCGGCCAGTTCGCGGTCGCGTGGGTCATGGCTGGCGTGCAGGCCATCGCGCACGCCGGCCTGGTCGGCCTGGCTGCGGTTTTGGCCGAGCTTCCATTTGCCTTCCAGGCGCTCGATGGGCAGGGCGAAGCCGACAATGGCGCGCAGCATGCTGTCGATGTAATCGCGCGGCGCATCGCTCACCGCCCAGGGCTGCGGGCGCTCGGCTTCGTGCAGCGCGCTGAGGCGGCTGACCAGCTGCAGCAGGCGCTCGGCGTCATCGAACACTTCGGCGCGGCCATGGGCCTGCACGCTGATGTAGTTCCAGGTCGGCACCACCTTGCCGTGCTCGGCCTTGGCGGCGTACCAGGACGGGCTGATATAGGCCTCCGCTCCTTGGAAAATCACCAGCGCCGGGCTGCCCTCGTCGAGGTCGCGCCACTGCGGGTTGGCCCGGGCGAAGTGGCCGTAGAGTGTGCCGTAGGGACCTTCATCGGCATCCAGCAGTAACGGCAGATGGCTGGCGAGTAGGCCCTGAGTACCGTGGCTGACCAGCGTAGGCAGGCGCGTGGCGCGCATCTGCTGGTGCAGCGTAGTGAGGTCGTCCTGGCGGAAGGCGACGGGCGTGTACATGGGCGGGCTCCTAGCAGGCCGTTGAAAAACGTTGGCGAGGCAGCCAGTGCAAGGCAAAAACAAGCGAAAAAGCGGAGTTTACGAGCTGTAAATGAGCATTTTGAGACGCCGTGTCTCGGCCTGTTTTTAACGCCGCAATGGCAACGCAGGTAGTTTTTCAACAGCCTGCGAACGCGATGAAGCCATGCTAGGCAGGATATTGGCCTGTTGTAAGATCCACTTTCTGCGACTTCTATGGAGCCAATCGGCATGGCCATTCCGTCCGCTGCGCCGCTGCCGGTCGATCTATCCGGCATTCACCTCGACCCACAGCGCGGCCTGGCGCGTCAGCTGTATCAGGCGCTGCGCGAGCGCATCCTCGATGGTCGCCTGCAAAGCCGTACACGCCTGCCGGCCAGCCGTGATCTGGCGAACCTGCTGGGTATCTCGCGCAACACCGTGACCCGCGCCTTCGATCAGCTGTATGCCGAGGGCTATATCGAGGGGCGCATCGGTGCCGGTACTTATGTGGCCGAGTTGAGCGGGGCGACGCGGCCAACGCCCGTACCCTCTGCCCAGGCTCAGCTGTCTGGCAGCACGCAGAGTGCCGCTTTGCAGCTGTTACAGAATCATCATCTGAACCCGCCATTGAGCGGCCCGCCACGGGCGTTTCGCGTCGGCGTGCCAGCTTTTGATCTGTTTCCCTTCGAGACCTGGGCGCGTTTGTCCGCGCGCTTCTGGCGCAAGCCCTCGCCGGCGCGTCTGGGCTATGGCGACCCGGCTGGCGATTGGCAGCTGCGCGAGCTGATCGCCGCTTACCTGCGCAACAGCCGCGGCCTGCACTGCGCCCCGGCGCAGATCATCGTCACCAATGGCGCGCAGCAGGCCATAAGCTTGTGCGCGCAATTGCTGGTCACGCCCGGCGCGCGGGTGGCCGTGGAGAACCCCGGTTACCGCGCTGCCGGCCATGCCCTGGCGATCGCCGGGGCGCAGCTGTGTGGCGTGGCGGTGGATGGCGAAGGCTTGGATACCGATGCGCTGGAGGAGGTCGAAGGATGCCGGCTGGTTTACCTGACGTCCTCGCACCAGTACCCGACCGGCGTCACCCTGTCGCTGGCGCGGCGCCTGCAACTGCTGGAGTGGGCCGAGCGCAATAACGGCCTGATCATCGAAGACGATTACGACGGCGAGTACCGCTACAGCGGCACGCCGCTAGCGCCGCTGGCGGCCCTCGACCGTCAGGGCCGGGTGCTCTACGTCGGCACCTTCTGCAAGATCGCCTTTCCGGCGCTGCGTCTGGGTTATCTGGTATTGCCGCCAGCGCTGGCCGAAGCCTTCGCCCGTCGTCGCGCCCTGGATATGCGCCATTCGGAAATCGGCACGCAGGCGGTGATGGCCGAATTTATCGCCGCCGGGCATTTTCAGCGGCATATCCGCCGTATGCGCACTGCCGCCCGCAGCCGTCGCGATGCGCTGCTGGCCGGTTGGCCTGAGTTGGTACCGGGCTGCGCGCCGCTGCCAGTGGTGGAGGCTGGGCTGCATCTGTGTGTGCGGGTGAACAGCCTGGCCCGCGAGCGTGAGCTGATCAGCGCCGCCGAAGGGGTTGGCGTGGAGATAAGTGCGCTAAGCAGTTATTGGCTGCCCGACAGCAGCACGCCGGAAAATCAGCGGGCCGGGTTGGTGCTGGGATTTGCCGCAGTGCCTGAAGCGCAGATCACCGAGGCTCTGGAGGCGTTGCGCCGCGCCTGGACGTTGTAGCCCGAACTAACGCGGTCTCTTTCCCATGGGAAGAGGAGAACCATACGCGTATAAAAAAGGGATGGCCGCAGCCATCCCTGAAGGAAAAGAGGCGGGGAGGCCTCCTGGTCGATGTTGCGCATTACAGGGTGAGCGGCACGAGGCGCGGGGCGATCATGTTTTCTGGGCGCAGGATGTCGGCCAACTCGGCATCGCCCAGCAGCTTCTCTTCACGCACCAGCTCTAGTACGCCGCGACCACTTTCCAGCGCCACCTTGGCGATGCGCGTGGCGTTTTCGTAGCCGATATAGGGGTTGAGTGCGGTGATCAGGCCGATGGAGTTTTCCATCAGTTCGCGGCAGCGCGCTTCGTTGGCGGTGATGCCGTCGATGCACAGCTCGCGCAGCATATCCATGGCGCGGGTCAGCAGGCGGATCGAGTCAAAGATCTTGTAGGCGATCAGCGGCTCCATCACGTTCAGCTGCAGCTGGCCGCCTTCGGCCGCCATGGTCAGCGCCAGGTCGTTGCCGATCACTTCGAAGGCCACCTGGTTGACCGCCTCGGGGATCACCGGGTTGACCTTGCCGGGCATGATCGAGCTGCCTGGCTGGCGCGGAGGCAGGTTGATCTCGTTGATGCCGGTGCGTGGGCCGCTGGACAGCAGGCGCAGGTCGTTGCACATCTTCGACAGCTTCACCGCCGTGCGCTTGAGCATGCCAGAGAACAACACAAAGGCGCCCATGTCTGAGGTGGCTTCGATCAGGTCGGCGGCCGGGGTCAGCGGGTGGCCGCTGATGATCGCCAGGCGCTTGACCGCCAGCAGCTGGTACTGCGGGTCGGCGTTGATGCCGGTGCCAATCGCGGTGCCGCCCAGGTTCACTTCAGTGAGCAGGGTCGGGGCAAGCAGCTTGAGGTGCTGCAGGTCTTCGCCAAGGGTGGTGGCGAAGGCGCGGAATTCCTGACCGAGGGTCATCGGTACGGCATCCTGCAGCTGTGTGCGGCCCATCTTCAGCACGTGGCTGAATTCCAAGTGCTTTTTTGACAGCGACTGGATCAGCTTGTCCAGCGCAGTGAGCAGGCTGTCGTGGCCGAGCAGCAGGCCCAGGCGGATGGCGGTCGGGTAGGCGTCGTTGGTCGACTGCGCCATGTTCACGTCGTTGTTCGGGTGCAGCTGCTTGTAGTCACCTTTCTCGAAGCCCATGGCCTCCAAGGCAATATTCGCAATCACCTCGTTGGCATTCATATTGGTCGAGGTGCCGGCGCCGCCCTGGATCATGTCGACCACGAACTGGTCGTGGAACTCGCCCTGAATGATGCGTGCGCAGGCGGTGCTGATCGCTGTGTGCTTGGCCGCAGACAGGTGGCCCAGCTCGCGGTTGGCGTCGGCGGCGGCCTGCTTGACCATGGCCAGGGCAACCACCAGTTTCGGGTAGTGCGACAGCGTCACGCCGGACAGGCGGAAGTTCTGCACGGCGCGCAGGGTCTGGATGCCGTAATAGGCGTCAGCAGGAACGTCGAGGGTGCCGAGCAGGTCTTTTTCGAGGCGAGTGGATGCAGCAGCGGACATGATCAAGGTCATCTCAGGAAATACGGCATATGCCGCGATGGCCCGTAGGTTAGGGGCTGCAGCTCGATACTGGCCAATGCTGTTAAGCACTGGGTCATGCATAATCGGCATAACGTTGGCGTGACCGCTCAACGTCGACCGACGTGTTCGCATGCACAAGGGCTGATCCATGAACCTCGAAAGCAAATGGCTGGAAGACTTTGTCACCCTGGCCGCCACCCGCAGCTTCTCCCAGGCGGCGCAAAAGCGCTTTGTCACTCAGCCGGCATTCAGCCGGCGCATTCGCAGCCTGGAGAACATGCTCGGGCTGACCTTGGTCAACCGCGCCTGCACGCCCATTGAGCTGACCGAGTCCGGCCAGCTGTTTCTAGTCACCGCACGGAGCATGGTCGAGCAGCTCGGTGAGGTGGTGCGTCATCTGCATAACCTCGAAGGCCAGCAGGGCGAGGTGATGCAGATTGCCGCCGCGCACTCGCTGACCCTGGGCTTTTTCCCCGAGTGGATTGCCCGCCTACGCCGTGAAGGTCTGCCGTTGACCACCCGTCTGGTGGCGACCAACGTCGGTGAAGCGGTGCATGCGCTGCGTGAAGGCGCTTGCGACCTGATTCTCGCCTACTACGACCCCGACGCTGCGCTGCAGATGGACCCGGAAATCTTCCCTTCGCTGCACCTGGGCCGCACGGAAATGCTCCCGGTGTGCGCGGTGGGCGAAGACGGCGCGCCGCTGTTTGACCTCAACAGCGGCCAGAGCGTGCCGCTGCTGGCCTACAGCGCCGGGGCGTTTCTCGGTCGTTCGGTCAACCTGCTGCTGCGCCAACGCGCGCTGCGCTCGACCACGGTGTACGAAACGGCGATGGCCGACAGCCTGAAAAGCATGGCCTTGCAAGGTATGGGCGTGGCCTGGGTCCCGCGCCTGAGCGTGACCGCCGAACTGGCCCGCGGCGAGCTGGTGGTGTGCGGTGATGAACAGTGGCAAGCGCCGCTGGAGATTCGCCTGTACCGCTGCGCCCTAGTGCGCAAGGCCTCGGTGCGCTTGCTGTGGCGCAAACTGGAGAGTGGCGAGATCGGCCGCTAGACCGACCTCGATTGTCGCATGCTAACGCGGCACGACCTGGCCGACGCCGCGACCACGTGGATCTGACGCTGTTTCCAAGCGGCTACCGGTTACCTTGATGGCTTGAATATCGCCCATGTTCCAGCCCTGGTCTTCAAGGGTGTAGCCCATGCTTTTCAGCTCATCGGCCACCTTGCCAGTAAGCGGCGCATAGGCGTCATAGTAGATCGTGTCTTTGGGTAATAGCTGGTGGTGCACGCGCTGTGCATCGATGGCTTTTTGTAGTGGCAAGCCAAAGTCATACACGTTGTTCAGCACCTGAAAGATCGAGGTGAAGATGCGCGAGCCGCCTGGCGTACCCAGGATCAGGCTCACCTGACCGTCGCGGGTGACGATGCTCGGGCTCATCGAGGAGAGCATGCGCTTGCCCGGTTCGATGGCATTTGCGTCGCTGCCTACTACACCAAAGGCGTTAGCAATGCCGGGTTTGGCACTGAAGTCATCCATCTCGTCGTTGAGCAGGAAGCCTGCACCTTTTACCACTACGCCGCTGCCGTAATCCCAGTTGAGGGTGTAGGTGTTACTCACGGCATTGCCGTCAGCGTCGATGATCGAAAAGTGTGTGGTCTGGTGGGTTTCCAAGCCCGGACTAACTTTTTCAGTGGCTGAAATGGCCGTGGGGTTAACTTCAGCCGCGCGTTTGGCAATGTAGCTGGCGTCCACTAATTGCTTGACCGGCACATCTGAGAACTTGGGGTCGCCCAGGTAATCGGCGCGGTCAGCGAACACGCGCTTTTCGATTTCCGCCAGCAAATGGATGTAACGCGAGGAGTTGAGTTCAATGCCTTTGAAGTCAGCGGCGCGCTGCTCTTTGATACCGATCAGTTGGGCTAATGCGATGCCGCCAGAGCTGGGCAACGGTGCGGTGTACAGGGTGTTGCCTTGCCAGTCGATGCGCATCGGCTCGCGCCATTCTGCGCGATAGGTTTGCAGGTCTTTGGCACTGATCAAACCACCGTCGCGCTGCATTTGCGCCACCAGCAATTCAGCAGTTTTGCCCTGGTAAAACTCCGCAGCGCCATTGGCTGAGATCCGCTCCAGCGTTTGTGCCAGCTCCGGCTGCTTGAAGGTTTGTCCCGGGCGCATGCTGCCAAAATAGTCGGCAAAGTTGGTCTGGTCGTTGAACAGTGCCAGCGCGTCTTCACGGTATTGGTATTGCTGCTCGGCAACCGTGAAACCGTTACGGGCATAGCCGATGGCCGGGGTCAGCAGTTCTCCCCAGGGCAACTTGCCAAAGCGCTGGTGCGCTTCCCATAAGCCCATCACGGTGCCGGGTACGCCGGCGGCTTTGGCACCGACCATGGTGCTGTTTTCGATGACTTCACCCTTGTCATCCAGGTACATGGTTTTGGTGGCCGCGAGAGGGGCCACTTCACGGTAATCGATAAAGAACGGCTTGCCGTCCATAACTAGGGTCATAAAGCCGCCGCCGCCGATGTTACCGGCTTCGGGGTAGGTCACCGCCAGGGTAAAGGCCGTTGCTACGGCTGCATCCACTGCATTACCACCGGATTTCAGTACGTGCGCGGCGACCTTGGCACCATATTCGTCTGGGGCAGCCACTGCGCCACCGTCGAGCGGGGCAGCCCATACGCAAGAACTTGTGGCCGCCATGATCGCGGCGGCCAGCAGGGTGGAGCGGGCAGTCAATTGCATACAGTTATCCTTTTTCTTATGGTCTGACCAAGCTTCGCTGGCATCTCGTTGTACGTCATGGTGAGTTGCCAGAGAGGCTCAAGGAGTTATCCAGCTTAGGTCATTCGCCGGGCTGCCATCAGGTGCCCGACTTGATGGTGTTCCACACGCGGGTGCGGATGCGTTCGGTCTTTTGCGGCAGGGGCTGCAGCACATAGAGAGTTTTCTGCGCCTCGGCGGTAGGGGTCAGGCCAGGGTTGTCGCGGATTGCCGCGCCGACCAGCGGCATGCCGTCCTTGTTCGGGTTGGGGTAGCCGAGGAAATCGCTGATGGGGGCAATCACCGTGGGGTCGAGCAGGTGGTTGAGGAACTCATGGGCTTCGGCGACGTTCAGTGCGCTTTTCGGAATGGCGAAGGAGTCGTACCACAGTGGTGCACCTTCTTTCGGCAAGCGCCAATCAACTACCACGCCGTTGCCTGCTTCTTTGGCGCGGTTGGCGAACTGGTAGAAGCTGCCCGAATAGCCGATGGCCACGCAGATGTCGCCGTTGGCGATATCAGTCATGTACTTGGCCGAGTTGAAATAAGCCACGTGAGGGCGGATTTTCAGCATTAACGCGCTGGCTTTCTCGTAGTCCTCAGGCTTGGTGCTGTTGGGGTCCAGGCCCAGGTAGTGCAGGGCGATCGGCAGAATTTCACCGGGCGAATCGAGCATGGCCACGCCGCACTGCTTGAGTTTGCTGATGTTCTCTTCTTTGAAGATCAGGTCCCAGCTGTCCACCGGAGCGTCAGCGCCGAGGGCTTCTTTGACTTTGGCCGGGTTGAAGCCGATCAGCACGGTGCCGTACATGTAAGGCACGGCGAACTGATTGCCGGGGTCGTTGGCGGTCATCAACTTCAGCAGGCCTGGGTCGAGGTGCTGCCAATTGGGCAACTTGCTCTTGTCCAGCTTCTGGAACACCCCGGCTTTGATTTCGTTTTCCAGGAAGGTGTTGGTTGGCACCACCAGGTCGTAACCCGAGTTGCCAGTGAGCAGCTTGGCTTCCAGGCCTTCGTTGGTGTCGAAAATATCCCAGGTCAGCTTGATGCCGCTGTTGGCGGCAAAATCCGTGGGCACTGAGGGCAACATGTAGTCGGCCCAGTTGTACACGCGCAGCTCGCGCTGCTTGCCCGGCGATTGCTCCGGTGTTTGTGCCTGGGCCGCCGTGGCCAGCAGGGTTGCGCCGCAGACGGCGACAGCGAGCAGGTGTTTGATCGTGTTCATCGTGTCTCACCCCTGAATCATTATTGATGTTGTGTTGGCTAGGCCTGTACGTGAGCTGATTCGAAACCTTCCAGTACGTTGACCGCGTTGACGCCGATGGCCTCCACGGCATAACCGCCTTCCATAACGAATAGGGTCGGCTTACCGAGGGCGGCGATGCGTTTGCCCATGGCCAGGTAATCCGGGCTGTCGAGCTTGAATTGGGAAATCGGATCGTCCTTGAAGGTGTCCACACCCAGCGACACCACGATCACCTCGGCATCAAATTCGGCGATGCGCTGGCAGGCTTCTTCCAGTGCGGCGCTCCACACCGCCCAGGGGCTGCCCATGGCCAATGGGTAGTTGAAGTTGCAGCCCTCGCCAGCCCCTTCGCCGCGTTCATCGGCATAACCGAGGAAGAAGGGGAACTCGTCGGCCGGGTCGCCGTGGATCGAGGCGAACAGCACATCGTTGCGGGTGTAGAAGATGTCCTGGGTGCCGTTGCCGTGGTGGTAATCGACATCGAGGATCGCCACGCGCTGCTTGCCGTGGTCGAGAAAGGCCTGGGCAGCGATGGCGGCGTTGTTCAGGTAGCAGTAACCGCCCATCAACTCGCCTGCGGCGTGATGGCCCGGTGGCCGGCACAAGGCAAACGCACTGTGGGCGCCGGCGGCGATTTCAGCTTCGGCGCTCAAGGCCACTTGGGCGGCGCTGTAAGCTGCCTGCCAGGTGCCGGCGGTAATCGGCGCGCCGCCGTCGAAGCTGTAATAGCCAAGCTGGCCGTGCAAATCACGCGGGATGACTTGGCGCAGGGTGCGTGCCGGCCATGTGAAGGGCAGCAAATCGCCAGTGCCGTTCTGCGCTTGCCAGCGATCCCAGGCGCCTTTGAAGAAGTTCAGGTAGGCGGCGCTGTGGATGCGCTCAATCGGCGCCAGGCCGAAGTCCTGGGGCGGACGCACCTCACCGAGCTGACGGTCCTTGACGCGTTGCAGGATGTGGTCGGCGCGTTGCGGCTTTTCGAAACAGGGCATCAGTTGGCCGTCGATCAGCTCGCAGCTGCCGTGGTGCAGGTGATGGTCGTCGCTGTAAAAAGTGAGCATGTGGCACGGCTCCAGGCTTGTTGTTGTGCCTGCATTGTTCGCCTGCATGGCCGGATGGAGAACGCTGACAACGGCCAAAAGGGGATCGATGTGGCCAAATTTCATGGCCGCCACGGCTGACCGAGCCGCGCAAACTGTAACAAGCCATGAACCTTAAGCCTTTCTTAAGCTTGGAAAACGCATGGTGCGCCCCGCCGGGGGCGTTGCCCCTTCATTGCCGATAAGGGGGCAGAGCATGCTCAATCAGACTCGCCAGGTACTGCCGCTGTTGTGTGCCTGGCTGGCCACGCCTGTGCTGGCGGATGTGGAATGTCCACGCGCCGACCGCGCGGACTGGATGCCCGAATCGCACTTTCGTCAGCAGATGAAAAACCAGGGCGTACAGATCACCAAATTCCGCATCACTCCGGGTAACTGTTACGAGATTTACGGTTTCGACGTGAACGGGGAGAAAGTCGAAATCTATTACAACCCGGTCGATGCCACGCCCGTGGCTGAAGTCGCCACCGCGCATGTGGCCAAGCCATGACGCCAAAACTGCTCATCCCCCTCATGCTCACGGCGGTACTGGCAGTGTTCGCCGGGGCATGGCAGCGCGCACCGGCACAGCCGCCTGGCGCCTTCGCCGTGCTGCCGACGCCGACGCCCAGTGCGCCGGAATTCAGCGCGAAATTCGCCTCGTCGGACATGGACGACTTTGTGCACTCCGCCTCCATTACCGGGCTGCCTGGCGGTGACCTGATGGCCGCCTGGTTTGCGGGCAGTCGCGAAGGCGCGGCGGATGTGCAAATTCGCGCTGCACGCTTTGACGCCCGCAGCGGCCAGTGGAGTGCCGAGCGCGTGCTGGCCACTCGCGAATCCACCCAGCGCGCGGTCGGTAAGCACATCCGTAAGCTGGGCAACCCGGTGATCAGCCTGGCACCGGACAAGCGCCTGTGGCTGTTTTATGTCTCGGTTTCGCTTGGCGGCTGGGCCGGCAGTGCGGTCAATGCCATGGTGTCCGACGACCTGGGCAAGACCTGGTCGGCACCGCGCCAGTTGGTGACCAGCCCGTTTCTCAACATCAGCACCCTGGTGCGCGCCGCGCCGGTGTTTCATGCCGATGGCAGCATTGGCCTGCCGGTGTATCACGAATTTCTCGGCAAATTCCCCGAGTACCTGCACCTGAGTGCACGCGGTGAGGTGCTGGGCAAGTACCGCATCGGCAAGGGCCGCTACTCGCTGCAGCCAACCGTGGTGGCGCTGGATGAGCAGCGTGCCGTGGCGTTACTGCGCTATGCCGGCGAGCAGTATCACCGTGTGTTGGCCAGCCACACCACGGACAGCGGGCGCACCTGGAGTACGCCGCAACCGCTGGAACCGAGCAACCCCAACTCATCGCTGGCCGCCGTCGGTCGTCCCGATGGCAGCCTGCTGGTGGCGATGAATGATCTGGAGGATGGTCGCTTCCGCCTTACCCTCTACGCCACCGACAGCCAGCTGGCGAACTGGCGCACCCTCGGTGAGCTGGATGAAAGTCCCAACCCTTGGGGGGAACCCATTGCGCCGGCGGAATTCCCGGCGGTAATCCGCGAGAAGTTCCGCGCCAGCGGCGGCCGCCCCGAGCAGGAGGCGCGCTTTCTTGAGCAGGTCAGTGCCCGGATGTGCAGCCCGACGGGGTGCGACTTCGATTACGAATACCCCTATTTCACCCGTGACACCGATGGCACGTATCACTTGGTCTATTCGTGGAACGACATGTTTATCAAGCACCTGGCCTTCAATGAAGCCTGGCTGACGGAGCGCCGCCCAAATGACTGACTTCTGGTTGCCGCACCTGGCCTTCACTCTGCTGGTTTTCCTGATCTTCGTTCGACTGGCGCGCAATCCGGCGCAGCGCGGCATTCTGCTGGCGGGCAGTCTGCTGCTGAGCCTGCTACCGGTGCAGGGCATCAGCCTGGCGCTGCAGTTGCGCACCTACATCGGTGACCTGTCGATCAGCAGCCTGGTGCTGCTGAGCTGGGCGATGCTGTGTCGTTTTGGCTTGCCGGGTGCCAGCCCCCGTGATCGCCTGGCCAGCCTGGCGCTGTTCGCCGGCCTGGCTGTACTGCTCTACCCGGCAGCCCTGGGCTTGAGCTACAGCGACCCGTACCAGCTGGGCTTTGCGCCGCGACCCATGCTGCTGGTGCTGGGCGTGCTGAGCCTGGTGCTGATCATCCAGCGCAGCTGGCTCGGCGCGTTGGCGCTGGTGCTGGCGACCTTGGCCTTCACTCTGCACCTGAACGCCTCGGAAAATTACTGGGACTACCTGATTGACCCCTACCTGGCCCTCTACAGCCTTGGCGCACTACTGAGTTCCGGTCTGCGCGGGTTGCTGGCGTGGCGTAAGGGTACGTATGCAACTGACACAAGGAACGCCGTATGAGCTGGCTGAAATCCCGTCGCCTGCATTATCTGGCAGGCCTTACAGCGTTGCTGTTCATACTCTTCGCCAGCTTGCGCGTGCTGTTCCTACTGGGCTTCTCCGCCGTCGAAAGCATCAGCGAGTCGGACGTACTGCCCACCCTCGGCATCGGTCTGCGCTTCGACCTGCGCCTGGCCCTGCTGCTGATGCTGCCGGCAGGCATTCTGCTGGCTCTGCCCAAGCTGCGCCTGGCGCGATTTCGCGCCGTGCGCTGGTTGCTGCGTGTCTACCTAGTGCTGGCTGTGGCTGCGCTGGGCCTGCTGTATATCCTCGACTTCGGCCACTACGCCTACCTGGGCGTGCGCCTCAACGCCACGGTGCTGCGCTTTGCTGGTGATGCGCAGACCTCCGCCGGCATGCTCTGGCAGACCTATCCGGTGCTGTGGATCACCCTGGCCTGGCTGGCCGCTGCAGCGCTATGGGCCTGGGCGCTGCTGCGCCTGGAGCGTGCCACCCTGGATCGGCCGCAAGCGCAGCCGGTGGGTGTGTTGCCGGCCCTCGGCGGCACTGCGGTGGTGGGCGTGCTGGTGTTTTTTGGCTTGCTCGGCCGCGCCACGGCGTTGAACCTGGAGAACCCGGTGCCGCTGCGCTGGAGCGATGCCTTCTTCAGCGGTAACAGCCAAGTGGCGGCGCTGGGCCTTAATCCGGCGTTGTTTCTGTTCGACACCCTCACGCTTGAACCCAGCGCCTTCGATGAGGCAGCTACCCGTGAGCATTACGCGGTGGTGGCTGACTACCTGGGTGTCAGCGACCGCGACGCGCAGGGGTTGAACTTCTTCCGTCAGCAACCGGTACATGCGCACCGCATCCAGGCCGAGCGCCCGCCTAACGTAGTCTTCGTTATGCTCGAATCGCTCGGCACCAGTGCCGTCGGGGCTTACGGCAACCCGTTGAACCCGACACCGAATCTGGATCGTCTGGCCAAGGAGAGCTGGTTCTTCCGGCACTTCTACGTGCCGGTGACCGGCACTGCCAAGACGGTATGGGCGAGCATCACCGGCATCCCCGATGTGTCGCGCCAGGAGACTGCCACGCGCAACCCGTTGATTGCCCGCCAGCGCACGCTGATCAACGCGCTAGACGGCTATGAGAAGTTCTACATGATCGGCGGCAACGCCGGTTGGGCCAATATCAATGCGCTGATTCGCCAGAGCATCGACGGCGTGCGGCTCTATGAGGAACGTGATTGGCAGTCACCCCAGGTCGACGTGTGGGGCATCTCGGATCTTGATTTCTTCAAGGAGAGCAGCCGCATCCTCGGCGCGGTGCCCAAGGATCAACCGTTCTTCGCTTACCTGCAGACTTCCGGCAACCACCGGCCCTTCACCATCCCCAAGAACAACGATGGTTTCGAGGCGCTCGATCTACCGCTGGAGCAGGTGCAGCAGGCCGGTTCGCGCAGCGTGGAGCAGTACAACGCCGTGCGTTTGCTGGACTTCAACATCGGCCGCCTGATGGAGCTGGCCAAGGAACACGGCTTTTACGACAACACCATTTTCGTGTTCTTTGGTGACCACAACACGCGTATCAGCCAGATCCCGCACATGGCGCCGGCCTTCGAGCAGTTGGGGCTGGAGAGCAACAACGTGCCACTGCTGATCCACGCGCCGCAGTGGCTGGCGCCACGCGAGTTTGATGAGGCGGTGGGGCTGGCCGATCTGCTGCCTACCGTGGCGGGCATGCTTGGCGTGCCGTTCAGCAACGGCAGCCTGGGGCGTGATATCCAGCAGCCGGCGCCAGAAGGCGAACGGGTGGTGCCCCTGGTGTTGCAGGAAGGCAGCTTCCCGGTGATCGGCGCGGTGACCCGCGACTTCCTCTTGCAGATGCAGCATGACGGCAGCTCGCCGACCTTGCACAGCCTGCACTCGCCCACCCCGCGCGATAACGTGGCTGCGGATCACCCGCAAGAGTTCCAGCGCCTGTTGGCGCTCAGCCGCGGCCTGCATGAAGCCTCACGCTTGCAGATGTACCGCAATGTTCGGCCCGAAGAATGAGCATCCCACAAGCCTATGAACCTATGCGCGAAAACGGCTCGGCGGCACGCCGCTCCAACGCTGGAAGGCGTGGCGGAAGCTGGCTGTTTCACTAAAGCCGAGGTATTCAGCAATCCGGCAGATCGGCCAATCTTCCTGGCCGAGCAGGGTTTTCGCCCGCTCGAAGCGCAGCTCGTCGAGTAGTTCCTGATAGTGCGTGCCGAGCTCCTGCAGATGGCGACGCAGGGTGCGCGGCGAGCAGTGCATCTGCTGCGCTAATTGCTCCAGGCCGGGTGGCGCGGTCAGCTGTTCGGCCAGGAGCTGGCGGATGCGCGCGAGCCAGGCCTGGCGGCTGTTGAACTCGCTATTCTGCTTGCGGCAGCGTTCGAGCATTTCCCGATGGGTCACCGCATCGGCCAACGGCAGTGGTTGTTGCAGCCAGCTGGCAGGGAAGGCAAAAGCATTGCGCGCGGCATCAAACTGCAGCGGGCAGGCGAAGCTGTGCGGGTAGCGCGCGCTGTAGTCGGGCTCGCCATAGCGGAACTGCGCGGCGCTGAGCGGCAGGGGCTGGCCGAGCAGGTCGTCGCTGATCAGCTTGAGCGAGGCCAGGCACATTTCCAGGTTGAACACTTCCAGTGCTGGCGCGTGCTGGTAGTCGCTGGCGCTGACCCAGGCCAGCTCGCCCTCAAGGTGCATATCCAGTTTGAAGTAGGTACCGAGCAGCGCCGGGTACTGCAGCATCAGCCGCCAGGCGTCACCAAAGGTGGCACTGGAGAGTGCGGCGTAACCGACCATGCCATAGGCCGACACATGCATGCGCCGGCCCAGCTCCAGGCCCAGATCACTGCGCAGCTGCAGGGCATTGGCGCAGACCTGCAGCTCCTGAGTACGGGTGATGCGCGTGTCGGCACAGTCCAGATCAGCCGCAGCAATGCCGCTGTCGGCCAATAGCTGCTCGGTCAGTTCGGGTTGCGCGGCAAAGATTTCCAGGATCAGTGAAACCACATGCAGGGTGGTCAGGTGGGCGTGCAACATCGGGGCAACCGCAACAGTTCAGAATGCCTGAATGAGGCAAGAACTATGCCGCGGCACCGCAGCGACCGGGCGGGATCCGGGCCGCTGCGGTCTAGGCAGATTTAGCGATTACGCAGGAAGGCGTTGATAAAGTCGCCCTGATTGGGGGCTTCTTCATGAGTGGTGAAGGTCAGGGTCGCCTCGTTTTCGCGCAGCTTGAGCTGCTGCGCAAAACTGCACTGCACGGTTTTCAGGCCCTTAGCTGCAGCTTTATGCTCATCGCCGTTCTGGCACAGGTTGGCCAGCTGGCTGACCACTTCACCGCAGAAACTCGGCACGCTGAGGCGTTTGAGCTTGTCGTCGTCGATGGCACTCCACTCGACCTTAGTGGCCAGCGGTGTGTCACAGGCTTTCGAGGCGTCCTGGTCGATCTGCTGCAGCTGCTGAGTGAAGTCGGCGACGCGCTTTTCCCGGTCGAAACTGCTCAGCTTGTCCTGAATGCCCTTTTTCTTCTGCTGTTCATAAAGTGCCAGCAGGTTGGCCGGCTTGGTCTCTTTGCTCTTGGTTTCATCGAAGCCCAGCTCGAAGCCGTCGGTGCTTGGCAGGTACAGCTGATATTGCTCGCCGCCCCAGCCCTGACGTTTGATCAGCATGTTGTAGGCGCTGCCATCGAGGGTGGTGGTGTAATCGCGCTCATCGTTGCCGCGCTCGCTGATAGTGCTCAGTAGCACCACTTCATCCAGCGGGTGGTTGATGCCGCTAACCTGGATCAGCGCTTGCTTGCCGTCGCTGCTGGGCGCGACGGTCACGCTGATGCCTTTGCCGGCATCGAATACTTGCGGGTATTTGGCCAGTTCGAGGGCGCTGGCGTTGAGGGCGAATAGCGAAGCGGCGAGTAGCAGTGACAGCCTTGTCATGGTGTGGTCCTTGGTGGATAAAAAGAACGCCCAGTATAGCCAGGCCGCAGGCTGCGATTTGTGCGCCAGGTCTGCTCGTGACGTCGGCCCGGAACCGCGTTGGCGTGTCGCCTGGCATCGCGGCGGGCGGCCCGCGACAAACGGCGCGCCGAGGTGCACGCCAGCCCAGGCTTTACGGTATACTGCGCGGCCTTTGGCGGTCCGCACTGCCATAATTCATTCCCTAACAAGCCACGCCTGGTTTCCAGCGTGGCTTGTTAGTTTCTGCAGCGCCTACGGGCACTTGATGAAGAAGAGGCACGACGATGAGCGCACTGGTTGGCGTGATCATGGGCTCCAAGTCCGATTGGTCCACCCTTAGCCACACCGCCGAGATGCTGGACAAGCTGGGCATTCCGTACGAAGTGAAGGTGGTTTCTGCCCACCGCACCCCGGACCTGCTGTTCCAGTACGCCGAACAGGCTGAAGAACGCGGCATTCAGGTGATCATCGCCGGTGCCGGCGGTGCGGCGCACTTGCCGGGCATGTGTGCGGCCAAGACCCACCTGCCGGTACTCGGCGTACCAGTGCAATCGGCAGTGCTCTCGGGCGTCGATTCGCTGCTGTCTATCGTGCAGATGCCCGCCGGTATTCCGGTCGCCACCCTGGCCATCGGCAAGGCTGGCGCAATCAATGCTGCGCTGCTTGCGGCGAGCATTCTTGGCCACCAGCACCCGCAGTTCCACGAACGCCTGAAGGCGTTCCGCACCGAGCAGACTGAATCCGTACTGGAAAATCCGGACCCGAGGGACGCGTAATGAAGATCGGCGTAATCGGTGGCGGCCAGCTGGGCCGCATGTTGGCCCTGGCAGGCACGCCGCTGGGGATGAACTTCGCCTTCCTCGACCCCGCGCCGGATGCCTGCGCGCAAGCGCTGGGCGAGCATATCCGCGCCGATTACGGCGATCAGGATCACCTGCGTCAGCTGGCTGATGAAGTCGATCTGGTGACCTTCGAGTTCGAAAGCGTGCCGGCGGAAACCGTGGCTTTCCTTTCGCAGTTCGTCCCGGTGTACCCAAGCGCCGAAGCCCTGCGCATCGCCCGTGATCGTTGGTTTGAAAAATCCATGTTCAAGGACCTCGGCATTCCGACCCCGGATTTCGCCGATATCCAATCGCAGGCTGATCTCGACGCAGCCGTGGCGAGCATCGGTCTGCCGGCGGTGATGAAGACCCGCACTCTGGGCTACGACGGCAAGGGCCAGAAAGTCCTGCGCAAGCCAGAAGATGTAGTCGGTGCTTTTGCCGAACTTGGCAGCGTGCCGTGCATCCTTGAAGGTTTCGTGCCGTTTAGCGGCGAAGTGTCTCTGGTGGCGGTGCGCGCCCGTGATGGTGAAACGCGCTTCTACCCGCTGGTGCATAACCGTCACGACAGCGGTGTGCTGGCGCTTTCTATCGCCAGCACCGATCACCCGCTGCAGGCGCTGGCAGAAGATTACGTCAGCCGCGTGCTGACCAAGCTCGACTACGTCGGCGTGCTGGCCTTCGAGTTCTTCGAAGTCGATGGCGGCCTGAAAGCCAACGAAATCGCCCCGCGTGTGCACAACTCCGGGCACTGGACCATCGAAGGCGCCGAGTGCAGCCAGTTCGAGAACCACCTGCGCGCCGTTGCCGGCCTGCCGCTGGGTTCGACTGCCAAGGTCGGTGAGAGCGCGATGCTTAACTTTATCGGTGTGGTTCCGCCGGTAGAGCAGGTTATCGCCGTCGCCGACTGCCGTCTGCATCACTACGGCAAGGCCTTCAAGGTCGGCCGCAAGGTTGGTCACGCCACCCTGCGCTGCGTTGATCGCGCCACTCTGGATAAGCAGATCGCCGTGGTCGAGGCGCTGATCGCCAAGGCCTGAAGCCTGCTTTGTGACTAAGCTCTTGCGTAGGCCATACACAAGAGCCTCGTCATGAAGTATCTGTTGCTGCTGTCTTTGCTGTACCTGCCGCTTTGTCATGCTGACCAGGTGTTGCGCGCCGATTACCGCGAGCGCCCGCCAGAGATGCAGGCCATCGACGCGCTGCCCGTAGGCCCGTTGATTGAGGTCTTGGATACGGCTGCGCAACGCGTCGGTGCGCGAATCGAATGGCGCTACGCGCCCTTCGTGCGCAGCCTGGAAGACCTCAAATCCGGGCGGATTGATCTAGCCCCCCGTGTGTTGTTCACCACCGAGCGCATGGACTACGTGCACTTTCTGCCGTCTATCGGCACCCAGCGCAAAAGCATCCGCTTTATCGTCAAGACCGGTCAGCAGGCCAGCCTGCGCAGCTATGCCGACTTGCAGGGCAAGGTGATCGGGGTCAAACGCGGCACCGCTTATTTCGATCAGTTCGACGGCGACAGTGCCCTGACAAAAAGCCTGGCGACGGACGACTACCTGCTGGCCGGGATGTTTCGTGCCGGGCGCCTGGATGTGATGGTGGTGCTGGATGCCGAAGCCATTGAGGCGCAGTTCCACAAGATTGGCTTCAGCGACTACAGCTATGCCGACTACCAGTACGAGCAATCCGTTGGTAACTATTACGGTGTCTCGAAGCGTCACTATCTGGGTGACAAAAAGACCCTCTATGAGCAGTTGGGACAGACGCTGCGCGGCATGCGCGAGAGTGGCGAGATTGCCCGCATCTACCACCGCTACGGTGTCGTGCCACCCGAGACCGAAGAGTAGCGAACTGCCAGCATTTCCCGTGGTCAGATCAACGGTCGTAAATCCCACCGTCCATTGAGGAGGCTCGCATGAGCATTATTGGCATCATTTTTATCGGCCTGATCGTCGGTCTGATCGCGCGCTTTATCAAGCCGGGTAACGACAGCATGGGCTGGATCATGACCATCCTGCTGGGCGTCGGCGGCTCGATTGCTGCGACCTATGGCGGCCAGGCGCTGGGCATCTACAAGGTGGGCGAGTCCGCTGGTTTTATCGGTGCAGTAATCGGCGCGGTGGTGCTGCTGGTAATCTACGGCGCTGTTAAAAAGGGCTAAGGCCCTGTCACTTCGCTGCCCTGTGAGCCCACCGATGCGCTACCTGTTGTTACCTCTGCTGCTGCTCAGCACCCTGGCCTGTGCCGAACTTCCGGAAACCGATTGGCTGGAGTTGATGCCACCGGAAGACCGCCAGGCCCTGGAAGACATGCCCGAGATCAGCCACCAAGGCCTTGAGCAGGACAGTGGCTTCTATAACCCCGGTGGCCTCAAGCAGCAGGATCAGAACTTGCCGGCGGTGATGTACTCGACGAAAACCGTCGCCGCCTTCGATGGTAAGGCGGTGCGCCTGGGCGGCTATCCCGTGCCACTGGAAACCGACAGCAAGGGCCACAGCACGCTGTTCTTCCTGGTGCCCTACCCCGGCGCCTGCATCCACGTGCCGCCGCCACCGCCCAATCAACTGGTGCTGGTGCGCTACCCAAAAGGTATTGAGCTGGAAGACATCTACGCCCCGCTATGGGTCAGCGGCACGCTGAAGATCGAACAGGTTAATAACGAGCTGGCGGATGCTGCATATGCCATGCAGGCGGATCTGGTTAGAGTGGTGACCGATGACGACCTATAAAGCCGGAGTGCCCACCATGAAAGCCGCTATTGCTCTGCTGTTGTGCCTGTTCTCCGCCACCAGCATGGCCCTGGAAACCGGTGAGCGTTTGGCGCCCTGGACCCTGCTCGATCAGCATGACCAGGCCTACACCTTGGACGATCAGCTGCAAGTATTGCTGGTAGCCCGCAGCATGGACGCCGCCAAACTCGTTGACGCCGCCCTGCAGGGCAAGCCCAAGGGTTATCTGGAGCAGCGCCACACCATGTTTCTCGCCGATATCAGCCGCATGCCGAGCATCATCGGCAAACTCTTCGCCATCCCCAAAATGCGCGACTACAACTACCGCGTCCTCCTCGACCGCGACGCCCGCATTGCACCCCGATACCCGGCGGACAATGCCAGCGTACTTTGGCTCGACCTGCGCCAGGGCCAGCTACAGGGGCAGCGCAGTTTTACTGATGCTACCGAGTTGGCGCAGGCGTTGGAGGCAGCGGGGCGGTAAGTACAGCGCGTGTATGTCTATTCGTCAGGTTGTTCTCGTTCAGCTGGGTCAGCCCAGAGACTCAAATCGAGCTGATGTTGCTCGCCCGCGGCCAGTACGCGGATGTCGTCCAGTACGTTGGCGTGTTCGATACACAGCATCCCTGGCCAGGCGTCGGCGGCGAATTGCGAAAGGCGTTGCGCCTTGTCGATCCAGGGGGTCCACAGTACGGCTGAGTTTGAGCCGCTGCTGTGCAACTGGATGCGCCGCTGCCACGCGCGGTCGAGGATGCTCAGCTGCGCCGGGGTGTCGAGGTAGATGCGGTCGGTCTCTCCGCTGAACTGCAGCAGACCGTCCTGTTGGCGTTGCTGCCAGTCTTCCAGGGTTTCGATATAGCGGCAGCCGTGCAGGCCTTCAACTGCGACGTTGCGGATATCGCTGACGGCAAAGTAGCTGTGCAGCGCCTGGCTGATGGCCAGCGGCGTGTCGCCCAGGTTGCGGCTGTTCAGCTGGATATGCAGGCGCTCATTCAGGCGAATGCTCAGGCGCAGTTCGGCGGCGTGGGGCCAGTCGGCCAGGGGCTGAGTTGCGCTGTTGAAGATGAACTCGAGTTGGACGCCATCATCGCGACTGTCGATGCCTTGCAGCTGCCAGTCGAGGTTGCGCACCAGGCCGTGGGCGGGCGCAGCGGCAGGCTGCAGGTGCATAGCCTGCACCGCCTGCGGGTTGCGTTGCAGGCTGCCGAACCATGGCCAGCACACTGGCACGCCGCCGCGTACACCTTGGCCGCGCTTGTAGGCCGCTTGCTCGCTGAGCCAGATCAGCGGTGGCTGGTCGTCTTCCTGATAGCTGAGTATCTGCGCACCCTGCTGGCTGATCAGCAGCTCGCGGGAACCAACGCGTGCGCGCCAGCAGGTCAGCTCATCCAGCTCAAGGCGTTCAACGTGGGATCTGGCCATTGGCGTACTCGTAGAAGGAAGAATAAAGAAGGCTATTGGAGCCCAGCTTGTGCGCAGAAAGCAAAACGCCCGTCAGTGACGGGCGTTCTGTGGCTGGAGCCAGGCTTACTTGCCGTAGACCTGTTCCGGCAACCAGGTGATCAGTCCCGGGAACTGGTAGGCAATCACCAGCAGCAGGATCTGGATCAGGATAAACGGCACCACGCCTTTATAGATGGTGCTGGTAGGTACCGACGCCGGGGTGACCCCGCGCAGGTAGAACAGCGCGAAGCCGAACGGCGGAGTAAGGAAGGACGTCTGCAGGTTCAGCGCGATCATCACGCCCAGCCACACCGGGTCTAGGCCCATGGCCAGCAACACCGGGCCGACAATCGGTACCACCACGAAGGTGATCTCGATAAAGTCGAGGATAAAGCCGAGCAGGAAGATCACCACCATTACCAGGAAGAACGCGCCAAGCACGCCGCCAGGCAACTGGGCAAAGATGTCCTCGATCATCGCTTCGCCGCCGAAGCCGCGGAACACCAGGGAGAACAGCGAGGCACCGATCAGGATGAGGAACACCATGGCGCTGATTTCGGTGGTGCCGTAGGCCACTTCGCGCAGCTGGCCGAAGTTCAGCTTGCCCTTGTAGAAGGCCAGCAGCATGGCGCCGAGGGCGCCGAGTGCAGCGGCTTCGGTCGGGGTGGCGTAGCCCGCGAGGATCGAGCCGAGTACCGCACCGATCAACAGCAGCGGCGGTACCAGGGCATTGATCAGCTTGCCCCACTCGATCGGGCCCAGCTCTTCCTGCGGCAGAGCCGGCAGCTTCTTCGGTTGCAGGATCGCCACGCCGATGATGTAGAGGATGTACATGCCCACCAGCATCAAACCGGGGATCAGCGCACCGACGAACAGGTCGCCAACCGAGACGGTCTTCGGCGAGAAGATACCCATCTTCAGCTGCGCCTGTTGGTAGGCGCTGGACATCACGTCACCCAGCAGCACCAGCACGATGGACGGCGGGATGATCTGCCCCAGGGTACCGGTGGCGGCCAGGGTGCCGGTGGCAATCGCCGGGTCATAACCGCGGCGCAGCATGGTTGGCAGGGCCAGCAGGCCCATGGTCACCACGGTGGCGCCAACGATACCGGTGGATGCCGCCAGCAACGCGCCGACCACGCACACGGAAATCGCCAGGCCGCCGCGCAGGGTGCCGAACAGCCGCGACATGGATTCCAGCAGGTCTTCGGCGACTCTGGACTTCTCCAGCATCACCCCCATAAACACGAACAGCGGCACCGCTAGCATGGTCTGGTTGTTCATGATGCCGAACAGGCGGTTGGGCAGGGCGCTCAGGTAGCCGCCATCGAAGGTGCCGGTGAGGATGCCGATACCGGCAAACAGCAGCGACACACCGCCCAGGGTAAAGGCCACCGGGTAGCCGGCCATCAGGGCCGCGCAAATGCTGATAAACAGCAGAATCGCCATCAACTCAGCCATGGTTCACCTCCGCGGCTGGCAGGCGGCCGGTGAGGATATTGGCGAATTTGATCAAGTCGGAGATTCCTTGTAATACCAGGCTGATCACCAGCACCAGGATGATGCTCTTCTGCAGGTAGACGAATTTCAGGCCGCCCGACTCGCTGGAGCCTTCCAGGGTCGACCAGGAATTACTGACGTAATCCCAGCTGGCCCAGCCGAGGAACAGGCACACCGGCAGCAGAAACAGCAAGGTGCCGAGGCTGTCGACCAGGGCTTTACGTTTGGCACTGAACTTCTGATAGAAGATGTCCACGCGCACATGGCCGTTGCGTTGCAACACCCAGGCGGCCGCGCCCATGAATACCAGTGCGTGGCTATACAGCACGGCTTCCTGCAGGGCGGTGGCGCCGATGCCGAAGCCGTAACGCAGGACCACCACGATGGCGGTGCCCAGCACCAGAAACAAGGTCAGCCAGGCGCAGGCCTTGCCGAAACGGGCGTTGAATGAATCGATCAGATGAGCAAGGCCGAGCAGCAGAGGAGGTTTATCGGACATTATGAGTCCTTATGGTTATGGGCTTTGTGGGCAGGCAGGCCGGCGATTCTAGGCAGGCCCGGGCACGTGCGGCAATGGCACTACAACTTTAGTCGTATCCGCTAGGCTTGAGAGTCACTTACCCCTATGTTACTCAGGCGCGGTGGGTCCGCAGCGATCCTGTGGTCAGACCACTACAACAATAAAGGAGCTTTGCATGAAACGTCGTCAAATTCTCGCAGCAGCAGGCGTAGGCCTTGCAGCCACGGCACTGGCCGGTTGCAAACAAGAGGCTGAAACCGCTGGTAAGCCCCAAGAAGGCGCGAGCAGCCAAACCTTCAACTGGAAAATGGTCACCTCCTGGCCGAAGAACTTCCCCGGCGTAGGTGTCGGCGCTGAGCGCTTCGCCAAGCTGGTTGAAGAAATGAGTAACGGCCGCTTGAAGGTCAAGGTCTATGCCGCTGGCGAGCTGGTGCCGGCGCTGGAAGTATTCGATGCAGTAAGCCGCGGCACCGCCGAAATGGGCCACGGTGCGCCTTATTACTGGAAAGGCAAAGTGCCGGCCGCACAGTTTTTCTGCGCCCTGCCATTTGGCCCCAATGCCCAGGAAATGAATGCCTGGCTGCACAAGGGCGGCGGTATGCAGCTGTGGGAAGAAACCTACAAGCCGTTCGGCGTACTGCCGATGGCCTGTGGCGCGACGGGCGTGCAAACCGCGGGTTGGTTCAACAAGGAAATCAACGGCGTCGCCGACTTCCAGGGCTTGAAGATGCGTACCCCAGGCCTGGGCGGCGAAGTGCTGACCAAGATGGGCGGTACTGTGGTCAACATGCCGGCCGGTGAGATCTTCACTGCGCTGCAAACTGGTGCTATCGATGCCACCGAGTGGATCGGCCCATACAACGACCAGGCCCTGGGCCTGCACAAAGCCGCCAAGTACTACTACACCCCGGGCTGGCAAGAGCCGAACGTCACCTTCGAGCTGGATATCAACATCAAGGCATGGGAAACCCTGCCGGCTGATCTGCAAGCTATCGTCCGCGCCGCCGCTCGCGAAGTGAATGGCGACATGCTCGACGATTACAACGCGAAGAACATGGAAGCCCTGGAGCAGCTTAAAGGCGAGGGCGTGGAAGTACGCCGTCTGCCAGATGAAGTGCTGGCCAAACTCAAGGAAGTGGCCGCCGAAGTAGTCGACGCCAGCGCCGCCGCCGATCCGGTAGCGAGCAAGGTGTGGGCGCAGCAGAAGGCTTATTTGCAGCGTTTGTACGACTACGCTGAGCTGAACGAGAAGGATATTTACAACATCCGCGGCTGATTTCTTAGCGCACAGCAAAACGCCGGCTTATAGCCGGCGTTTTTGTTTCACCATCGGCAATCAGCGCCGCGCTGGTACCGGGCGCGTGCGGCCGCTGCCGTCGATGGCGACAAAGACGAAGACGGCTTCGGTGACTTTGCGCCATTCGCTGGACAGCGGATCGTCGCTCCACACTTCAACCAGCATCTGGATCGAACTGCGGCCCACTTCCACGGTTTGCGTATAGAAGGACAGTTGCGCGCCAACCGCCACCGGCACCAGAAAGGCCATGCGATCGATAGCCACCGTGGCTACTCGCCCGCCGGCAACCTTGCAGGCCATGGCCGTGCCGGCCAGGTCCATCTGCGATACCAGCCAGCCGCCATAGATATCGCCGAAACCATTGGTTTCACGCGGCAGCGCGGTGATCTGCAAAGCCAGGTCGCCTTGCGGGATGGGGTCTTCCTGTTCGAAATCGTGCATCGGATAGGCTCGCGGCGCGGTTGTTTTTATTAGCGCGGTGCGGGGCTTGGCGGTGGCGGCGAGTCAGGCTCTGCGGCTATCGCGGGTCGTCCCAGCAGGCCCGCGGGAGTGCGGGCGTTGCGAGTATAGCGACTCAGCAGTCGCAGGGCGACCATGGCACTTGGCCGCCTGGGCGTAGCGCGTCAGTGCATCGACTGCGGCAAAATTTCAGCAGCGTTCATCTAACTGTCACATTGCATACATACAGTCGTCATGCGGCCTACAGATACTTGGCCCCGTTCAATCCAACACTAGTTTGCTAGGAGTAAGGCATGAAACTTAAGCGTTTGATGGCGGCCATGACTTTTGTCGCCGCTGGCGTGGCTACCGCCACTGCGGTTGCTGCTGTCGATCCGGCTCTGCCGAGCTACACCAAAACTTCCGGCGTATCGGGCAACCTGTCCAGCGTTGGTTCCGACTCCCTGGCCAACCTGATGACTCTGTGGGCTGAAGAGTTCAAAAAAGAATACCCGAACGTCAACATCCAGATTCAGGCCGCTGGTTCTTCTACCGCGCCGCCCGCTCTGACTGAAGGCACCGCTAGCATGGGCCCGATGAGCCGTGCGATGAAGGATGCCGAGATTCAGGCGTTCGAAGAGAAATACGGCTACAAGCCGACTGCTGTACCGGTGGCTATCGACGCCCTGGCCGTGTTCGTACACAAAGATAACCCCATCAAGTCGCTGGACATGGCTCAGGTCGACGCGATCTTCTCCAGCACCCGCCTGTGCGGTGGCGCTACCGATATCAAAACCTGGGGCGACGTGGGTATGACTGGCGAGTGGGCTGCCAAGCCGATTCAGCTGTTCGGTCGTAACTCGGTATCCGGCACTTACGGTTACTTCAAAGAAGAAGCCCTGTGCAAAGGTGACTTCAAAGCTAACGTCAACGAGCAGCCAGGTTCGGCTTCCGTGGTGCAGTCGATCTCCAGCACCATCAACGCCATCGGTTACTCGGGCATCGGCTACAAGACTTCCAGCGTGAAGACTGTGCCACTGTCGAAGAAAGGCGGCGAAGCCTTTGACGCCAACGAAGAAAACGCCCTGGCTGGCAAGTTCCCGCTGGCTCGCTTCTTCTACGTTTACGTCAACAAAGCACCGAACAAGCCGCTGAGCCCGCTGGATGCTGAGTTCATCAAGCTGGTGCTGTCCAAGCAAGGCCAGGAAGTTGTCGTGAAAGACGGCTACATCCCGCTGCCGAGCAAAGTGGCTGCGAAAACCATGAAGGAACTGGGCCTGGAGTAATCCTGGTACAGGCAAGGACGCCTAAGTAAGTCGCACGCCCACCTTCGTTTACGACAGGTGGGCGTTGCTTTGTCAAAGCGCTGTAACTTTTCTGTCACATAGAGTGGCTAGAGTTAACGCCTCGTATAGCGACAGAACTCATTATGGCGCGCTCATGGCTGCGCAGAGACGCTCTTACCTATGAATGACTTGGCTAGTGAAACCATGACCGCCACCTCCAAATCCCTCGGGCTGGACTTCAACACCCCGGCCCTGCAGCGCAAGCGGCGTATCCGCGCGCTGAAAGATCGTTTCGCCCGCTGGGCAGTATCCATCGGTGGTATGGCCGTACTCGGTGCCATCACCCTGATCTTTTTCTATCTGGCCTACGTGGTGCTGCCGATGTTCCAAGGCGCAAGCCTGGAAACTCGCAAGCCGGTGCAGGTTGCCTGGTTGAATGAAGCCGCCGCGCCACTGCTGCTGACTCTTGAAGAACAGAACCAGATGGCAATGCGCCTGGACCAGAGCGGCAAGGTACAGTTCTTCGATGCGAAGAAGATGCAGCCGCTGAACAGCGTGCAACTGCCTATCCCGGCGGATGCCCGGATTGTTTCGGTCGGCCAGGACCAGCCAGGTAGCAACCGCGTTGCCCTGGGCCTATCCAACGGCCAGGTGCTGGTGTTCCAGCATGTCTACAAGCTCAGCTACCCGAATGATGTGCAAACCATTACGCCGAGCATTGAGTACCCGTTCGGCGAAGCGCCGATTGAGCTCGACCCTCAGGGCCGCGAGCTGGATCACATGGGCGTCAGCCTGAACAGCGGCACGCTGATGTTGGCGGGTTCCACCGGTACCGAGCTGCACGTGCTGAGCCTGGGCCGCGAAGAGAACATGATGACCGGCGAGGTTACCCTCAGTGAAGAGCGTGTCGCCCTGCCGCAGATTGCCGAGCCGATCAAGGCACTGATCATCGACCCGCGCCACCTGTGGTTGTATGTGGTCAACGGCCGCGCCACGGCCGATGTCTTCGATATGCGCAGCAACAGCCTGAACGGTCGTTACAAGCTGTTGGAGGACGGCAAGCTGGAAGTCAGCAACGCCACCTCGCTGCTCGGTGGTATCTCGCTGATGATCGGTGACACCAGCGGCGGCATCGCCCAGTGGTTTATGGTGCGCGAAGCAGACGGCAAGGCCGTGCTGAAGTCGATTCGCAGCTTCCAGCTGGCCGATAGCCCGATTATCCAGATTCTCCCGGAAGAGCGCCGCAAGGGCTTCTTTGCCCTGGACGCCAAAGGCAACCTGGGCATCTTCCACAGTACCGCGCACCGCACCCTGCTGGTTGAGCCCGTTGCGGATGGTAAGGCCCTGGCTGCTCTGTCGCCGCGCGCCAACCGCGTGTTGGTGGAGAGCGATGGCCAGCTGCAGCGCTTGATCATCGACAACCCGCACCCGGAAATCTCCTGGAGCTCGCTGTGGGGCAAGGTCTGGTACGAAAACTATGACGCGCCCGGCCACGTCTGGCAGTCGACGTCCGCCAGCACCGACAACGAACCCAAGCTGAGCCTCGCGCCGCTGGCCTTCGGTACGCTGAAAGCCGCGTTCTACGCCATGCTCCTGGCGGCTCCGCTGGCCATCGCGGCTGCGCTGTACACCGCCTACTTCATGGCCCCGGCGCTGCGTCGCAAGGTCAAGCCGGTGATCGAGCTGATGGAAGCGCTGCCAACGGTGATTCTCGGCTTCTTTGCCGGCCTGTTCCTCGCACCTTATGTGGAAGGCCATCTGCCGGGCATCTTCAGCCTGCTGATCTTTACCCCGATCGGCATTCTGCTGGCCGGTTACCTGTGGAGCCGTCTGCCAGAGTCGATCCGCCTGAGCGTGCCGGATGGCTGGGAGTCGGCGATGCTGATCCCGGTAATCCTGCTGGTGGGCTATGTGTCGCTGGCCATGAGCGGTCACGTGGAGAACTGGCTGTTCGACGGCAATATGCGTATGTGGTTGAGCAATGACCTGGGCATTCCGTTCGACCAGCGCAACGCCCTGGTAGTCGGCCTGGCCATGGGCTTTGCGGTGATCCCGACCATCTACTCGATTGCCGAAGACGCCGTATTCAGCGTGCCGAAGAGCCTGACGTTCGGCTCCCTGGCCCTCGGTGCCACGCCGTGGCAGACCCTGACCCGCGTGGTGATTCTCACTGCCAGCCCAGGCATCTTCTCGGCGGTGATGATCGGCATGGGTCGCGCCGTTGGTGAAACCATGATCGTGCTGATGGCCACCGGTAACACCGCGATCATGGACATGAACATTTTCGAAGGCTTGCGCACCCTGGCCGCCAACGTGGCGGTAGAAATGCCCGAGTCGGAAGTCGGTGGTACTCACTACCGCGTGCTGTTCCTCTCGGCATTGGTGCTGCTGGCTTTCACCTTTGTCATGAACACCCTGGCGGAGCTGGTGCGCCAGCGTCTGCGCGTCAAGTACGCCTCGCTCTAAGGCTTGGGAAGGTATATGTCCGTGAAACAGAACAACCTGAAAACCTGGTTCAAGAGCGGTACGCCGTGGATCTGGATGAACGCCGGTGCAGTGTCGATCGCCGTGATCATGACCCTTGGCCTGATGATGGTGATCGCCGTGCGCGGCCTCGGCCACTTCTGGCCGGCCGATATCGTTGAAGCCGACTACCAGATCCCTGGTCAGGAAGCCCGGGTGATGGCCGGCGAGATCACCCAGATCGAAGAAGTGCCGCGTGCCCGTCTGGCTGCTTCCGGTTTGCCGGTGGAGGCTGAAGGCGGCGAATTCATGACCCGCGAGCTGTTCAAGGTGGGTAACCGCGATGTGTATGGCGCGGACTTCACCTGGGTGGTCGGCGAATGGCTGAGCAACCTACGTACTCCGGAAAACCTCACGGCGCTGGAGCGCCGCGAGTGGGGCAACTTCTACGGCTACCTGGTCAACGTCAAGGAAGCCGGCGTGTTGGTCGCCGAGGGTGATGCCAGCTGGCCGGCGCTGCAGGAGCGTATTGAGCGTGTTGAGCAGTTGCACACACAGCTGGTGCGCCTGGAGAAGAAGGACATCGGGCGGATCAACGCCGGCTTGGAGCGCATCCGTCTGCAAACCCGCAAGCTGGAGCTGCAGGGCAAACTGGACGATGTTGCCCAGGCTGAACTGGACGCCGAGCGCGCGCAGTGGGATGCCGAGTACAAGGTGCTGGAAACCGAGCTGATCGCCCTTAATCAGGCGTTCAATCGCGACAGCGTCACGCTGAAAACCGTTGATGGCCGCGAAGTGACCATCAGCATGGGCAAGGTGGTGCGCGCGTTCCAGCCGAATGCCATGGGCCTGGGTGAAAAGCTCGGCTTCTACTTTGCCAAGCTGTGGGAATTCGTCAGCGACGACCCGCGTGAAGCCAACACTGAAGGTGGCATCTTCCCGGCGATTTTCGGCACCGTGATGATGACCCTGATCATGGCTGTGATCGTGACGCCGTTTGGCGTGGTGGCGGCCATTTACCTGCGTGAGTATGCCAAGCAGGGCCCGCTGACCCGGGTGATCCGTATCGCGGTAAACAACTTGGCGGGCGTTCCGGCCATCGTTTACGGGGTGTTCGGCCTGGGCTTCTTCGTCTACGTGCTGGGTGGCTCGCTGGACCGTATGTTCTTCCCCGAAGCCGCGCCGGCGCCGACCTTTGGTACGCCGGGTCTGCTGTGGGCTTCGCTGACCCTGGCGATCCTCACCCTGCCGGTGGTGATTGTGGCCACCGAAGAAGGTCTGGCGCGTATTCCGCGTGCCGTACGTGAAGGCTCCCTGGCTCTTGGCGCAACCAAGGTGGAAACCCTCTGGCGCGTGGTGCTGCCAATGGCCAGCCCGGCCATGATGACCGGCCTGATTCTCGCTGTGGCCCGCGCCGCCGGTGAAGTGGCGCCGCTGATGCTGGTGGGCGTGGTCAAGCTGGCCCCGAGCCTGCCGGTGGATGGCAACTACCCGTACCTGCACCTCGATCAGAAGATCATGCACCTGGGCTTCCACATCTACGACGTCGGCTTCCAGAGCCCCAACGTTGAGGCCGCGCGGCCGCTGGTTTATGCCACTGCGCTGCTGCTGGTGTTGGTCATTGTGGTGCTGAACATGGCGGCGGTTTATATCCGTAACCACCTGCGTGAGAAGTACAAGGCGCTGGATCACTAATCATTGCGCCACGGCCCACTGGCCGTGGCGGCTTAACGAATTTGTTAGCGTAGGGAGCATCCCATGCAGCACGAAGCACACACCCACGGTATCGACATGGCGGCCCTCGGCCGCGACCGCCAGGGCTTGAACATGGCCAACGAACGCGTGGCCATCGACGTACCGGGTTTGAACCTGTACTACGGCGAGAAGCAGGCGCTGTTCGACGTCAAGATGACTATCCCCAATCAGCGTGTGACGGCGTTTATCGGCCCGTCTGGTTGCGGTAAATCGACCCTGCTACGCACTTTCAACCGCATGAATGATTTGGTTGACGGCTGCCGCGTAGAAGGCGAAATCAACCTC
The DNA here is from genome assembly GCF_012985775.1 of Pseudomonas sp. WS 5011. Taxonomy (NCBI): domain Bacteria; kingdom Pseudomonadati; phylum Pseudomonadota; class Gammaproteobacteria; order Pseudomonadales; family Pseudomonadaceae; genus Pseudomonas; species Pseudomonas sp. WS 5011. The sequence continues at coordinate 143,171 of NZ_JAAQXA010000011.1, forward strand.
GACGGTAAGAACATCTACCGCAAAGGCGAAGACGTGGCTGAGCTGCGTCGCCGCGTCGGCATGGTGTTCCAGAAGCCCAACCCGTTCCCCAAGAGCATCTACGAGAACGTGGTTTACGGCCTGCGCATCCAGGGTATTAACCAGAAGCGCGTGCTCGATGAAGCCGTGGAGTGGGCACTGAAAAGCGCAGCACTGTGGGATGAGGTCAAAGACCGTCTGCACGAGTCGGCTCTCGGCCTGTCCGGTGGTCAGCAGCAGCGTCTGGTTATCGCCCGCACCGTGGCAGTTCAGCCGGAAGTGCTGCTGCTCGACGAACCCTGCTCGGCCCTCGACCCGATCTCCACGCTGAAAGTCGAAGAGCTGATCTACGAACTGAAATCCAAGTACACCATCGTCATCGTTACCCACAACATGCAGCAGGCTGCGCGGGTATCGGACTACACGGCGTTTATGTACATGGGCAAACTGATCGAGTTCGGTGATACCGATACACTGTTCACCAATCCGGACAAGAAGCAGACAGAGGACTACATCACCGGTCGTTACGGCTGATGGCAAGCCCATCCTAAGCAGAGACGCTATTCGGTTAATTCAAGGGTTTGCACATGATCAACAAAGAAAACCTTACCCAGCACATCTCCCAGCAGTTCAACGTCGAGCTGGAGGAGGTGCGCAGCCACCTGCTTGCGATGGGCGGCCTGGTCGAGAAGCAGGTTAACGACGCCGTTACCGCACTGATTGACGCCGACTCCGGTCTGGCCCAGCAGGTGCGCGAGATCGATGACCAGATCAACCAGATGGAGCGCAATATCGACGAAGAATGCGTGCGCATTCTGGCGCGTCGTCAGCCAGCTGCGTCCGACCTGCGCCTGATCATCAGCATCTCCAAATCGGTGATCGATCTCGAGCGTATCGGCGACGAAGCCACCAAAATCGCCAAGCGGGCGATCTTGTTGTGCGAAGAGGGTGAAGCGCCGCGTGGCTACGTGGAAGTGCGGCATATCGGCGACCAAGTGCGCAAGATGGTGCAGGAGTCGTTGGACGCCTTTGCCCGTTTCGACGCTGACCTGGCGTTGTCTGTGGCGCAGTACGACAAGACCGTCGACCGCGAATACAAGACCGCTCTGCGTGAGCTGGTCACTTATATGATGGAAGATCCGCGTTCGATCGCACGCGTGCTCAACATCATCTGGGCGCTGCGCTCGCTGGAGCGCATCGGTGACCACGCCCGCAACATCGCCGAACTGGTTATCTACCTGGTGCGCGGCACCGACGTGAAGCACCTCGGCCTGACCCGCATGCAGGAAGAAGTGCAGGGCACCAAGAAGGACAGCTGAGTCGGCTGTTGCGGGCAGTGAACGCATTGCCCGATGGCCAAGATGCACCTGATCGCGACATTGGGTGCATTTCGGTTGGCCTTTGGCCAGTAGCCGTGACTATGCTTATGGCCATCAGAACAGGAGTGGCCGATGAGCAAAGTCAGCGTGCTGGTAGTGGACGACGCAACCTTTATCCGTGATTTGGTGAAAAAGGGTTTGCGCGACCACTTTCCAGGTATCCAGATCGAGGAAGCCGTGAATGGGCGCAAAGCCCTGCAGATGCTGACGCGTCAGCCGGTTGACTTGATTCTGTGCGACTGGGAAATGCCGGAAATGTCCGGCCTGGAGCTGCTCACCTGGTGCCGCGAGCAAGATGCTCTGAAGATCGTCCCGTTTATCATGGTCACCAGTCGAGGTGACAAAGAGAACGTGGTGCAGGCGATTCAAGCGGGCGTTTCCGATTTTATCGGCAAGCCCTTTTCCAACGAGCAGCTGATCACCAAGGTGAAAAAGGCCCTGAGTCGGGCCGGCAAGCTGCAGGCATTGGTGTCCAGTGCCCCACCGAAAATGCTCAGCAGCGGTGCCTTCGCCAACGATTCGTTGTCCGCACTGACTGGCGGTAAAGCCGATACCGTCAAACCCGCCGCCGTGCAAGCCGCTGCTGCCTTTGCCAGCAAACCCGCCGCCAAGGCACCTGCTACCAGCGCACCCAGCGGGCGCGGGCAGGGCCAACTGCGGTTACCCGGCGGCGCCACCATGTCCTGCGTGATCAAGGCCCTGAGCCTCAAGGAAGCACTGTTGGTGGTTAAACGCACCGAGGAGCTGCCGCAGGTGCTCGACAGTGCGGTGCTAGATCTGGAGCAGGGCGACGCGGCGGAAACCGCTCGGCTCAACGGCTACTTGCATGCCGTGGCGGCCTTCGAGCCGAAGCCAGACAGCGAGTGGCTGCAACTGACCTTCAGATTCGTCGACCGCGACCCGCAGAAGCTCGACTACATCTCCCGGCTGATCGCCCGGGGAACTGCGCAGAAGCATTTCAGCCCCGGCGCCTGAGCAGGCTACCCCGCCGGTGCATGCGAGATGGCTCACAACCCTGGCGCGCCGGTTCGCGTCGCATGGGTTCGGCTGCTAATCTGATTGGCCCGGACAGACAAATCATAAGATCCGAGTCGTTATGCTAGGGCGTCTGATACTTCTCTGCAGTTTGTTGACCCTTGCCGGCCAGGTAGCGGCGTTGACTATTTACAAGTACACCGATGCTAACGGCGTGGTCACCTATACCGACCAGGCCGCGCCCGGTGCCCAGGTGTTCGTGTTTCGCGACCGTATGGTTGAGCGCCTGGATAATCAGGTAAAGCTGGAGACCAAGAAACACGAGGCCGGTGAAACCCTGTTGGTGCGCAACGACCTGCACGCCCCGGTGCAGATTGAACTGCGCCTGGAAGCTACGGATAACGTCACCGGCGTGCCGGAAAAGCCGATTAGCTGGGTATTACCGCCGCGCAGCAATATCCGTTTGGCCACCCTGGCCCCGCGTGATGCCAGCAAACCTATGCGGTATACCCCCAAGTTGCGTTATGCGATGGGCGATCCGCGCCTGCTGCCGACGCAGAAAAGCTACCCACTGCCGTGGCGTGGTGGGCCGTTCCGTCTGACTCAAGGGGCTAACGGCCAGTACAGCCACTTCACCCCCAAAGGCCGTTACGCCATGGATATCGCCATGCCCGAAGGCACGCCGATTGTTGCGGCACGCGGTGGCATCGTGGTGAAAACCGAGAATCAGCAAAGTGGGCGCGGCAACAACCCGTCTGGCAACTATGTGCGCATTCTCCACGACGACGGCACCATGGGTGTTTACCTGCACTTGATGCAGGGGTCGGTGACCGTCAGTGAAGGTGCCCGTGTGCGCGCTGGCAGCCTGCTCGCGCGTTCGGGCAACACGGGCAATAGCACCGGGCCGCATCTGCACTTCGTGGTGCAGCGCAACGTTGGCTTGGCGTTGGAGTCGATCCCGTTCAACTTCGCTCAGCCGGTCAACAGCCTGCCTAATTTCGCCGTCGGCGGCGAGTAAGAACCTGCTTACGATCTGCTGCGCTTCGGCCTTACTGCGTTAAAAACAGGCTCGGCAAGCCGCTTACGCCTAACGCGCTTTAGCGCGACCCGAATGGCGAGTGGAATGAGTAATGCTCGTGTACAAAAGTACACTCGCGTGCGAGCCCAGTCCGTTTCCTCGTCCTTTTGACCAGCCGAAGGCTGTTACTACGTAACGCCTTGTAGGGCTCTAACTCGCGAGATCATAAATACGCTCTACGGCAGTCTGTCCCTCAATCCAGCTTAAGCACCTTGGCCAGCACGATCTTCGGGCCTTTCATCTTCTTGACGATGATGCGCAGGCCATCGACTTCTAGTACTTCCTCTTCTTCAGGCATGCGCTTGAGGGTGTCGTAGATCAGCCCGGCGAGGGTTTCCGCTTCGACGTGATCGAGGTCGACGCCGAGTAGGCGTTCGACCTTGGCCAGTGGCGTGTCGCCGCGTACCAGCAGCTTCCCCGGCTGGTACGCGAGAATGCCGCGTTCGGCTTTGCGATGTTCATCCTGAATGTCGCCCACCAGGGCTTCCAGTACGTCTTCCATGGTCAAGTAGCCGATTACCTTGCCGTCGGCTTCTTCGACTAAGGCGAAGTGCGAACCACCCATGCGGAATTGTTCTAGCAGGCTGGAGAGCGGCATGTGCCGGCCGACGCGTTCAACAGGGTGCATCAGGTCAGCCAGTTTCAGTGCCGAGGGCAGCATTTCCAGCAAGGACAAGTGCAGCAGCAGGTCCTTGATATGCAGCACGCCGACGTACTCGCCACTGTTATCGTCGTAGACCGGGTAGCGGCTGTACTTGTGCCGACGGAACACGCTGAACACTTCATCCAATGCGGCTGTCAGCGGCAGGGACACCAAGTCCTCGCGAGAATTGGCCCAGTCCACCACCTCCAGCTCGCCCAGCTCTACCGCCGAGGCCAGTACGCGCATATCCTGGTCGCTGGGGTCGCTGGCGCGGCTGGAATGCAGGATCAGCTTGAGTTCGTCGCGGCTGTAGTGGTGCTCATGGTGCGGACCCGGCTCGCCCTGGCCGGCCACGCGCAGAATGGCATTGGCGCTGGCGTTGAGCAGAAAGATCGCCGGGTACATGGCCCAGTAGAACATGTACAGCGGCGCGGCCGTCCACAGCGACAGCAACTCGGGTTTGCGGATAGCCCAGGACTTGGGGGCTAGCTCGCCGACCACGATATGCAGGTAGGAAATGATAAAGAACGCGGTAAAGAAGGCGATGCCATGTATTAGCTTCGGCGATTCGATACCGATACCCGCCAGCAGCGGTTCGAGCAGGTGGGCAAAGGCCGGTTCGCCGACCCAGCCGAGGCCGAGGGAGGCCAGGGTGATACCCAGCTGACAGGCTGAGAGGTAGGCGTCGAGCTGGTTGTGTACGGTGCGCAGAATATGCCCGCGCCAGCCATTTTTTTCCGCCAGGGAGTCAACCTTGGTGGCGCGCAGTTTGACGATGGCGAACTCTGCGGCAACGAAGAAGCCGTTGAGCAGCACCAGAAACAGAGCGAATAGAACGAGGCCGAAATCGGCGAAATAGTTGCTGGCGACGTAACTCGTGGAGGGGTCCATAGAGGGTTCGGGTAGTGAATGACCGCTAAAGGGTGGGGGCTGACAGCTGGCTTTGCAAGTGGGGCGCGGTTACTGGCCGCGCCGTACCACTTGCAGCGTCGGGAAGTGGCAGGTGAAGGTGCTGCCTTTGCCCAGGGTGCTGGCGATATCCAGGCGCGCGCGGTGGCGCAGTAGCACATGCTTGACGATGGCCAGGCCAAGCCCGGTGCCACCGGTGTTGCTGGCACGGCTGGAGTCGACCCGGTAGAAGCGCTCGGTCAGGCGCGGCAGATGCTTGGCCTCGATACCCAGACCGCTGTCCTGCACGCTGAGGTGCGCGCCCTGTTCATCGCCCCACCAGCGAATCTGGATGCTGCCTTCGTCCGGGGTGTATTTCACGGCGTTGAACACCAGGTTGGAGAAGGCGCTGCGCAGCTCAGTTTCGCTGCCCTTAAGCTTGAGGTGCGGGTCTGCTTCCAGGCTGATGCGATGGTGGCGCTCGCCGGATAGCGCCTGGGCATCGTTCTTGATGCTCAGCAGCAGCAGGTCGACGGCCACTGGTTGATTGTCCGAGGGGTAATCGGTGGCTTCCAGCTTGGCCAGCAACAGCAGATCATTCAGCAGATTCTGCATGCGTCCGCCTTGCTGCTGCATCTGCTGCAGGGCGCGCAGCCAGCGCGGATTCACGTCCTCGACGTTATCCAACAGCGTTTCCAGGTAGCCGCTGATCACCGTCAGCGGGGTGCGCAGCTCGTGGGAGACGTTGGCGACGAAATCCTTACGCATCTGCTCCAGCTGAAACAGGCGGGTGATGTCGCGTACCAGCATTAGGTGTTCGCGGTTGCCGTACTGGGTGATATGGAATTGCAGGCGCAGGCGGTCGCTGACTGGTGAGGGCAGCTCCAGCGGCTCGTTGTAATTGTGGTTCTCGAAATATTCGATAAAGCGCGGGTCGCGTACCAGGTTGGTGATCTGCTGGCCGCTGTCCTGTGGGGTTTTCAGGCCCAGCAGTTTCTCGGCGGCGATGTTCCACCATTCCAGGTTGCCGTCGCGGTCGAGCATGATCACCGCATCTTTAAGCGCAGCGGTGGACTCCTGGACGCGGTCGATCACTGCCTGCAGGCGGCCACGGACTTTCTGGTCGCGGCGCTGCAGGTGGTAGATGCTGTCGAACACTTCGCCCCACAGGCCGTAGCCATCGGGCGGCGCTTCGTCACCCTGGCGGGTGCGCAGCCATTTGTGCAGACGCAGCAGTTGTTGCAAGTGCCAGCCAAGGTAGCCGGCCAGGCCAATGACCAGTGCCCAGGCGTATTCGCCAGTGATCAACCCCAGCAGCAGGCAGACACTGACCAGGAGCAACAAGCGACGTATCAGGGGGCCGCGCCAGTCTTGATTCAATTCGAGCTCATCCGCCAATCAATCCTTTTCACCGAGCGCTCATCGCGCCGGCAGGCCATCCTAACCGTGTTAGCTCTTGGTGGAGAAACGATAGCCGGTGCCGCGTACGGTTTGCACCAGGTTTTCGTAGGCTTCGCCGAGGGCTTTGCGCAGGCGACGGATATGCACGTCGACGGTGCGCTCCTCGACATACACGTTACCGCCCCAGACTTGGTCCAGCAGCTGGCCGCGGGTGTAAGCGCGCTCCTGGTGCGTCATAAAGAACTGCAGCAGGCGGTATTCGGTGGGACCCATCTCGGCCGGTTTACCGTCGATGGTGACGCGGTGGCTGACTGGGTCGAGCAGCAGGCCGCCGACTTCGATCGGCCCTTCACTGTCGGTCGGTCCAGCGCGGCGCAACACGGCTTTCAGGCGGGCGACCAGTTCGCGCGGGGAGAACGGCTTGGTGATGTAGTCGTCGGCGCCGACTTCCAGGCCCTGGATCTTGTTGTCCTCTTCGCCTTTGGCCGTGAGCATGATGATCGGGATGTCGCCGGTCAGCTCATCGCGCTTGAGGCGGCGCGCCAGCTCAATGCCGCTGGTGCCGGGGAGCATCCAGTCGAGCAGAATCAAATCAGGTTTACGGTCGACGATGATGGCGTGTGCCTGCTGGGTATTTTCCGCTTCCAGGCACTCGTAGCCGGCCATTTCCAGGGCCACGGCGATCATTTCACGGATCGGTGCTTCGTCATCGACGATCAGGATGTTCTTGCCAACCATGGGTCAAGCCTCGGGTCATCTCGCTGTAATGGGCTGCATTAGATAACGGAATTATTGCAGCGATATGACAGGCGCGCGGCAAAGCTTCTTTCTAGCCGCGCACAGCGTAGTCCACTACCAGGCCGATAAAGATCGCCAAGCCCGCCCAATGGTTGTGCAAAAAGGCATTGAAGCAGGCCATTGGCTTGCGGTTGCGGGTCTTGTGAAACTCCCAGGCAAAGCAGCCAGCGGCGACCAGCAGACCGAGGTGGAAGTACAGGCCCAGCTCGAAGCGCGCCGCCGCCAGCAGCAGGCAGAGCAGCGCCAGGCCCTGGAGGATGACAATGATCAGACGGTCGGCATCGCCAAACAGAATGGCGGTGGAGCGTACGCCGATCTTCAGGTCATCCTCGCGATCGGCCATGGCGTAGTAGGTGTCGTAGGCCACCGTCCATAGTAGGTTGGCGATATACAGCAGCCAGGCTTCCGGTGGCAGGCTGCCGGTTTCGGCAGTGAACGCCATGGGCATGCCCCAGGAGAATGCCGCACCCAGCACTACCTGCGGGTAGAAGGTGTAGCGCTTCATAAAGGGGTAGCAGGCGGCCAGAGCCAGGCCGCCGAACGACAGCCAGATGGTGGTGGCGTTGGTAAACAGCACCAGCACGAAGCTCAGCGCCACCAGCACGGCGAATAGGATCAGCGCTTCACGCGGCTTGACCCTGCCACTGGCCAGCGGCCGAGCCTTGGTGCGGCTGACGTGGCCGTCGAAGTTGCGGTCGGCGTAATCGTTGATCACGCAGCCGGCGGCGCGCATCAGAATCACCCCGAACACGAAAATCAGCAGGTTCTTCATGCTCGGCACGCCTTCGGCAGCAACCCACAGCGCCCACAGCGTTGGCCACAGCAGCAGGTAGATGCCGATGGGCTTGTCCAGGCGCATCAGCTGGATAAAGTCCCAGGCGCGTGGGTGCAGGCGATTAAGTGAATGCAGCAGGCGGGTATACATCGAGCGCGTCTCCATGCGAGGTGCGGCTGATTATAAGACGGGCGTAGGGTGGATCACGCTTTATCGATCCAGCATGGTGGCTGTTAGGTGGCTGTAAAAACGACACCCACCTTACGGCGTGTCGATCTCGGCGGCCTGCCAGAATGCGGGTAAGAACACCTCGGCCACCAATACGCCCAGCGCGCCACGGCTAAAGCACGAGCGGCGCGCCCACAGGCGCTCGCGGCAGGCTTCCGCTGGCAGCCACTGCGCCGGGTAGCGGCATACCTGCAGTTCGCCGCGATCGAAGGCGCGGTCGCTGAACAGCAACTCTCCCAGCGAGCGGCTGCCAAGTTGGTCCAGCGCCAGGCCGGAACCTTCCAATGCGCTGCGGGCTGCCACGCTGCGGGCAAATACCCAGGGCTGGCCGTGACCGCGCAGGTACACCTCGCGCACCCAGCCCTGGCTGCCGTTGACCACGCCCAGCGCGTTGCTTTCATCGCTACGCAGGCGCTGCCAGCCTTCCTGCAGCGGGGTGACGCTGAAGCTATCGGCCGACAGGGCGGTGAGCCGCCGCGTCAGCGAATCCTCATTGAATAGCCAGTCGCGCACCGCAGCAGTGGGCGCAGGGTGCAGTTGGCTGGCAGTCAGCCAACGCGGCGGATGGGCGAGGGCGGTGTGGGGCACGAGCGGTTTCACCGTAGGCAGAGGCGCGCGAGTCTAGCATGGGCCTTGCGCCTGGATAGATGACGTAAGGCGCGGCGATTGGCCGCTACGCCGGGCACAACCCGACTTTGGTTGGTCTCAATGGCGCGCTATTCATCGCCCGGCGGCTTGGCGCACCTGCGCATATACGGTAGTTTCCCCGGCGCAATAGCCGTGTGATCCACCTGAGGTAGTTATGAAGAAGTGGCAATGTGTGGTCTGTGGACTGATTTACGACGAGAGCCAAGGCTGGCCTGATGACGGTATCGCCGCCGGGACACTCTGGCAGGATGTCCCGGAAGACTGGCTGTGCCCTGACTGTGGCGTGGGTAAATTGGATTTCGAAATGATCGAAATCGGTTGAGTCCAGGCTGTGACAAGCGGCGACCCAAGGGTCGCCGTTTTGTTTAGTGAGTGCGCATACTAAACCCTCGAACGAGCTGAGTAAGCGCGAGGTGGTTATGCGCAAGTGGCAGTGTGTGGTGTGCGGTTTTATCTATGACGAAGCCCTCGGCCTGCCCGATGAAGGCATCGCCCCGGGCACGGCGTGGGAAGATATTCCCGCCGATTGGTTGTGCCCCGATTGCGGCGTCGGCAAGCTGGATTTCGAGATGATCGAAATCGTCTGAGCCGCGTCAGCCCTGAAATCTATTACGGCCGCCGCAATGCGCGGCCTGTGTGAGGAATGCAGCATGAGTGCACCTGTCGTCATCGTAGGCACCGGCTTGGCCGGCTACAACCTGGCCCGTGAATTCCGCAAGCTGGACAGCGAGACCCCGCTGCTGCTGATCACTGCTGACGACGGGCGCTCGTATTCCAAACCGATGCTTTCCACCGGCTTTGCCAAAAACAAGGATGCCGATGGCCTGAGTATGGCCGAGCCGGGCGCCATGGCGGATCAGCTCAACGCGGAAATTCGCACCCACACCCGCATCAGCGGCATTGACCCTGGCCACAAGCAGCTGTGGATTGGCGAAGAGGCTGTGCCTTATCGCGACCTGATCCTGGCCTGGGGCGCCGAGGTGATTCGTGTGCCGGTGGAAGGTGATGCCGACGATGGGATCTTCTCGATCAATGATCTGGAGGACTACGCACGCTTTCGCACGGCCGCAGCCGGTAAGCAGCGGATTCTGCTGTTGGGTGCCGGGCTGATTGGCTGCGAGTTTGCCAATGATCTGAGCCTGGGCGGCTACCAGGTCGAACTGGTCGCACCCTGCGAACAGGTGATGCCCGGTCTGTTGCACCCGGCGGCCGCCGCCGCAGTTCAAGCGGGCCTGGAAGGGCTGGGCGCGTGCTTTCACCTCGGGCCGGTGTTGGCCAGCCTCAATCACAAAGGTGATGCACTGGAAGCGCACCTGTCCGACGGCACGCTGATTGAGTGCGATCTGGTGCTTTCGGCTGTGGGCCTGCGTCCACGTATCGAGCTGGCGGCAGCGGCTGGGCTGGCGGTTAATCGCGGGGTTGTGGTCGACCGCCAGCTGCGCACCTCGCACGCCAATATCTACGCCCTGGGTGATTGCGCCGAGGTCGATGGCATCAACCTGCTCTACGTTATGCCGCTGATGACCAGTGCCCGCGCACTGGCGCAAACCTTGGCCGGTACCCCTACGGCAGTCAGCTACGGGCCGATGCCAGTAACGGTAAAAACTCCGGTCTGTCCGCTGGTGGTCTCGCCGCCACCGCGCGGCCTGCAAGGCGAGTGGAGCGTTGAAGGCAGCGGCGCCGACATCAAGGTGCTGTGCCATGACAGCAGCGGTGCGCTACTGGGCTACGCCCTTACCGGTATGGCCGTGCAGGACAAATTGGCGTTGAATAAGCTGCTGCCTGCGCTTTTGGCCTGAATGACGGTCGTTCTGTCGGATATGCCACAAAATTGCCTGGTTTAACTGTCGGACAAGACTGGCGCAGGGCTGGATGGCATGCCATCCTCCCTGAGTCTGCCGCAGCCTAGAGCTGTTGCCGCGCCTTGGTATCTGCTCGCGCAGAGCAGCCCGGACACAACAACAAAAAACCGTAAAGAGGCATTTATGCGTAAACCGGAACTCGCCGCCGCCATCGCCGATAAGGCGGATCTGACTAAAGATCAGGCAAACCGTGTACTTAACGCCGTACTCGAAGAAATCACCAATGCACTGAACCGCAAGGACAGCGTCGCATTGGTCGGCTTCGGTACCTTCGTGCAACGCCACCGTGGTGCTCGCACCGGTAAAAATCCGCAAACCGGCGAGCCGGTGAAGATCAAGGCCAGCAACACCGTCGCCTTCAAACCGGGCAAGTCCCTGAAAGATGCTGTAAATTAAACAGAGAGTGTTTCATTTTCTGTGGATAAGTTCTGCAAAGCCCCGTGATTCGGGGCTTTGTACTATCTGGGGTAAGTGAAAATATCGAAACAGTGTTTCATTAAGTATTTAAAAGAAAAAGTGACCGCATTGAAGCAGTAGCGTTTCATTATTGACGCCCATTTAGCCTGTCTATAGGCTTCCGTGCTCGTGAAAAAAGCGCGGTGTTTCATTTGAAGAATTCAGTCTTTTCGCTCACTACCGTCGTCTTCGATAAATTGGGCGGTATAAAACTAAAGTTAGTAACTGAAAGTAGCCAGGTTGATATATTTGCCGGCGCGTATGCTTTGCAACGATTCGACAATGGCTCGAAGCCAAATACCATACGAGTTGATCAGAGTTCAATTCTGATCCTATATCGGTTCTGTGAAATTCAAAAAGTAGATTTGATTGAGCGCATCGCAAATCTTAATCCGCTTACTATCGGTGAAATTGAGTCTTTCTCATCGTATTGCGGCTTTGCTCAGCAGAGCGGCGAGCAGGTTAATCCGAATTGGTATGGTGCCCGCATGCGAGGCGCTAAAAAATTTATAGATTACCTATGGCTGTTCTATGAGGGGCGGTGCGCTCGAAACTTGGAGCAACTTAAAATTGCTAAGCGTTCGTATGAGAGGATGACTGCCGGCTTCAAGTTGTATATGAAAGCCCCTTACAGGGGCGATAAAAAAGACAGGATCGGCCTTACTCCTGCGCTTCAGGCTAAGTTCATTGCTATTATTGACCCTGATGAGAGCAATAATTTAAATCCTTGGAAGATTTATAAGGTGCGATGGAGAAATTATATTCTCCTGCTTCTATTGATGTTGGGCGGAAATCGTAAAGGTGAGACGTTACTGTTGAAGCTGAATAATTTCCAGCTTACAGGAATGCGAAAATATTACGACATCGTCAAGAACAAAGATGTGATTGATTATCCTCGCGCTGAGTCCCCCTCAGTTAAAACACTCGGCCGGCAGGTGGTGTTGCATGATCAACTGGCCGCATTAGTTGAACACTACATTGTGAATGTCAGAAAAGAATTCATCGGCTGGCAGTCAACAAGCTATGTCTTCCTGTCTTACCGGGATGGGCGTCCTCTTTCAGTGCAGACTCCTAATTCAATCCTGAATGAACTTATAAAACAATATCCAGAGTTTGTGGGTCTTCTCAGCCCCCATCGCCTTCGCAATACGTTTCATGATCTTTTGAATCAGGCACTGGATAGAAAGTTTAAGGGTGAAAGTGGTTTAAGTCGTAAGATTTTAAAAGCACCTATTCAGGAAGCGGCAGGCGGTTGGGCTAAGAATAGTAATATGCCTGAGCATTATGCTAAAGGATCGATACAAGCCAAAGTTGCCGAGTTACAAGCCCTACTCCAGCAAGAAGCCCTTAAGCCACAACTGGTTGATTAAATGAAAGAACTCCAGATTCAGAGGGTGTTGTCCGGCAACGATGAACATTCATATTTTTTGCCGGGAGGCACTTTTGTAAAAAGTCGATTGGGCTATGACATCGAATTATTTGATGAGTATGGTGGCTTTCGATCTGCAATAAAATTGCCGGATGATACGGGTGAGTTTGTTTATCTTACATCACAGTATCTTAATCTGTTGGATTTTGAGTTAAGAGAGATTGCGAGGAGTTATCTAAGATATATCTTGGAGAGATATCACGCTTCAACTGTTAGAATTAAATATAAATTTCTTGATTTGTTTGCCCGTGAGATGTCCAAAGGAGTTCATATCAACGACTTCTTGGAAAGTCTTTCTGTGCTTGAAAATAAAGAAAAGGCAGCATATATCTCTGCTTGTAAGGAATTTTTGAAGTTTCTATTGCTTTGCGGCTATGAAGATCTTTCACTTGAAGTGTATGAGGATTTCCATAAGCTTCGAAATTATTCAGGTAAAGAAAATGCCTATTTAGCTCTATTTGTAATGGATGATGCCAGAGGACCATTTACTAGAGAGGAAGTTTCCGTACTGTCAGGTCAGGTTAATAACCAGGCACTTCCGTTGGAATTTCGCTTGGTGTTAGATCTGTGTTTGTGTTTTGGGTTGAGACCAATACAAATTTCTTTATTGAAAAGAAAAGATTTTATTAAAGATAGTAAGAGCGGATTATATTATCTTAACGTGCCGCGTGTGAAGCAAGATTCGCGAAATCGGCGAGTTCAATTCAGCTCTCGAATACTCACGGAAAGAACTGCAAGTCTTATTCAGTCTTACATAGATTCTGCAAAAAATCCCGATGGTATTGATCCTGCAGAGCTACCACTTCTTATTAACTCAAAATCGATAGATTTAGAAAGAGACGGAAATTCCTTAGGAAGTCACTACTGGGAAGATGCAGAGCGGTTGTCAAGTGACTATTTCTCAGATGAGTCAAAGCGGGCCATACTCTACCAAAAGTCGAGTGGCAAAATTAATTATATCCTTTGGGGAAATGAACATAGGCTGCCATTATCCCCTCGTACCGGAAAGAAATTCAGTTTATGTGCATATAGATTTCGTTACACGGTTGGCACGCAAGCAGTAATGTCCGGTTGTTCGCCAGAAGAGCTTGCCGATTTACTCGATCACAATGATACGAATAGCATTAAACACTACTTCAGGTTCACTCATGAAATGTGGGAGATTCTAGAAAATGCCACGTTGAGTCGCATTGAACAGAAGCAATTCACAGCTGCTTGGATGAGAGAAGGTGACCTTGTAAATAATATATATAGTCACGTATGTGAGCCAAGAAATTTCAATGTCATAGGAAAGTGTGCGTCTCAATCTATATGCTTCGAGGAACCGGCGGTATCTTGCTATTCGTGTGACAGATTTTGTCCTAATAAAGATGTTGTAGCACATGAAAGTGCTTTGGAGGGTTTGGTAGAGCGAAAAGATCGCTTGCTAACCGTCAGCACCGCTAATGTGGTTTCAGTTATAGACCAAGCCATAGCTGGTTGCCGTGCTGCAATCGCCTACTCTGAAGGGCAGGACGTGGTTCTAATTAATGTGAAGGAAGTCTGAGTGCAAAATATAATGGCACAGGATATTTTGCATGAGGAGCTTCGGATTAAGCTAAGCCGCCTTGCCAGCAAAGCCGAGCAGAGATTCTCAAAACTCAGTTGTTTCAATGGGTCAAAGTGGGAGGATTTATCTTGGTTATATAACGGAAGGCATAATATTTATTTGCTGGCTCGTGGAGAAACTAATGCAGAGTTAATGTTGCTTAATAAGGTCTTCTTGGTAAGTTATCTCTGGGACAGAAGGGCGGACCACAAGATGGTATCAGTCGGTCGAGTTATGGACTTATCGGCTGCGATAAAGTATATGGCTGCCCAGGGTGTTGTTAACCTTAGAGGGCTTGATCAATCTTCCTACATGACAACTTTTAAATACATTAAAACACGCTATAAATCACCTGCTAGTGCATGTAGATCGCTAAATTATTTTATCAGATTCATCTTTAATTCTTCCTTGGCCGTTAGCAATTTTGACCTCATCGGTACGCAGGATCTTCAAGAGAAAGATAAGTATGGCCGTGTTGCCCTTGGAGATAAACTGCCGCTTCCAGAATTGGTCAAAGCAATCATAGCGTTGAAGTGGGCAGTGCAAGACCAGTGGGATGGCAGCTTTCGTGCTCAGATGGATATGTTGTCGGTTCTGACTCAGGCATTTCAATATGGATTAGGCCTAAGAATCGGGGAGGTCCTGCGGTTACCTAAGAACTGCTTAGCTACAATAAACGGTGAGTTATATTGTCGAGTATGGACAGAAAAAGGTGCGGAGCCAATCGCTAGGTATGTCCCTACGATCTGGAGAGCCGCCCTCTGTGAAGCGGTTCTCCGAATTGATGCCATCTGCGAACCCTACAGAAAAAGGGCTTTGAGCATTGAAGATGGTTCCTATGCCGAGACTCTCGATTATCGCTTTCAGGGAAGAATAGAAGCAATTGGTCGGCATGTTGAATCTGCCCTAGGGAAACTCTGAAGAAGACTTCCTGATTTTGGCAAAATGCCCGGATTCCACCCGCCGAGTTTTCCAATGAAGCAGATGACCTTCGCCGACGCCGAGTATGCCGGTAAGCGCAAACAGACCCGCAAAGA